>NZ_CP025030.1:4895834-5201824 GCF_002812705.1 Achromobacter spanius | reverse complement strand
CCACCAAGGCGTGGAACTGACCGTGTACGGTGAACCCATCAAGAGCGTGCGTGTGCTGGGCGGCTTGACGTGGCTGGATGCCGAGCAACGCTCGACCGGCACGGCTTCGCTGGACGGTAACCGCGTGATCGGCGTGCCGCGCTTCCAGGCCAACATGGGCGTGGAATGGGACATCCCCGGCGTGCAAGGCCTGGCGGTGGACGGCCGCATGGTCTACACCGGCTCGTCCTATGCCAACGACGCCAACACGCTCAAAGTCCCCGGCTGGACCCGCTTTGACGCCGGCGTGCGCTACATGACAGACGTAGGCGGCCATCTGGTCACCCTGCGCGCCCGCGTGGAAAACATCGCCAACCGCAACTACTGGTCTTCGGTGGGCGGCTACCCCGGCAACGGCTACCTGGTGCTCGGTGGCCCGCGCACGTTCTTGCTTTCGGCAAGCATGGACTTCTGATCGAGGCGGCCGGCTTCGGCCGGCATACCAAAAACAAATCCCGGCACGAAGCCGGGATTTGTTTTTGGGGATAAGAAAATCAACAGCGGATCACGCTGCTTCCTGAATCGTCATCTGCACGTGCAGGCCCGCAGCAGTCGCCATATTGACCAGCGCATCCAACGCAAACAGGTTGATCTTCCCGCGCATGAGATCCGACACGCGCGGCTGCGTGACGCCCAGCAGTTGCGCCGCTTGTTGCTGGCTCATTTCAGAACGAGCGATGTGATTTTTCAGCGCCACCATCAGTTCGGAGCGCAGTTTCATGTTTTCAGCTTCGGCGGGAGTGTCTTCAATGGCATCCCACACGCTGGTGAATTGTTGCTTGCTCATTGGCCTAGCTCCTTCAACAGTTCGCGGTATCGCTTGGCAGCCAGATCCAGGTAGGTTTTTCCTGTCTTCGCCGCCTTCTTTTGAAAGCAGTGCAAGACGTAGATGGATTTAGCAAACTTTGCGACGTATATCACGCGAAACGCACCCGACTCTTCCCGAAGCCTGATTTCGCGGACGCCGGGTCCGATCGTTGTCATGGGCTTCCAGTCGTCCGGCTCCAAGCCGCGCTGTACCTGATCTATCTGATGCCCCGCGTCGCGTCGTGCATGCAGTGGAAAGGCCCGCAGTTCGTCAAGTGCCATACCCAAAAAGGTGACGAGTTTGAGGACTCTCATGCGGCGATTATACAAATTTTTGTATAGAATTCAATGCCAGGGAGGCGGGCGCGTTTTCCTCACCAAAACCACCCCCCGCGCGTCAGATCCGCTTCGCAGCTTTTGTATTGCGACGTGAACTTCTCCGCGCGCGCCTTGACCTTCAGCGATACCGTTTTCAACCATGCCTTGCGGTCGTAGCTGCGGTTGCGGTAGCCCGTCCAGCCTTCGTGGTAGTTCAGGTATTGGGCGTACGCGTCCCATTTGGATACGCCGTTGATGCGCTGGCTTTTGCTCATGTACCAGCCCATGAAGTCCAGTGCGTCGGCGAAGTCGTCGCGGCTGGCGCCCCAGCTTCCGGCTTCGCGCTTGTAGTCGGCCCAGGTTTCGTCCTTGGCTTGCGCGTAGCCGTACGCGGAACTGACGCGGCCCCAGGGGATGAAGCCCAGGAAGTAGTAGCGGGGTGGCACGGCGTCCTGTTTGTAGGAGGACTCCTGATACATCATCGCCATGGGCACCGGCACGGGCGCGCCCCATTTCTTTTGCACCTTCAGGGCGGCGTCGTGCCAGTCCGGCTTTTCACGGAAGATCGCACAAATGTTCTCGGGGTTGGATGGCGGCGCCGTGGCGCAACCGGCAAGCGCCAGCAGTAGCAGCGGCGGCAGCAAAAGCCGGGTCATTGGCGGGCTTCCTCCTTCGGGTCATGGCGCGAACGGATCGCTGCGCCGGGGCAAGGGTCACAAAGTACCGCGATTGTATGAAAACGTATCGGGGGAAAAGTTTCCTGTTCGGACGCTTGCTTGGGCGTTAAGAGCGCCTTCCAAAACCCGCCCCAAAAGAAAACGGCCCCGGATTGCTCCGGGGCCGTCGTTCCTGCTGCAAGCAGGTCAAGACACCTGGCTAGCGTGCAAGGCTTACACCTCGATCACGTCCGCCACGTCCTTGTAGTCGGCGATCTTGTCGAAGTTCAGGTACTGATAGATCTGGTCGCTGCTCTTGTTGATGACGCCCATGTCCGTCATGTACTCGTCCTTGGTCGGGATGCGGCCCAGCTTCGAGCAGATGGCGGCAAGTTCTGCCGAACCCAGGTACACGTTCGTGTTCTTGCCCAGGCGGTTCGGGAAGTTGCGGGTGCTGGTCGACATGACGGTCGCGCCTTCGCGCACTTGTGCCTGGTTACCCATGCACAGCGAGCAGCCCGGCATTTCCGTGCGGGCGCCGGCGGTGCCGAAGACGCCGTAGTGGCCTTCCTCGGTCAACTGCGTGGCGTCCATCTTGGTGGGCGGGGCCACCCACAGCTTGACCGGGATGTCGCGCTTGCCTTCCAGCAGCTTGGATGCCGCGCGGAAGTGGCCGATGTTGGTCATGCAGCTGCCGATGAACACTTCGTCGATCTTGGCGCCGGCAACTTCCGACAGCGTCTTGACGTCGTCCGGGTCGTTCGGGCAGGCCACGATGGGCTCGTGCACGTCGGCCAGGTCGATCTCGATGACGGCGGCGTATTCGGCGTCGGCGTCCGGCTCCAGCAGCTTGGGGTCAGCCAGCCAGGCTTCCATGGCCTTGATGCGGCGGCCCAGCGTGCGTTCGTCTTCGTAGCCGTTGGCGATCATCCACTTCAACATCACGATGTTGCTGTTGATGTATTCGATGATCGGTTCCTTGTTCAGGAACACCGAGCAGCCGGCGGCCGAACGTTCAGCCGACGCATCCGACAGTTCGAAAGCTTGCTCGACCTTCAGGTCCGGCAGGCCTTCGATTTCCAGGATGCGACCCGAGAAGATGTTCTTCTTGCCTTGCTTGGCAACGGTCAGCAGGCCTTGCTTGATGGCGTACAGCGGGATGGCGTTGACCAGGTCGCGCAGGGTGACGCCGGGTTGCAGCTTGCCCTTGAAGCGGACCAGCACCGATTCCGGCATGTCCAGCGGCATCACGCCGGTGGCGGCGGCAAAGGCGACCAGGCCCGAACCGGCGGGGAACGAAATGCCGATCGGGAAGCGCGTATGCGAATCGCCGCCGGTGCCGACGGTGTCGGGCAACAGCATGCGGTTCAGCCACGAGTGGATCACGCCATCACCCGGACGCAGCGACACGCCGCCACGGGTGCTGATGAATTCCGGCAGCGTGTGGTGCGTCTTGACGTCCACGGGCTTGGGGTAGGCGGCGGTGTGGCAGAACGACTGCATCACGAGGTCAGCCGAGAAGCCCAGGCAAGCCAGGTCCTTCAGTTCGTCGCGGGTCATCGGGCCGGTGGTGTCCTGGCTGCCGACCGAGGTCATCTTCGGTTCGCAGTAGGTACCCGGGCGGATGCCCTTGCCGTCCGGCAGTCCGCACGCACGGCCAACCATCTTCTGGGCCAGCGTGTAACCCTTGCCGGTATCGACCGGGTCTTTGGGCAGGCGGAACAGCGTCGACGGGGCCAGGCCCAGTGCTTCGCGCGCCTTGCTGGTCAGGCCACGGCCGATGATCAGCGGAATGCGGCCACCGGCGCGCACTTCGTCGAACAGCACGTCGGACTTCACTTCGAATTCAGCGATGACTTCGCCGTTCTTCAGCGCCTTGCCTTCGTACGGGCGCAGTTCGACGACGTCGCCCATTTCCATCTTGGAAACGTCGAGCTCGATCGGCAGCGCGCCGGCGTCTTCCATCGTGTTGTAGAAGATCGGGGCAATCTTGTTGCCCAGGCACACGCCACCAAAGCGCTTGTTCGGCACGAAGGGAATGTCTTCGCCCGTGAACCACAGCACCGAGTTGGTGGCCGACTTGCGCGACGAACCCGTACCGACCACGTCGCCCACGTAGGCAACCAGGTGGCCTTGTTCCTTCAGCGATTCAATGAACTTGACCGGGCCGCGCTTGCCGTCTTCTTCCGGTTCGAACGCCGCGCCGTCGCGCTTGTTCTTCAGCATCGCCAGGGCGTGCATCGGGATGTCGGGGCGGGTGGTGGCGTCGGGCGCGGGCGACAGATCGTCGGTGTTGGTTTCGCCAGGCACCTTGAAGACGGTGATGGTCAGGCTTTCCGGCAGTTCCGGACGGCTGGTGAACCATTCGGCATCCGCCCAGCTTTGCATCACGGACTTGGCGTTGGCGTTGCCCTTGTCGGCCTTTTCCTTCACGTCATGGAAGGCGTCGAACATCAACAGGGTCTTTTTCAGCGCATCGGCGGCGATGGTGCCGATTTCCGCATCGTCCAGCAGGTCGACCAGCGGGCCAATGTTGTAGCCGCCGAGCATCGTGCCCAGCAGTTCCGTCGCCTTGGCACGGCTGATCAGCGCACAAGCTTCCTTGCCCAGCGCCACGGCGGCCAGGTAAGACGCCTTCACCTTGGCGGCATCGTCCACGCCGGCCGGCACACGGTGGGTCAGCAGTTCGACCAGATTCTGCTCCTCGCCAGCGGGCGGGTTCTTCAGCAGTTCGATCAGTTCGGCGGTTTGTTTAGCCGTCAGGGGCAGCGGGGGAATCCCCAGAGCCGCGCGTTCGGCAACGTGTTGGCGGTAGTTATCCAGCATGTGAGGCCTGCTCAAAAGTCGGGTTGGAAGAAGGGTTGTCGGGCGGAATTGTAGAGGCAACAGAAGGCGCTAGCAAATGTCTTATATCTTATATAAGACCTGAGCCGATAGCTGTTGCATTGTGGAGACGGGGCGGGCGCCATGCTGGGTCCGGGCAGGCGCCGGGCATAGACGCCGGCATAGACGCCGGCACAGACGCCGGCACAGACGCCAGCCCAGACGCCGACTATCGCCCGGCCACGTCGTACACCACGCCCACCCGTGCAAAATTCCCGCCGTGCTGCTTGACGATGACCTCGAACGGGGCGCTCTCGCCCGGTTGCAGCTTGGGCAGGCGCAGTTCCTTGAAGCTGGCGCCGCTGAGCTTGTCCTGGGCGTCGTACAGGCTGACCCAGACCCGCACGTTGTTCACTTCCACCTGGTCCTCGTTGCGCACGCGGCCCGTCACGGTGACGTATTTGTAACGGTAGCGGTAGCTGAAGTTCAGCGTGCCGGTGCCGACACCGGCTTCGGTGTTGTCGACGGAAATGTCCAGCTTGGGCCGGGGGCCGGGCAGGGCGGCGCGCTTGGCGGGCATCCAGTCGGTCTTGACTTCGGTATAGCGGTCGTAGTCGCCGCCAACCAGCGCCACCGGCACGCGCTCGCCCGGGTACAGATAGGCGGGCAGGGTCCAGTCCTGCCGAACCTTCAGCGGGGTCGAGCCGTCGAACACGGTGATCTGCGCCTTGGGCGACAGGGCCACGTAGTCCGCGCTGGTGTTGACGACTTCCGTGTACATGAGCGGGCGGTCGATTTCATCAAGCAGGCGGCGCGGCGGAGACAAGGTCAGCGCTTTGTTATCGAACAGCGCAAAGCCGGGGTCCAGCAGTTCTTCGGTGGTCAGGCGCACATGGTCGATCACCCGCACCTCCGCCGGGCTGACCCGCACGATGCGGGATGCGGAATCGGCCTCCTTGGGCATTTCCGCCCTTGAGGGAGCCTGGGCGGCCGTCAGCGTCATCAAAACCGATACGGCCTTGACCGGCCAGGACAGCGGCGGGGCGCCGCGACGATCAGCTTTCACTTTGCACCATGTAGTCGTAGGACGCGACCTTGCCGTCGCCAAGCATTTCGCAGCGCACGTCGAACGCCGTCAGCGCGCCGGGCGCCAGCGGGTTGGCCGTGGCGTAGCCGTTGCCGGTGCCGATCATCGTGCCGTCTTCGCCGTACAGCATGACGGTGATCTGCGTGCTGCCGGCCTGCGCGTCGCCCTCGTTTTTCACCAGGCCCACCAGGCGGTAGGCGCCGTCGTTCTTCACCAGTTGCACCTTGCTGGGCGTGACCTGGTTGTTCTTGCCGCGCGCGGCCCTGGGCGTGGCCACCTCAAGCGTGTAGCGCGAGTAGGCCTTGTCCGGTACCGAGATCAGCACGGGCACGTATTCACCCGGCTGCAACGAGCGCGCCGACGGCGATGCCGATGTGGACGACAGCGTCAGGTCGCCTTGGTAGAAGGTCGCCGTGACGCGGGGCGGGTCGATCTTCTGGCCGGTTTCGTTGCGCATGATCATCACCAACTGCTTGCGCCCGTGCTTCTGGGTTTCGCGCACGTCCGTCAGCTTGACCTTGGCGGCATCGATGGGCGGCGTGACGGGTTGCGCGCGGTAAGGCGCCGACGGGCGGCTTGATGTCAACATCGACGCCACTAGCGGAATGGCCACCACCGCCGCCACCACCAGCGCGACGATCGCCACCACGCGGGGCTTGATCGGCGCGGGGGGCGCGGGCCGCTGCATGCCCGCCAGGATTTTCTCCAGCCGCTGCGCAACGTCGTCTTCCACCAGCGTCAGCGCGTGGCAGTGATTGCAGCGGTATTCGTTGGTGGCGAGCTTGGTGAACTGCGCGCTGCCGCAGGTTGAGCAGGTCAGCGTGACCGTGTTGATCGTGGTGTGTTTGGGCGTCATTCTGTGCGGGGTTGGCCGGGGCAAAGCGGACAGGGGGACAGGGCGGGAAGGATAGCGGCAGGGCATCGCGCGCGGGGTGCGGGTACGCTTCCGGTTGTGACAATATGTGCCCGGCGTTGACGGCGGCTGGCCGTCTTTGGCCTGCTACCGGGGCCAAAGCGGCCGATGCCCGGGTGATATCATCGCCGCGACTCCACCCCATCCCTCCGCATGACCCTCACCCATCACTTGCTGTTTCTGGCCTGCGTGGCGCTCGCCACCTATGCCCAGACCATGACCGGCTTTGCGTTCGGACTCGTGCTTTTGGGCCTGTCCGGCGTGTTTCAGTTGGCCTCGGTGGCCGAAGTGGCCAATGTGGTCAGCGTGCTGTCGCTGGTGAATGCCGCCGTCACGCTGGCCCGGACCAAGCCGCAAGTGAACTGGTCGCTGATGCGGCCCGCCATGATCGCCAGCTTTGTCGGCGTGGGCGTGGGCGTTGCCGCGTTGACGTGGATCAGCGGGTCAATGACGGTGTTGTTGCAGTTGCTGCTGGGCATCACGATCCTGGCTTGTGCCGTGCTGCTGGTGGCGCGCGCCAAACCGCTGGAACGCCTGTCGTCCAAGGCGTCTTTCTGGTTCTTTGGGGGCATATCCGGGGTGTTGGGCGGCCTGTTCTCCAGCGCCGGGCCGCCGATGGTGTATCACCTGTATCGCCAGCCCTTGCCCTTGGTGGCCATCCGCAACAGCCTGCTGGTGTTGTTTTCGCTGAATGCCGTGGTGCGCCTGACGCTGGTGACGGCGCAGGGCGAATTCGAGGCCTCGTCGTTCTGGCTCAGCGTGTACGCGCTGCCCGTCGTGATTGTCGTGACGTGGGCGGCGCGGCGCTTCAGCACGTCCGGGTCAATGAAGACCGTCAAGCGCATGGTGTTCGTGCTGTTGCTGGCGGCCGGCATGGGCTTGATCGTGCCGGCGGCGCGGATACTGGCGGCGGGGTAGCCGCCAGCGCCGCGTTGGCGCGGGGTTGCGCCAAGCCGCCCTAGGCGTGGCCGCCGCTGATGTAGCGTTCCAGTTCGTGGATGATGAACTTCTGTTCGCTCATGACGTCCTTGACCAGATCGCCGATGGACAGCAGGCCTATGAGCTTTTCGTTGTCGATGACCGGTAGATGGCGAAAATGCCGTTCGGTCATCATGGCCATACAGTGTTCCCGCGTGTCGTTAGGGCCCACGTAATAGACCGAGTCGGTCATGATGTCGCGCACCTTGGTGCTGCGCGACGAACGATCCTGCAGGACCACTTTGCGGGCGTAATCGCGCTCGGAGAGCATGCCCAGCACCGTTTCCCCTTCCACGACCACCACCGCGCCGATGCTGCGTTCGGCCATGGTCTTGATGGCGTCGAACACCGAGGAATCCGGTGAAACCGTCACCACGGAATGGTTCGACTTTTCCCTGAGAATCTCAGCCACTGTTTTCACGATGTGCTCCCGTATCGCTGACAAGGTTCAACCGCGGACCGCGCGTTGCACCCTTCGATAACGGTCAGGGCGCTGCCGCGCGGTCATGCTCCATCCTAAGCCTGCCGGCCACCTTGCCGCAAGCGCGGCGCGGTTATTTGGCTGGCCGGGGGCGGAATGCGTGGACCGCCAGCTCGCGCAGGTTGCGCGCGGCGCTGCGTTCGGTAGCCGGATTCCAGGCCAGGGAAATGCCGATCGTGGCGTCGGTGGGAAAATCGGACAGGGTCTTGGTGACCACGTTCGGGCTGGGATGGCGGCGGGCGCCGGCCGGAACCAGCGCCACGCCCAGCCCGCTTTCAACCAGGCTCAACAAGGTTTGCACCTGCACCGCCTCCTGCGTGATGCGGGGCGTGAAGCCGCGCAACTGGCAAGCGTTGATGGCCGCCATGCGCAAGCCCGCGGCTTCGGTCGCGGTGTACATGATGAAGGCCTCGTCGGCCAGGTCGGCCAACCGAAGTCGGCCCCGGCGCGCCAGGGCATGGCCCTTGGGCACGGCCAGCACGAAGTTCTCGGTGGTCAAGGGGGCAAGCCGAACGTTCGAGCCCATGGCCACCGGCACGCGCACGATGCCGACCTCCAGCGCGTCGTCGGCCAGGTCCTGCATGATGCGGATGGAGGTGGCTTCGCGCAGCACCACCGTCACGCCCGGATAGCGTTGGCGGAACAAGGGCAGCACGCGCGGCAGGATGGCGTGCGTGGCCGACCCCACGAAACCGACGCGCACCGTGCCGCCTTCGCCCGCCGCGCCGGCGCGCGCGGCCAACTGGAATTGCTCGGCATGGAACAAGGCGCGGCGCGCTTCGTCCAGCGCCGCCAGGCCGGCCTCGGTCAGTTGCACGCCTTGGCGGCCGCGCACGAACAGCGCAACGCCCACGCTCTCTTCCAGCTTGCGGATCGACACCGACAACGGCGGCTGCGACATGTGCAGCTTTTCGGCCGCGCGGTGAAAATTCAAGGTGTCGGCCAGCACCAGGAATTGCTGTAGATGACGGAAATCCATGAGGGCGGTCCAAGGCGGGGGGTAGCGCGAAATAAAGGCCTTCGATGATACTTGGACCCTATCGCGGTCGCCATCCGGACCGTGCGTTTCGTATCACCCGCCTAGGCTGCGCCTTGCAGCGTGGTGCGCACCGTGTCCAGCGCGCTGGCGTTGCTGGCCAGCGCATGCGCGCCGATGCGTTCATGCCAGTAGGTTTCTGATCCTGCTGCCCGCCGCCAGTCGCGCAAGCGCCGCGTATACAACTGCAAGTCGAATTCCGCCGTGATCCCCATGGCGCCATGCACGGCATGCGCAATGTCGGCCACGAGCGGCGCCGCCTGGCTGGCGCGTGATTTGCCCACGGCCGCCAGCATGGCTTGCGGCAAGCCGTCGCGGTCTTGAAACGCCAGTTGGGCGCCCATGCGCGCTGCCCACACTTGTTCGGCCATCACGCTGATCTGCTGCTGCACGGCTTGAAAGCGGCCGATGGCGCGGCCGAACTGCGTGCGCGTGTTGGCGTGTGCAAGCGTCATGTCCAGCACCCGTTCCATCGCACCGGCCATCAAGCCTGTGTAGGCCACGGCCGCCAGCGCATCCAGCGCCGGTCCGCTGCCCAGGCATTGTGCGTCCGCCATGGACCACGATGCTTCGCCGTCCAGCGCGCCATGCACGCCGTTGTCGTGCACACAGCCCGCCTGCACGGGCAGCAGCCAGGCCTGCCCGTTGATCTCTGCCAGCACATAAGCGGCCACGCGAACCCAGGGCACGTTGACGCCCGTGATGCGCTTGCCATGAATGGCCAGGCCATCAGGCGCGATGGCGATGGCGCCCGCCGGCCGGGCATGCGGTGTTTGCCCGACAGCCGCCAGCCAGGCGCGCGCCAGCATCGTATGCACGATGGGATAGGGGCACAGGTGGCGGCCCGCCGCCAGCGCCACGGGCAAGGCGTCGGCCAATGCAAGCCCGGCGCCGCCCTGCGATTCCGGCACCAGCGCGTCCGCGAAGCCCGCGTCCTCGCAGGCCTGCCAGGCGGCGTCGATGGGCTGGCCTTGTTCGGTGGCGCGCAGCAGCGCGGGTGTGCAGGTCTGGGCGAACAGGCGTTCGGCGGCGTCGCCAAGCAGGGTGTCCATGGGGGGCGTCCAGTAGTTATCGAAGGGCAAGGCCGCGCGCGATGATGCCGCGCAGAATTTCGCGCGTGCCGCCGCGCAGGGAAAACGTGGGAGCAATCTGTTCCAGGTAGGCCAGCGTGCGCAGCAGCGGCAGGGGCGGCGGCACCTCGGGTTGGCGGCCCAGCGCATCGCCGATCAGTTGCGGAATGCGTTGTTCCAGTTCGGTGCCCAGGTCTTTCACCAACGCGGCCTCGGTGGCCGGGCTTTCGCCGGCCGCCAGCTTGCCCGCCACCGCCAGCGACAGGGCGCGCAGCACCGCCATCTGCGACAGGATCGCGCCCAGCGTGGCGCGGCTGGCGGTGTTGTCCGACAGGCCACGGCAATGCGTCAGCCAGCATTCCAGCAGCGCAATGCTGGAATACAAGCGCTCGGGGCCGCTGCGCTCGAAGGCCAGTTCAGCATTCACCTGCGCCCAGCCCGCGCCTTCCTCCCCGATCAGCGCGTCGGCAGACAGTTCGACGTTGTCGAAGAACACTTCCGAGAAATGCGCATCGCCCGTCAGGTCTTGAATGGGGCGCACGGTCACGCCGGGCAGCGACAGGTCCACGATCAGTTGCGACAAGCCTTGATGGCGGTCTTCGGCGGTACCCGACGTGCGGACCAGCGCAATCATGTAGTGCGAGCGGTGCGCGTTGGTCGTCCAGATCTTGCTGCCGTTCAGGCGCCAGCCGCCACGTTCGGCGCTGATCAGGTCTGCGCGAGTGCGAATGCCAGCCAGATCGGACCCGGCCCCGGGCTCGCTCATGCCGATGCAGAAGAAGGCGTCTGCGCGGCAGATGCGCGGCAGATAGAACGCGCGTTGCGCGGGCGAGCCGTATTTCAGGATCAGGGGCGCGCTCTGGCGGTCGGCAATCCAGTGCGCCGACACCGGTGCCCCCGCGCCCAGCAATTCTTCGGACAGCACGAAGCGCGCGAAGTGGCCGCGTTCGGCGCCGCCGTACTCGCGCGGCAGCGTCAGGCCGAGCCACCCGCGCTCGGCAAGCTGGCGGCTGAAGCCGGCATCAAAGCCCATCCAGGAGCGCGCGCGCTCGTCGGGTTCCAGGCCGTCCAGCGTGTCCGCCAGAAAGGCGCGAACCTCAGCGCGCAAGGCTTCGTCGGCGCAAGGAATGGTGGTCAGTTCCAGCGTATCGATCATGGCGGTGAACCGAATGGGGTGGCATGCCCGGGGCGGGCGCATCCAACGACTATCACTGAGCGAGCAGACAGGCGTCCAATATTATTTTCGTGATTTCCGATACCGATCTTGTATCAGCAAGCCAAAAACTAATATTGGACGATGCCCAGGCGCGGGGCCTACGCTGATGGCTTTCGCCGCCGCGCGCGCAGGCGATCCAAGAACTTTTATGTCAGGAGCACAACATGACGGAACTCGTGCATTTCGAGCTGGACGCGGACGGCGTGGCCACGCTGACGCTGGACGACCCGGCCACGCGCAACGCCTTGACCGGCAGCGACATCGTGGACCAGATGCTGGCGGTGTTTGCGCGTATCGAACGCGACCCGGCCGTGCGTGTGCTGATCCTGACCGCGGCGGGCAAGGCGTTTTCGTCAGGCGGCAATATCAACGAGATGCAGCGGCAGATCGGCCCCGAGGTGGGTAGCGTGGCACTGCGCCAGGAATACCGGCATGGCATACAACGCCTGCCGCTGGCGCTGCACGCGCTGGAGGTGCCGACGATTGCGGCGGTGAACGGGCCGGCCATCGGAGCGGGCTGCGACCTGGCCTGCATGTGCGACGTGCGCATCGCGTCGGAAGCCGCCACGTTTGCGGAAAGCTTCGTCAAGCTGGGCATCATTCCCGGCGACGGCGGCGCGTGGTTTTTGCCGCGCCTGATCGGCATGGCGCGCGCCGCCGAAATGTCGTTCACCGGTGACGCCATCAGCGCGGCCACCGCGCTGGAATGGGGTTTGGTGTCGCGCGTGGTGCCCGCCGTGGAGCTGTTGCCCGCCGCGCGCGCGCTGGCGGGCCGCATGGCGGCCAATTCGCCCCAGGCCGTGCGGCTGACCAAGCGGCTCTTGCGTGAAAGCCAGCATGCGCGGCTGGACGCCTTGCTGGAATTGTCGGCGGCGTATCAGGCGCTGGCCCACAAGACCGACGAGCACGCGGATGCCGTCGCCCAATTCCTTGCGGCGCGGCGGCGCTAGGCCGGCGGTATGATGGAAAACATCACAAGGAGGAAACACCATGAATGAAGTTATCGTCGCGTCGGCCGTCCGCAGCGCCATTGGCGACTTTGGCGGCGCGCTGAAAGATGTACCGCCCTGCGACCTGGGCGCCACCGTCATCCGTGCCGCGCTGGAACGCGCCGCCGTCAAGGGCGACGAGGTCGGCCACGTTGCGGTGGGCCACGTCATCAACACCGAACCGCGCGACATGTATTTGTCGCGCGTGGCGGCCATGAACGCCGGCATCGCCAAGGAAACGCCGGCCTTCAACGTCAACCGCCTGTGCGGCTCGGGCCTGCAAGCCATTGTGTCCGCCGCGCAAACCATCATGCTGGGCGATGCCGACATCGCCATCGGCGCGGGCGCCGAAAGCATGAGCCGCGCCCCGTACATCGTGCCGTCGCAACGCTGGGGCGCCCGCATGGGTGACAGCACCATGCTGGACATGATGACCGGCGCCTTGTCCGACCCCTTCGGTCGCATGCACATGGGTGTTACCGCCGAAAACGTGGCGGCCAAGTTCGGCATCAGCCGGCAAGACCAGGACCTGCTGGCGGTGGAATCGCATCGCCGCGCGGCGGCCGCCATCGACGCCGGCTATTTCCGTGACCAGATCGTGCCGGTGGTGTTGAAGACACGCAAGGGCGAAGTCGTGTTCGACACCGACGAGCACGTGCGCCGCGACGTCTCGGCCGACACCATGGCCGCGCTCAAGCCCGTGTTCAAGAAAGAGAACGGCACCGTCACGGCGGGCAATGCGTCGGGCCTGAACGACGGCGCGGGCGCCGTGGTGCTGATGAACGCATCGGTGGCGGCCAAGCGTGGCGTCAAGCCGCTGGCGCGCCTGGTGGCTTACGCGCATTCGGGCGTGGACCCGGACATCATGGGCATCGGCCCGGTGCCCGCCACGCAGGCCGCGCTCAAGCGCGCCGGCCTCACGGTGGACCAACTGGACGTCATCGAAGCCAATGAAGCCTTTGCCGCGCAAGCCTGCGCCGTTTCGCGCGAACTGAAGCTGGACCCGGCCAAGGTCAACCCCAACGGCAGCGGCATCGGCCTGGGCCACCCCATTGGCGCCACCGGCGCGATCATCACCGTCAAGGCGTTGCATGAACTGCAACGTGTGGGCGGACGCTACGCGCTGGTGACGATGTGCATCGGCGGCGGGCAGGGCATCGCTGCTATCTTCGAGCGCATTTAAGTTGCCGGCAGCAAGCGCGTGAATTTCGCTGAATGAGTTTGTCTGACTGAATGTGCTTGCAGTCGAGTGATAGTGCTTGACCAGATACGCGCCCCGCCACCACGCGGGGCGCGTGTCCCTCATTCATGACCCAGATAGTCCTGCGCCCAGGCCAGGCATTCGGCGCGCAGCAGTGCCCCCATCTTGGCGCGGCGCGGCGCATCCAGCCGGCTGCTGATGGCGCCGAAGCTGAACGCCACCCACGTCAGTTCCGACACCGGAAACGCTACTCCCACCCCCGACACGCCCGGCGTGATCGTGTCCACGATCTCGGAGTACCCCGCCGCGCGCGTCTGCTTCACGGCCTTCATCAGGGCAGTGCTTGATACGCCGATCTGTGCGTAGCTGGCCGCGTGCCGCGCATACAGCGACGCAATCTCTTCATCCGCCAGGCTGGCCATCAGCGCCAGGCCGCCCGCGCCCACGCCCAGCAGTCGGCGTTCGCCCTGGTCGATGGTGAATACCTTCACCGGAAACGAACCCGCCTCGCGCAGCAGGCACAGCGCGTAGTCGCCCTGGCGTATCACCAGGAACACGGTGTCGCCCGACAGCCGCGCCAGCTTCTGCGCGAAGGGGCGCAGCGCGTCCAGCAGCGGCGTGCGGCGCAGCGCGGCAAAGCCCAACTGCATGGAATCCACACCCAGGCGGTAGCGCCGGGTGCGCCCGTCGCGTTCGGCGAACTGCTCTTCCAGCAGGCAGCTCAGCAGGCGATGGGCAGTTGAGCGCTCCAGCCCGCTTGCCGCCATGACGCCTTGCAGGTCAATGCCGTCTTCCTGGTGCTGCGCCAGCACCCGCAGCAACCCCAAGGCCCGGCGCATGCTTTGGGTCCCGCCAGTGGCCATCGTCTTGTTCATATTGTGGGAAAAATTGATTGAATATTTTGTATTCTAGGATTCCAGGTGCGTTAATTCAATCAAATCGATGCAGTGCAAGCGCTGCAACCCAACCGACCCGGGCCACACGAGCGCGGGCCCCGCAAGAGACGAGGAGACTATGGAATACGCCACCCTGGCCGTCGAGCACTACGACTCGGTCTGCCGCATCAGCCTGGCGCGCGAGTCCGCGCGCAACGCCCAAAGCCAGCAGATGCTGGATGAGCTGGACGACGCCCTGACCCGCGCCGAGCAGGACGACGCCGTTCGGGTGGTGGTGCTGGCCGGGCGCGGCGCGCATTTCTCGGCGGGCCACGACTTGAAGGAAGCGCAGGCCAAGCGCGCGGACTTCACCGTGGAAGAACGCTGGGAATATGAATCGCGCCGCTACTACGGCTACTGCCTGCGCATCTGGGACTTTCCCAAGCCCACGGTGGCCCAGGTGCAGGGCGCCTGCGTGGCCGGCGGCTTCATGATCGCCAATATGTGCGACCTGGTCGTGTGCGCCGACACCGCGTACTTCTCCGACCCGGTCGGCCACACGCTTGCGGCCGCCGCCACCGAAGTGCTGATCCACCCCTGGGTGATGGGCCTGCGCAAAGCCAAGGAAATGCTCTACACCGGTGAAAAGGTCGACGCCCAGGAAGCGCTGCGCATCGGTATGGTGAACCGCGTGGTGCCTGAAGCCGAGCTGGACGAGGCCACGCTGGCGTTGGCGCGGCGCATCGCGCAGGCGCCGCCGTTCGGGCTGCGGCTGATCAAGCGGTCGTTGAACCGCACCGCCGATGCGCAGGGCTTTCGCACCGCGTTGTCGGCCCACTTCGACACGCATCAACTATCGCACTTGAGCGAAGAATTCCAGGCGGTGCGCGAGCGCGGCCTGGCGCAAGCCATTCAGCGCAACAAGAAGGGCGAAACGGCATGAGGCCCGCGCTGGATTGCCTGCTGGATCCGCATTCCATCGCGATGATCGGCGCCAGCGCCAACGCGGGCCGTATCGGCGGCATGCCCTTGGAATTGCTGACGCGCTTTGGCTACGCGGGCGGCATCTATCCCGTCAACCCGAAGTACCAGGAAGTGTTCGGCAAGCGCTGCTGGCCCGACATTGAATCGGTGCCCGAGCCGGTCGACCTGGCGGTGCTGGCGATTGCCGCGGCCGACGTCACGCCCATGCTGCGCCGTTGCCATGCCAAGGGCGTGCGCGCGGCCATCGTTTATGCGGCGGGCTTTGCGGAAGCGGGCGGTGAGGGCGTGCGCCTGCAAGACGAACTGGAAGCCTTCGTGGCGCAAAGCGGCATGGCCGTGGCCGGGCCCAACTGCATGGGTTTCGCCAACTTGAACACGCAGGCGCACACGGCGTTTGCGTCGGTGTTCAAGACCGCGCCGGCACAGTCCGGGCCGGGCGTGGTCAGCCTGCTGACGCAAAGCGGCAATGTGTGCGCGGCGGTGTACGCCATCGCGCGCCGGCTTGACCTGCCTTTCTCGCATTTCATCAACACCGGCAATGAAGCCTGCCTGGATTTCTCGCAGTACCTCGAATACCTGGCGGGCGATCCGCGCACGGAAATCGTGCTGGGCTATATCGAACAACTGCGTGACGGCGAACGCTTCGTGCGGGCCTGCCGCGAACTGGAACGCCAGGGCAAGCTGCTGATTGCATTGAAGGCCGGCAACACCGAGAAGGGCGCGCAGGCCGTGCGTTCGCATACGTCAGCGCTGGCCGGCGACCGGCGCGTGTACGCGGCGGCGTTTCGCCAACTGAACGTGATTGAAGCCACGGATTTTGCGCAGATGGCGCACCTGGCCAGCCTGGCCACGCTGCGCCATCGCAGCGCCGGCAAGCGGGTGGCCGTGTTGACGATGTCCGGGGCGCTGGGCGCGATCCTGGCCGACAAGTTCATCGGCGCGGGCCTGGACTTGCCCGATCTGCCCGAAGACTTGCAGGCCGTGCTGCGCGGCGGCATTCCCGATTACGGCATGGTCGGCAACCCGGTGGACGTGACCGGCAACGTGGTCAACGACCCCGACTTCGTGCGCACGGTGCTGCAGGCCCTGGCCACCACCGACGCCATCGACGCGGTGGTGGTCTACGCACCCGGCTACATGCTGGACCGCATGGCCGATGCCTTGGTCGAGGCGTCGCGCCAGCATGCGCGCCTGTTCATCGCCATCGATACCGGCCTGGCCCAAAGCCGCGCCGCCTTGCGCGAGGCCGAGGTGGCCGTGTTTGAAGACCTGGGGCAGGCGGTGTCCGCCCTGGCGCCTTACCTCCTGTGGTGCGACGCGCGCGGCGGCCATCGCACCGCGCCCGCGCCGCGCCTGGACGCGGCCGTGGCGCCGGCGCTGCCCTGCAATGAAGCCGATGCACGCGTCTACCTGGCCGCCTTCGGCCTGCCGCAGGCCCAGGCTCGCCCGGCGCGCAATGCCGACGAAGCCGTGGCCGATGCACGCGCCGCGGGCTATCCCGTGGCCTTGAAGATTCTTAGCGCCGACATCGCGCACAAGACGGAAGTGGGCGGCGTGGCGCTGGGGCTGGCGGATGACGACGCGGTCAAAGCGGCCCGCGAACGGATCCTGCATTCGGCGGCTGCGGCGCAACCCGATGCGCGCATCGACGGCGTGCTGGTGCAGAAGATGGAACGCGGCGTGGCCGAGCTGATCGTGGGCGCCACCCGCGACCCGGTCTTTGGCCCCGTGCTGACGGTGGGGCTGGGCGGCGTGCTGACGGAAATCTATCAAGACACCAGCCACCGGCTGTTGCCCGTGGACGAAGACATGGCCATGCAGATGCTGCGCGAGCTGAAGGCGTTTGCGCTGCTGGACGGCTACCGGGGCAAGCCGCGAGCCGATCTGGCGGCGGCCTGCCGAAGTATTGTCGCCGTGGGCAACGCCATGTTTGCCGCGCCCGCGCACGTGGCGGAAATTGAAGTCAATCCCTTGCTGATCAAAGAGGCGGGACAAGGCGTTGCGGTACTGGACGCGCTGATCCTGCCCGCAACCCCGTAGTGCAACCGCGCAAACCGCGCAAGCGCATCCCCCAGGAGGAGACAAGCATGATGAAAAGACTATTGGCCGGCGTGGCGCTGGCCTGCATCGGCGTGACAGGCCCATCGCACGCCCAGGACCCGTATCCCAACCGGCCCGTGCGTATCGTGGTGCCGTTTTCGCCTGGCGGCGCGGCGGACATCATGAGCCGCCTGCTGGCCGAACGGCTGACCGCCAAGCTGGGTCAGACCGTCATCGTGGAAAACAAGCCGGGCGGCGGCACGATGATTGCGTCCGACTATGTGTCGCGCGCCGCGCCCGATGGCTACACGCTGCTGATGGCGGCATCGTCGCTGGGCATCGCGCCCAGCATCTACGCCAAGGTCAATTACGACCCCATCAAGGACTTCGCGCCGGTCAGTCAGGTGGCGTCGGTGGTGCATGTGCTGGAGGTGCATCCGTCGATTCCGGCCAAGAACGTGGGCGAGCTCATCGCCTATCTGAAAGCCAACCCGGGCAAGGTCAGCTATGGCTCGGTGGGCGCCGGCAGCTCCACGCACCTTGAGGCCGAACTCTTCAACAGCATGGCCGGCGTGCAGATGGCGCATATTCCGTACAAGGGCAGCGCGCCCGCGCTGAACGATCTGGTGGCCGGGCGCATCCAGGTGATGTTCGACGCCTGGGCCTCGTCCGGCCCCTTCGTGAAGGACGGCAAGCTGCGCGCGCTGGCGGTGACGACGACGAAGCCTTCGGCTTCCGTGCCGGACCTGCCGACGGTGGCGGCCTCCGGTCTGCCGGGCTATTCGGCGATGCCATGGCTGGGACTGGTGGCGCCGGCGGGCACGCCGCAAGCCGCGATCGACAAGCTCTACCAGAACCTGGCGCAGATTCTGGCGCAACCCGAGGTGAAGGCGCAGTTCAAGGGCCTGGGGCTGGACATCATCGGCAGCGACCCCAAGGCCTTCTCCGCCTTTATCCGGCAAGACGTAAGCACCTGGGCCAAGGTGGCGCGCGATTCCAACATCCGACTGGAGTAGCAGGAATGGGTCGACAGGAACAAGCCACGCAAGCCAGCGTGGCTACAGACGACGCCGCCTTCCGCCAGCAACTGCGCGCGTGGCTGAACGACGCCTACGCCAGCTTCGTGCGCGGTTGGCCGGGCGGCGCGGCCCCGCGCGACCTGGATTTCCGGCGCGCCTGGGAAGACGCGCTGTGCGCCAGCGGCTGGTCTGGCCTGGGCTGGCCCCGGGACTACGGCGGACAGGGCTTGCCGCTGTCGCGCCAGGCCGTGTTCCATGAAGAGCATGCGCGTTGCGGCGCGCCGCTGGGCGTGAACCTGATCGGCCACGGCATTCTGGCGCCCACGCTGCTGCACTTTGGCAGCGAGGCCCAGAAGCGCCGCTTCCTGCCCGGCATCCTGTCCAACCGCGAGGTGTGGTGCCAGGGCTATTCAGAACCCGGGGCCGGGTCCGACCTGGCCTCGGTGCGCACGCGCGCCGAAGCCGTGGCGGGCGGCTACCGGGTCAACGGCCACAAGATATGGACGTCGTTTGCCGACCGCGCGCAGTGGTGTTTCGTGCTGGCGCGCACGGACGCCAGCGCCCCCAAGCACAAGGGCCTAAGCTTCCTGCTGGTGGACATGCGCAGCCCCGGCGTGCGGGTGGAACCCATCCGCCAGATGACGGGCGACGCCGAATTCTGCGAAGTGTTCTTTGAAGATGTCTTCGTGCCGCAAGACCTGCTGCTGGGGCAGGAGAACCAGGGCTGGAAGGTGGCGATGGCCGCCGCCAGCTTTGAGCGCGGCACGTATTTCATTCCGCGCCTGGTGCGCTTTGGGCAAGAGCTGGACGCTGTGCGCCGCCTGGCGCTGCGCCCCGATGCCTACGGGCATGTGCCGGCCTCGTCGGCGGCGGTGCGTCACAAGTGGGCGCGGCTGGCGGCCGACAGCCATGTGCTGGCATTGAAGTCGCAACGCGCGCTGGAAGGCGCCATGCGCGGCGACCCGCCCGGGCCGGAAGGCTCGTCCACCAAAATCCACTGGAGCGAGGCACATCAGCGGTTGCTGGAACTATCCATGCAGATGCTGGGCGACGCGGCATGCCTGGTGGACGACGCCGATGCACAAGCCGCCGAGCTGACGCACGCCTACCTGTGGTCGCGCGCCGAAACCATCCTGGCGGGCACGTCCGAGATCCAGCGCAACATCATCGCCGAGCAGATGCTGGGCCTGCCTAAGGCTTGAATTCCATGAGCCAGGACTCGCCACAACTTGAACTCGCCTCGACTTGAACCAACCACGCGCTAGCGCCCGCCACGGTTTGAACCTGCCACTAGCTTGAACCTTGTCACGACGATCACCATGACTTTTTCCTTGAGTGAAGACCAGCGCATGCTGCAAGAGGCGGCCGGGCGCTTTCTGGCTGACCGCCATCCTCCAAGCGTCGCCCGCGCGGCGGCGACGCGTTCGGCTCACGCCCGCCTGGCGCTATGGCGCGAGATTGCCGAACAAGGCTGGCCCGCGCTGCTGGCGCCGGCCGGGCACGACGGGCTGGGCTTGGGCCTGGGTATGCGAGAGGCCTGGGTCGTGGCGGAAGCGGCGGGGCGGCATTTGCTGAGCCTGCCGCTGGTGGCGAACATGGTCGTGCTGCCCACCTTGTGCGAGGCTGGCGCGGCCGGACCCGTGGCGAAGTGGGCGCAAGCCATGATGCAAGGCGAGATGTACTTCGCGGACGCGGCGATGCGCCCGGACGGCTCGGCGTTCATCGAGGGCGCGGGGGCAGGCGTGCCGGCCTTGGCATTGGGCTGCGTGGGGCCGGGCAGCTTGCGGCTGGAACGCCATGCGCCCTTGTCGGGCATCGGGGGCACTGCGGGCACATCGGGCATTTCCGGTACGTCGGGCATTGCGGGCATTCCCGGCACATCAGGCATCTCGGCCACCGCGGGCCTGGACCCGACGATGCCGGTGGCGCGGGTGGCGTGCCCCGACGTGCAGGAGGCTATCGAATTACAAGTCGACGCGCGCCTGTGGCGGCGCTTGAAAGCCCGCATGACGCTGTTGCGCTCGGCGGAACTGCTGGGCGCGGCGTCGGCGGCGCTGGACATGGCGGCGGCGTATGCACGCGAGCGCCGCCAGTTCGACCGCGCCATCGGCGCCAACCAGGCGATCAAGCATCGCCTGGCCGACGACTGGATGGCGCTGGACGACGCGCGGCTGGCCGGTATGGCCGCGGCGGCGTCCCACGATGCCGACGCACCATCGGCGGACCGCGACAGCCTGTACGTGCCG
The DNA here is from genome assembly GCF_002812705.1 of Achromobacter spanius. NCBI lineage: Bacteria > Pseudomonadati > Pseudomonadota > Betaproteobacteria > Burkholderiales > Alcaligenaceae > Achromobacter > Achromobacter spanius. Next base: position 5,181,046 of record NZ_CP025030.1, on the reverse strand, counting down.
CTGCTGGCGGTGGAGGGCGGCCGGCGCGCCGTGCAGAACGCGATTCAGGTGCATGGCGCCCTGGGCATCACCTGGGAATGCGACGCGCACCTGTACCTGAAGCGGGTGTTGCGGCTGGCGGCGAGCTTGCACGCGGATGCGTCATGCACCGAATGGCTGGAGCGGATCTGGGAAGGCGCCGACGCCGACAGGGCCGCTGCCTGAGGGCGCGAACCGGCGCTGCGGCCAGCATGCGCTGGCATACGGTTCAGGCAGGCGGGGCTGGCAGATCGGGCTGACATGCCGGGCTGACATGCCGGGCTGACATGACGGGCGGGCATAGCAGGCAGGCCAAGCAAGCAACGGCCAGACGCCCGCCCGGCGTCCGCCCTACAATCGCCGCCATGAATAAATCGAACTTCCCCTCCGAACTCGACCAGCCGACCCTGTCCGAACTGGACGGCGTGCGCTATCTGCACTTCAACACCCAATGGGTCCAGGGCGCCATGCGCGTCAAGACCCCGGCCGAGCTGGTGCTGGAATACACCGGCCAGATGATGGCCTGGCTGCTGTTCCTGGAGCCGCCCAAGGAAGAGGCCATCGGCATGCTGGGCCTGGGCGCGGGTTCGCTGGCGCGCTTTTGCGTGAAGCACACGCGCAGCCCGCTGCTGGCCGTGGAATGGAACCCGCGTGTGACCGCCGCGTGCCACATGTTCTTCCGCCTGCCCGGATCGAACCGGCTGCAAGTCGAACACATGGACGCCGGGCTGTGGGTGGCCGACCCCGCCAACGCCGGACGATGCCCCGTGCTGATGGTGGACCTGTATGACGCCGCCGCCGAAGGCCCGGTGCGCGACAGCGTGAAGTTCTATCGCGATTGCCGGCGCGTGCTGGGCGAGGTCGGCGTGGTGGCGGTGAACCTGTTCGGCCGCCACGAAAGCTTCGGCAAGAATATCGACAACCTGTCCAAGGCGTTTGACGACCGCGTGGTGTTGCTGCCGGAAGTGGACGCGGGCAACCAGATCGTGCTGGCTTTCTCGGGCCCGCGCCTGTCAGTCACCCCCGCCGAATTGCTGGAACGCGCGGAAGTCGTCGAATCCAAGTACGGGCTGCCGGCGCGCCGCTGGGCGCGGGCGCTGACCCGCCACGCCGTGGACGGCGTGCTGCATTTCTGATCGGTCCCCGGCGTTCTGCCGGGGGTGTTTTCATCTTCAGGATGGCGTTCGGGGGCGGAAGGGGTTTTCCAGGGGTTTACCTTTTTCCGCATCGGGATTTAACATGGGCCTGTTCATAATTATGAATTACAGCGTCCAATCCAAACACGCCCAAACACTCCCAAGCACCCCCCAAGCGCCCCTCCCCATGAGCCAACCCATCGTCCGTCAAGCCCTCTACCTGGAAGTCGCGGATCGCCTGCGCGCCATGATTCACGCGCGTGCGTTGAGCAATGGCGAGTGGATCGACGAACTGCGGCTGGCCGGCGAAATGGGCATTTCCCGCACGCCCTTGCGGGAAGCGCTGAAGGTGCTGGCCACCGAAGGGCTGGTGCGGCTGGAGCCACGGCGCGGCTGCTTCGTCAACGAACTGTCCACGCAAGACCTGGAAGACATCTTTCCGCTGATGGCCATGCTGGAAGGGCGCTGCGCCTTCGAGGCCGCGCGCAAGGCCAGCGACGCGGAACTGGCGGCGCTTGAGCCGCTGCATGCCGAACTGGCCGGCCACGCGCGCGCCGGCCGTATCGACGCCTACTACCAAACTAATTACCTGATCCACGAAGCCGTGCAGGCGCTGGCCGGCAACCAATGGCTGTCGGACATGGTGGGCAACCTGCGCAAGGTGCTCAGCCTGTCGCGGCATCGCAGCCTGGCGCGCCCGGGGCGCATTCAGCAGTCCTGCGCCGAACACCTGGCCATTTTTGAAGCGCTGAAAGCGCACGACAGCGACGCCGCCCAGGCGCTGGCCCACACCCATCTGATGCGGCAGCTGGAAGCCCTGCGCGCATTGGCCAATGAAGACGCCGCCGACCCGGCTTTGATCGATCCCATCGTTATCCAGGAGCCCGCCCATGTCCGTACCCGCCAATCTCGCGCCCGCGCGGGGCGCTCGCACGCCTGAGCCTGACCCCGAACTGATCGATGCCGCCGCCGCGGCTGAAGGCGCCAGCCTGATGACGCGGCTGGGCAAGCTTTGGGAACGCGGGCGTTTGCCCAGCGAGTCCGAAGTGCGCCGCCTGTTTGAAGCGCGCCTGACCGACGTGGCCGCCAACAAGCTTGCGCGCCGCTGGTGCGAGCAATACAGCGCGGCCGACGGCAAGGACCGCCGGCTGATGCTGGCCGCGCTGGCGCAAGTGCGCGCCACCTTCTCGGCCGATGGCGGCGAGGGCACGCGCCTGTTCAAGCGCTTCAACGCCTTGCCGCATGGCTTGCGCTTCCTGGTGGACCTGCGTGCCGACATGCTGCGCTGGCGCAAGCAGGTGTCCGGCATTCAGGGGCTGGACAAGGAACTGGAAGGCTTGCTGTCGGCATGGTTTGACGTGGGCTTGCTGGAACTGCGCCCGCTGACCTGGGATTCGCCCGCCTCGCTGCTGGAAAAGCTGATCCTGTACGAAGCCGTGCACGAGATCACCTCGTGGGATGACCTGCGCCGCCGCGTGTCGCCCGACCGCCGCTGCTACGCCTATTTCCATCCGCAGATGCCGGGCGTGCCGCTGATCTTCGTGGAAGTGGCGTTTGCAGGCAACATGGCCGACAACGTGCAGGTGCTGCTGGACAGCACGCTGCCGCCGCAGGACCTGGACAAGGCACGCTGGGCCATCTTCTATTCCATTTCGAATACGCAGCCCGGCCTGAAGGGCATCAGCTTCGGTAACTTCCTGCTCAAGCGGGTGGTCGAGCAACTGCTGGAAGAACTGCCCAAGCTGAAGAACTTTGCCACGCTGTCGCCCATCCCCGGTTTTGCCGACTGGCTGGGCAAGCTGGACGCCGACGCGGTGGAGGCCATCGTGCGCGAAGACAAATCGCGCGCCAAGGACCGCAAGCGCGAAGGCGTGCCGGACGGGCAGCGCTGGGTGTCGCGCCTGGCCAAGGCCGCGCAGGGCCCGGCGTCCGACGTGGTCAAGCGCGCGGGCTTCCGCCTGGCCGCGACCTATCTGCAATCCATGAAAAACGGCTTGCCGCTGGACCCGGTGGCGCGCTTTCACCTGGGCAACGGAGCCCGCATTGAACGTTTGAACTGGGCCGCCGACACGTCGACCAAGGGGCTCAAGCAATCCTGCGCGCTGATGGTCAATTACCTGTACGACCTTGACGAACTGGACACCAACCTGGCGCGCCTGGGCGAAGGCAAGCCCCAGGTCAGCCGAGGGGTGGGGCGCGTGGCCTGATTGCCATTGCCCGGCGACGACAGCAAGACATATCAATAAAAAAGGGTAGGGGACATGACGCAAGACGTGACCGGCCGCGTGCGGCTGGAACGCGAAGGGGCCTTGGCCTGGGTGACGCTATCGCACCCAGGGCGCCTGAACGCGATAACGGTGGGCATGTGGGGCGAACTGCGCGACGTGTTCATGCGCGTGGCCGCCGACGACGCCTTGCGCTGCGTGATCGTGCGCGGCGAAGGCGGCAATTTCGCGGCCGGCGCGGACATCCGCGAATTTCCCGCCCAGCGCGCCGACATGGCGGGCGTGCAGCGCTATCACCGCGACATCCTGGCGCCGGCCCTGCAAGCGGTGGCCAATTGCCCGCATCCGGTGGTGGCGCAGATTGAAGGCGTGTGCGTGGGCGGCGGGCTGGAGATCGCCAGCCAGTGCGACCTGCGCATCGCGGGCGCGTCGGCCCGGTTCGGCGTGCCGATCAACCGCCTGGGCTTTCCCATGGCGCCCGATGAAATGCGCGGCCTGCTGGCCCTGGTCGGACGCGCGGCCACGCTGGCCATCCTGCTGGAAGGCCGCGTGTTCGGCGCCGACGAGGCCCACGGCCTTGGCTTGCTGACTCGCATCGTGCCGGATGAGCAGGTTGCCGACGCCGCGCGCCGCAGCGCCGAACGCATCTGCCAGGGCGCGCCGTTGGCCGCCCGCATCAATAAGCGCCTGTCGGCCAGGCTTGCCCAAGGCGGCGCCTTGACCGAAGACGAATATCAAGATTATTTCTCCTATGCCGAAAGCCGGGACCACCAGGAAGGCGTGCGCGCATTCCTGGCCGGCGTAGATCCATCCTTTTCCGGAGACTGACCAAGGTGAGCAACGCCAATCTATATGCTGTCCTGCAAGGCGGCTTTCCCAAAGACCGCAGCAAAGTCGCGCTGGAAACGCCCGACCTTGAATACACCTGGGATGACATCGACCGCGCCACTGCGTGCCTGGCCAACCTGCTGACGTCGCTGAACCTGCCCGACGGGTCGCGCGTGGCGGTGCAAGTGGAGAAGTCGCCGGAAGCGCTGTTGCTGTATCTGGCCACCTTGCGCGCCGGCCTGGTGTACCTGCCGCTGAACACGGCCTACCGCGAAGCCGAGATCGAATACTTCCTGGGCAACGCCGAGCCGGCCGTCGTGGTCTGCGCCAGCAAGAACCAAGACTGGGTGCAGCGCGCCGCCGACAAGGCCGGCTGCGCGCACGTCTACACGCTGGACGAAGACCGCACGGGCACGCTGCTGGACGCCGCGGGCAGCCTGCCGCAAACGTTCAAGACCGTGGAGCGCAAGCCGGAAGACCTGGCCGCCATTCTGTACACGTCGGGCACCACCGGCCGCAGCAAGGGCGCGATGCTCTCGCACGGCAACCTTGCCGCCAATGCGCAGGTGCTGCACGAATACTGGGGCTGGCGCGAAGACGACGTGCTGCTGCACATGCTGCCCATCTTCCACGTGCACGGCTTGTTCGTGGCCTCGCACGGGGCCTTGCTGGCGGGCGCCAAAATGATCTGGCTGCCCAAGCTGGACGCCGATCAGGCATTGCGCTATCTGCCGCAAAGCACGGTGATGATGGGTGTGCCCACTTACTACGTACGCCTGTTGGCCGACCCGCGCTTTGACCGCGCCGTGTGCGCCAACATGCGCTTGTTCATCTCGGGGTCGGCGCCGCTGCTGGCCGAGACTTTCTCGGACTTCAAGACGCGCAGCGGCCACGCCATTCTGGAACGCTACGGCATGAGCGAGACCGTCATGCTGACGTCCAACCCTTACGACGCCAAGCTGGGCGAACGCCTGGCCGGCACCGTCGGCCGCGCGCTGCCGGGTGTGCAAGTGCGGGTGGTGGACGACGCGGGCGTAGCGCTTGCGCCGGGCGAGATCGGCAACGTGCAGGTGCGCGGGCCCAACGTGTTTTCGGGCTACTGGCGCATGCCGGAAAAGACGCGCGAGGAATTCACCGAAGACGGCTGGTTCAAGACGGGCGACGTCGGCCGCTGGGGCGGTGAATCCGCTGGCCGTGACGCGCCGTCCGATTACCTGTCCATCGTGGGCCGCAGCAAAGACCTGATCATCTCGGGCGGCTTCAACGTCTATCCCAAGGAAATCGAAACGCTGATCGACGACATGCCCGGCGTGGCCGAATCGGCCGTCATCGGCGTGCCGCATCCGGACTTCGGCGAAGCCGTCGTCGCGGTGGTGGTGCCCAAGGAAGGCGTGTCGCTGGACGCGGACGCGATGCAGCGCGAACTGAAGTCGCGCATTGCGAACTTCAAGGTGCCCAAGCGCGTGCACATCATCGACCAACTGCCGCGCAACACCATGGGCAAGGTGCAAAAGAACGTGCTGCGCGAAACCTATCAGGCGCTGTGACGCCAACCATCAGTGCCGGCCTTCAGGGGCCGGCATTTTTTTCTTCAAAGGAGGCGATGCCGACCCCATCCCCGCTATGCAGTCCTGGCAGCTTCATTCAATAAAAAATTCAAGAGACGAGACGCAGACAACCGCGCCGTCCCCGTGATGCAGCAAGAGGAGACATTATGAAAGTTCGCAAGATCGCCACGGCCGTATTCGCCGTGGCAGCCCTGGGTTTCGGCGGCTCGGCCGCCGCGCAATGGCCAGAGCGCGCCATCACCTTGATTGTTCCGTTCCCCGCTGGCGGCGGCACGGACACCTTCGCCCGCCCGCTGGCTCAGCAACTGACCATGCAACTGGGCCAGACAGTCGTCATCGACAACAAGGGCGGCGCGGGTGGCACGGTGGGCGCCGGTGTGGCGGCCAAGGCCAAACCCGACGGGTACACCTTCTTCATGGGCGGCGCGCACCATGCGCTGGCTCCCTCGCTCTACAAAAACCTCAGCTACAACATCCAGAAGGATTTCGTGCCCGTGGCGCTGGTGGCGCAGCCGCCGCAAGTGGTGGTGATCAACCCCGGCAAGCTGCCGGTCAAGACGCTGCAGGAATTCATCGACTATGCCAAGAAGCATCCCGGCGAAATCAACTACGGCACGGCAGGCAAGGGCAGCACGCACCATCTGGCGGGCGAGCTGTTCGCCATGCAGACAGGCATCAAGTTAGTCGACGTGCCGTATCAGGGGGCCGGACCTATGCTGTCGGCGCTGATCGGCGGACAGGTGGACATGGCGTTCGATGGCCTGGGCTCGTCGGCCGGCCACATCCGCGCGGGGGCGATCAAGCCTCTTGCCGTGGCCGCCACCGAGCGGTCGGCTTCCTTGCCCGACGTGCCCACTGCTGCCCAGGCGGGCGTGCCCAATTACGTGGTGTCCACGTGGTACGCCATCTGGGCGCCGGCCGGCACGCCGCAAGCGGCGGTCGACAAGATGGCGTCTGAAATCACCAAGGCGCTGAACACGCCGAAGTTGAAGGAAACCTGGGCCGGAAACGGGTCGGCGGTGCCCAACATGACGGGCCCCGCCTTCGGCAAGTTCGTCGACAGCGAAGTGGCTCGCTGGGCCAAAGTGGTGAAGGATTCCGGCGTGACGCTGGATTGACGGGGGGGCGCCGCTACGTTGCCACTAGCGGCGCTTGGCCCTCGTCAGCGCCACTCGCTGGCCTGGCTCAGCTTGGCCAACTGGTCGTGCGTCAGCGTCAGGCTGGCGGCCTTGACCAGTTCGTCAAGCTGCGCCAGGGACGTTGCGCTGACGATCGGCGAGGTGATGCCGGGCTGCGCGATCTGCCAGGCCAGCGCGGCCTGCGCAGGCGTGCAGCCGGCGTCTTCCGAGACCTCGTCCAGCGCCTTCAGGATGCGCATGCCGCGCTCGTTCAGATAGGTGTCCACGATCTTCTGGCCACGCGCGCTTTTGCCGGCATCCGCCGCGCTGCGGTACTTGCCGCTAAGAAAGCCGCTGGCCAGCGCGTAGTAGTTGATCGTGCCCATCTGCTGCGTCTTCACCAGGCTTTGCAGGCCGGATTCGAAGGCAGAGCGGTTGTACAGGTTGTATTCGGGCTGGATGCTTTCGTAGCGCGGGAGATCGTGGCGTTCGGCCGCGATCAGGGCTTCGGACAGGCGCACCGCCGTGTAGTTCGACGCGCCAATGGCGCGCACCTTGCCCGCTTCAATGTGCTTGGCGTATTCGGCCAGCGTGTCGGTGAGCGGCGTGTCCTGGTCGTCCTTGTGCGACTGGTAGAGATCCACGTAATCAGTTTGCAGCCGAGCCAGCGAGGCCTCCAGCGCACGCCGGATGTACGCGGGCGACAAGCCCACCGCGTCGGGGCCCATTTCCATGCCGACCTTGGTGGCGATCATCACGCGGTCGCGCTTGCCCGAGCGCTTGAGCCATTTGCCGATCAAGGTTTCGGATTCGCCGCCCTGGTTGCCGGGAGCCCAGCGCGAATACACGTCGGCGGTGTCGATGAAATTCAGACCCGCGTCCACCATGGCGTCAAGCAGGGAGAAGGCGCCGGCTTCGTCGACGGTCCAGCCGAAGACGTTGCCGCCGAAGGTAAGCGGGGGAACTTGCAGGCCGGAACGGCCCAGCGCGCGTTTGATCATGGTGAGGCCTTTGGATGCGTCTGACGGGTTGCCCCGGGCTGCTGCATGAAGCGCGGGCAGCAAGAGCCCGGGTGGCGATATTTAGTATATTGGCGCCGCGCGCCCTGGCTTGGGGCATGCCTGATTGGCATGCACCATTTCAGGGATTCCCCGCAAATTCTTTTGTCTGGCGGCAAGTTAGACTATACGGCTTTACGGCTGACCGACCGGCGGGAAGCCGCCGGCGCAGTTGTAGTAATGAACAAAAACCAAGGGTTCAAGGAGCTTAGTATGCTGATCGGAAAAAAACATTTTCTGACGGTTGGCGCCATGGCGCTGGCAATGGCTATCGCCGCGCCGGTGTCCGCGCAGCAAAAATCGGTGGCGGTGACCGCCATCGTCGAGCATCCGGCGCTGGACGCCGTGCGTGACGGGGTGCAAGACGCCCTCAAGCAAGCCGGTTTTGAATCCGGCAAGAACCTGAAGTGGCAGTACCAAAGCGCGCAGGGCAACAACGGCACCGCCGCGCAAATTGCCCGCAAGTTCGTGGGTGACCGCCCGGACGCCATCGTCGCCATCGCCACGCCCTCGGCCCAGGCTGTCGTGGCCGCCACCAAGGACGTGCCGGTGGTGTATTCCGCCGTGACCGACCCCGTGGCCGCCCAACTGGTCAAGAGCATGGACGCCACGGGCACCAACGTGACCGGCGTGTCGGACATGTTGGCGCTGGAAAAGCAGGTTGAACTGATCAAGAAAATCGTGCCCAACGCCAAGCGCGTGGGCATCGTCTACAACCCGGGCGAAGCCAACTCGGTCGTGGTGGTGAAGAAGCTGCAGGAAATCCTGCCCAAGTCGGGCATGAGCCTGGTGGAAGCCGCCGCCCCGCGTTCGGTTGACGTGGCCTCGGCCGCGCGCAGCCTGATCGGCAAGGTCGACGTCATCTACACCAACACCGACAACAACGTCGTATCGGCCTATGAATCGCTGGTCAAGGTGGGTAACGACGCCAAGATCCCGCTGATCGCCTCCGACACCGACAGCGTCAAGCGCGGCGGTATCGCGGCGCTGGGCATCAACTACCACGACCTGGGCATGCAGACCGGCAAGGTGGTGGTGCGCATCCTCAAGGGCGAAAAGCCCGGCGCCATTCCGTCGGAAGTCATCTCCAAGCTTGAGCTCTACGTGAACCCGGGCGCCGCCGCCAAGCAGGGCGTGACGCTGTCCGACGACGTGATCAAGTCGGCCGCGGTGGTCGTGAAGTAAAGCGATTCCGGCCAGACCCCGCCACGCTCAAGCGGCGTGCGCGGGGTTTTTGTTATTTTTTTTTGGGGCGCGCGGCGGCCCCGTCCCCGACGAACCGAGAAACGTTTGTTGCGAAAGCTCGGGTAAAACTGATGCCGGAACGCAAGAAATCCGACGTTTCAAGTCTTTAATATGCACCATCCTTACCCTGATTGGATTTAACCCATGTCATTGTTCTCGTTGTTAGGCGCGTTGGAGATCGGGCTGATCTTCAGCCTGGTGGCCTTGGGCGTGTTTATCTCCTTTCGCCTGTTGCGCTTTCCCGACCTGACCGTTGACGGCAGCTTTCCGCTGGGCGGCGCCGTCTGTGCCACGCTGATCGCGTCGGGCACCGACCCGTTTACCGCCACGGTCGTCGCCACCATCGCCGGCGCGGCGGCGGGGCTGGTGACGGGCTGGCTGAACGTGAAGCTGAAGATCATGGACCTGTTGGCCAGCATCCTGATGATGATCGCGCTGTACTCGATCAACCTGCGCATCATGGGCAAGCCCAACGTGCCGCTGATCACCGAACCCACCGTGTTCACCATCTTGCAGCCGGGCTGGATTTCCGACTACGTCGCTCGCCCGCTGATCCTGATGGTGATCGTGATCCTGGTGAAGCTGGCGCTGGACTGGTTCTTCGCCACGCAAAGCGGCCTGGCGCTGCGCGCCACCGGCTCCAACGGCCGCATGGCTCGCGCACAGGGTGTCAACACCGGCCGCATGATCCTGGGCGGCATGGCGCTGTCCAACGCACTGGTGGCGCTGGCCGGCGCGCTGTTCGCGCAGACCCAGGGCGGCTCGGATATTTCGATGGGCATCGGCACCATCGTGATCGGCCTGGCCGCGGTGATCGTCGGCGAAAGCATCCTGCCGTCGCGCAAGCTGGTGTTGGCGACGCTGGCCGTGATCATCGGCGCCATCGTCTACCGCTTCTTCATCGCGCTGGCGTTGAATAGCGATTTCATCGGCCTGAAGGCGCAAGACCTGAACCTCGTTACGGCGGTACTGGTCACGATTGCCCTGGTCATCCCCATGCTCAAGCGCCGTCTCGTCGGCAAGAAGGGGCGCTGATATGTTGTCCGCCAAAGATCTGAAAATTACCTTCAACGCGGGTACGCCCATCGAAACCCGCGCCTTGCGCGGCCTGTCGCTGGACATTCCCTCTGGCCAGTTCGTGACCGTCATCGGCTCCAACGGCGCCGGCAAGTCCACGTTCCTGAACGCGGTGTCGGGCGACCTGCCGATTGATTCCGGCACGATCGACATCAACGGCGTGGACGTGACGCGCCAGCCCGTCTGGGCGCGCGCCGGCCGGGTGGCCCGCGTGTTCCAGGACCCCATGGCGGGTACCTGCGAAGACCTGACCATTGAAGAAAATATGGCGCTGGCGCAGATGCGCGGCGTGCGCCGTGGCTACAGCCGCGCGGTCAAGGCGTCGATGAAGGACGGTTTTCGCGAACGCCTGGCTACGTTGGGCTTGGGGCTGGAGAACCGGCTGACTGACCGTATTGGGTTGTTGTCCGGCGGCCAGCGTCAGGCGGTCAGCCTGCTGATGGCGGCCTTGCAGCCGTCACGGATTTTGCTGCTGGACGAGCACACCGCGGCGTTGGATCCGCGCACCGCGGATTTCGTGCTGCAACTGACGGCGCGAATCGTGGCCGAAAACCAGTTGACGACCATGATGGTGACCCACAGCATGCGCCAGGCGCTGGACGTGGGCGACCGCACGGTGATGCTGCATCAGGGGCAGGTGGTGCTGGACGTCTCCGGCGACGAGCGCCGCGGCATGGACGTGCCGGATTTGCTGGCGATGTTCGAGCGTGTGCGCGGGGAAAAGCTGTCGGATGATGCGTTGTTGTTGGGGTAGGACGGCGGCGTGAGATGGGTGGCGCGTTGGGGCAGCACGAGACGGGTTGCGCGTCGTGGCAGCGTGTGATGGGTTGCGCGCGTTGGGGCGGCGGGGATACGTTGCCTTTCAGCGCGCGCTTCACCCATCCTACGATTGCGTCGTGTACCTCGTAGGATGGGTGAAGCGCGCGATGTCTGCCGCAAGAAACACATCCTGGATTGCGCGCAACCCATCATCGCCCCTGCACCCGCGTCGCACCCCATCCATCGCCGCTCCCCACCGACCCTAAATAAACCGCCCCGGCCGAAACGCATGGTGGCGCGACGCATCCCCCTCGTCGAACATCAACTCACCCAATATCTTCGCCGTGCCCGGCGCGGTGCTGAAACCGATGTGCTGGTGGCCCAGCGCCAGCCATAACCCCGGGTGCTTCGGCGCCTGCCCGATCATCGGCCGGCTGTCGGGCAGGGTGGGGCGTCGGCCCAGCCATGCGCTGGGATCCAACCGCTCACCCAACGGAAACGCTTCACGCGCCCGCGCTTCCGCCAGGTCCAACTGCGTGTTGCGTGGCGCGGCGTCGCAGGCGTCCAACTCCACACCCGTCGACAATCGCAGGCCGCGCGCCATGGGCGACAACACATAACCGCCGCCCGTGTCGTACACCGGCCGCGTGACGCTTGCCCCACCTTCGCCTCGGTAATGCATGTGATAGCCGCGTTCGAACGCCATGGGAAGCTCGATGCCCGTGGTCTTCAACATCGCCTTCGACCACGGCCCCAACGCCACCACCAATTGGTCCGCCGACACCGATTCCGATGCCTGCTCGCCATGCACCGTCCATCCCTGGCCATCGCGGCGAATGCGGGCGGCCTGCAAGCGCCGGAACGTGCCGCCCTTTGCGCGGAACAGGTCGGCATAGGCCGCGACCACCGCGTGCGGATCGTCAACCGAATACGAACCCTGGATCCACAGCGCCCGGTGAAAGATCGGCGACAACGCCGGTTCCAGTTCGGCCAATTCGGCGGCGCTCAAGGTTTGCGTGGGCACCTGATACTGCGCAAACGTGTTGCGCGCCAACGCGCTGCCATTCCACGCCGCCTCGCTGCGGTACAAAAACACCCAGCCCGTGTCCCGCAAGCGATGGCGTGCTCCGGCCTCGTCCAGCAGTTTCAAATGCTCAGGGGCGGACAGCCGGATCAGGCCGTCCAGCGCCTTCACGGTTTCCTTGAATGCCGACGGCCGCGCGTTCAACAAAAAGCGCGTCGCCCAGCCCAGGTTCCTGGCCAGATACGACGCGCGATAGCGGAACTGCACGCTGTCGTTCTTCATCAGCCGGGGCAGTTGCCCCCACAAACCGGGGTGATTGAACGGCATCAGTGAACTGCGCGCCAGCACGCCCGCGTTGCCCAATGACGTTTCCATGCCGGGCGCCTGGCGGTCGACGAGCGTGACCCGCGCGCCCCGGCGCAATAGCTCCAGCGCGCAACATACGCCCACAATGCCCGCGCCCAAGACGATGACGTGCTTACCCATGTGTTCCTGTTCCTGTACCTGTAGCTGTACCTGTTCCTTTACCTAGCGCGGCTTGTCCCAAAATCCGGCCCGCCGCCACCACGCCCCACCACGACGCTTCCTCGAAGACGGAATAGCCCGACAAGTCCGCATGCGCGAACAGTATCGGGCCGTCCACCTCGCGCAGGGCGGCAAGCCCGGCGTTGGATAAATACCCGCACAGCGGCGAAGCCATGGCATGACCGCGCACGGTGATGTCGAGCCGGCGCGCGTGGCGCCAGAACTCCTTGCCATAGGCGGCAAGCAGGTCGGCGGCGGCTTCGTCGCGCAGGTCTTGCGGGCTGGCGGTGGCCAGCCATTGCCGCGCGGCGCTGGGTGTCTGCCCGCTTAGCGCGTGATAAGCGGTGAACGCGGTGCGCGGCGACCGCGTCACGCGCAGCAGTTGGTGCGTGGACACCACATAGCCAAGCGCCCGGCCCAGGTAGACCACGTTGTCCCAGGACAGCGGTTCGCCGGGGGCCTCGATGGGATAGCCGTCCAGCACGAAGTTGGACACCAGCCAGGGCGCATGCGACGAGGCATGTACGGCAGGGTCATACCCATAGGCGCGGATGTCGGGCAGGATGCGTTGGGCCACGAACAGCGGCATGGCGCAGACGGTGCGCCGGCTTTGCAGCGTATAGGCGCGCGGCGTGTCGTCCCCTGTTAGGCAAGTCGTCAGGGGGCCGGCGGGCGTGTCGGCCACGCGCACCGCCGTGCCAGCCATCAGCCAGCGGGTGTGCCCCAGCTTTGCGTCGATGGATTGGCGCATGCGCTCGGCCAGCACCGACAGGCCGCCTGGCCAGGTCAGCACCGCGCCTTCGCCGGCATTCGCGGCATGGCCGTCGCGGCTGGCGAAATAGTGCAGGCCCGCCCAGGCCGAAACCACGTCGTAGTTCGCGCCGTAGTCGTCGCGGCAGCAGTAGTTCAGATACCAGTGCAAGGCGGGCGACGTGTAGCCTTCGCGGTCCAGCCATTGCTTGAAGGTGATGGTGTCCAGCGCCCGCCACGCGGGGTCTTCCGACGACAGCACCAGCGGAATGCAAAAGACCTTGCGACCGTCGTTGCCCACTTGGGTGTGCAGGCGGTTGATCAGCGCCAGGAAGCGATGGTGTTGTGCCACGTCCGCATCGGGCACGCCCGTCATGGGCAGCAGGCTGTCTTCCCAATGGCCGTTGCGCAGCAGGCGTTCTTGCGGCGAATGCACCAGGATGGATTCGTCGTAGTACGGGCGGATGTCGCCCGCGCCACGTTCGATGATGCCGAAGTCGTCCAGCATCTCGCGCACGTGGGTGGACGCGATCGAGGGCAGCGGCAGGTAATGCGCGCCCAGCGGATAGTGCAGTTCGTCGCGCTGCCCGCCCGCCGCGTTGCCGGCGAATTCGGGCCCTTGCACCACGACGAAATCGGTGAACCCTTCGCGCGCCAGCTTCCAGGCGCAGGACAGGCCCGCCACCCCCGCGCCCAAGATCACCACCTGATGCCGATAGCTGACCGTGGGCGCGGGCAGCGCGGCGCCGTCGCGCAGCGCGTGCCCGGCCTGCATGCCGGGATAGGACACGTCGGCCGTGGTCTCGACGATGCGCGACCGGGCGTACCCTGCCGCGCCCGCCACCGCCGCCGTGGCCGCGCCCAGAAGGAAGCTGCGGCGGCGCATCAGCGGATGACCTTGCGCCAGTCCTCGTCGAAATAGCGCACAAGCGACTGCTCATTCAAGCGGTTGGGCGGCATCGCCAGCGCCGGCATGTCGGCGGGAAAGTGGAAGAGTTCGCGCGTGGTGACGGCATCCAGATAGCGCGTGGGCACGGTGATCTTTTCAGGCGGTGTGTAGTCGCGCCGCTTGCTGGCCAGGATGAAGCCCCAATCACCGAACGACGGCACATAGGTGTGGTACGGCCAGGTGTTCAGCCCGGCTTCCTTCAGCGTGGCGTCCACGCTCCAGAACGATCGCGGCGCGAAGTAGGGCGACGTGGACTGGATCACCATGTAGCCGTTTTCCGCCAGGTGGCGCGCCATCAGGTGATAGACGGGCACCGAGTACAGGCGGCCCAGGCCGAAATTGGACGGGTCGGGAAAATCCACCACGATGAAGTCGTAGACCTCGGCGTGCGTTTCCAACCAGCGGCCGGCGTCGTCGTTGATCACGGTGACGCGCGGGTCTTTCAGCGAACCCTGGTTCAATTCTACGAGCGGCTCGGAACGCGAAAACAGCCCCGTCATGGCCGGGTCCAGGTCCACCAGCGTGATGTGTTCGATGTTCTTGTATTTGAGGATTTCGCGCACCGCCAGCCCGTCGCCGCCGCCCAGCACCAGCACGTTGCGCGCCCAGGGCAGCGTCTGCAAGCCCGGATGCACCAACGATTCGTGATACCGATGTTCGTCGCGCGACGAGAATTGCAGATTGTTGTTGATGTACAGGCGCAGGTCGTCGTGCCAGCGCGTTACCACCAGGCGCTGGTAGGGCGTGGTTTCGGCATGCACCACGTCGTCGCCATACAGGCCTTTTTCGGCCCAGGTCGTCATGGCGGTGGAATAGAAGAAGCCCAGCCCCAGGAAGCCGATCACCACGCAGGCGCGCAACGCCTTTTCACCAGGGCGGCGTACTTCAGCGCGAAACAGCCAGGTGGTCCACAAGGCCACGCTGGCGTTCAGGATGCCGAACAGGAAACTGGTACGCAGCAGCCCCAGCTTGGGCGCGAGCAGCAGCGGGAAGATCAGCGACACGGCCAGCGCGCCCAGATAGTCAAAGGTCAGCACGCGGCTGACGATTTCCCGGAACTCGGCCTTGCGCTGGTTGAACACCCGCATCACCAGCGGGATCTCCATGCCCACCATCAAGCCGATCACGAAAACGCCCACATACAACGCCGCGCGAAAGGGCGCGGACAGCCAGGCGAACACCAGGAACAGCACCGCCGCCGAGACCCCGCCCAACAGGGCTACGAGCAGCTCAACGTCGATGAACCGATTCAAAACGTCTTCGTCTCTTACATATTTTGACAACCACGAGCCGATGCCCATGGCGAACAAATAGCAGCCGATGACGGACGAGAACTGAAGGATGGAATCGCCCAGTAAATAGCTGGCCAGCGCGCTGCTGATGAGCTCATAGCCCAAACCGCAGGAAGCAACGATCAATACCGATAGGATGAGAACGCGGTCGCGCATGAGGTGTCCGGGGCGAAAAATGCGTTCGCAGTATATCGAACGCCGCGTATATACTGCGCGCAATTAGGAGGGTGGCAATGGGAGAAGCGATGCATCCGGCGGTGACCTATCTGATCTATATCGTCTCGGCGCTTGTCATGCTGGGCGTCTTCACCGCGGTCTATACCGCCGTGACCCGCTACAAGGAATTCGACCTGATCCGCGAAGGCAACATCGCCGCCGTGCTGTCGTATGGCGGCGCGCTGGTGGGCTTCAGCTTCACCCTGTGCTCAAGCATTGCCGTGCATGCCAGCTTCGTGATGTTCCTGGTGTGGGGCCTGGCCGCCATGCTGGTGCAGATCGTTGTGTACGTGGTGGTCAACAAGGCCGTCCAGGGCATGAACGAGGCCATCGAACAAAACAACATCGCCATGGGCGGCCTGATCGGTTCGATCTCGCTGGCCGCCGGCATCGTGAATGCGGCCTGCCTGACCTGAAGGCGGGCGCCATCGAATCCGATCTGACACGGGAGAGCTTTTCATGAGTCTCGGTTCCTTTATTCGCAAGCAGTTCATCGACATCCTGCAATGGAACGAGGATCGCGACGGCGTGCTCGCCTGGCGCCATCCGATGCAGGACTTTGAAATCCAGTACGGCGCCAGCCTGACCGTGCGCGAATCGCAGATGGCGGTGTTCGTGAACGAAGGCAAGGTGGCCGATGTGTTCGGCCCCGGCATGTACAAGCTGACCACGCAGACGCTGCCGATCCTGACCTACCTGAAGAACTGGGACAAGCTGTTCGAGTCGCCCTTCAAGTCGGACGTGATCTTCTTCAGCACGCGGCTGCAACTGGGCCGGCGCTGGGGCACGGCGCAACCCGTGACCTTGCGCGACAGCGAATTCGGCATGGTGCGGCTGCGCGCGTTCGGCGTGTACTCGTACCAGATTGCCGACCCGGCCAAGTTCTATCGCGAAATCAGCGGCACGCGCGACGAATACACGGTGGACGACCTGGAAGCGCAATTGCGCAACATGGTGGTGGCCGCCATGACCACGGCGCTGGGCGGGTCCAAGGTGCCGTTCCTGGACATCGCGGGCAACCAGGGGCTGATGTCGCAAAGCATCAGCGAACAACTGGCGCCGGTGTTCGACCGCTATGGCGTCAAGCTGGACAACTTCACGGTTGAAAACGTGTCGTTGCCCGAAGAGCTGCAAAAGGCGCTGGACACGCGGATTTCGATGGGCATGGCGGGCGACCTGGGCAAGTTCACGCAGTACCAGACGGCCACGGCGATTCCCCTGGCCGCGCAGAACGAAGGCGGTATCGCCGGCGTGGGCGCAGGCCTGGCGGCGGGCGCGGCGCTGGGGCAGACCATGGCGGCAGGCTTGGGCGTGGGGCAAGCCCAGCCCCAAGCTCAACCCCAGCAACCCGCGGCGCCGGCGCAACCCGACCCGGTCGCGCGCTTGCAGCAGTTGAAAGACCTGCTGGATAAAGGCCTGATCACCGCCGCCGATTACGACACGGCCAAGGCGGAAGTGCTGAAGAAACTGACCAGCTAAGGCCCCATGCAGCAGGTTCTGTGTCCGCAGTGCGGCGCCCCGGTCAAGTTCACCTCTACCGCCTCGGTCATGGCGGTCTGCGGGGCATGCCGCAGCACCTTGTTGAAAGATGCCGAGTCGGTCAAGCGCATCGGCGAAATGGCCGACGTGCTGGAAGACTATTCGCCGCTGTGCCTGGGCGCGGCGGGCAGCGTCGACGGCAAGCGCTTCGATGTGATCGGCCGCATTCAACTGCGCTATGACGACGGCTTCTGGAACGAGTGGTACGTCTGGTTCGAAGACGGCGCCGACGGCTGGCTGTCGGACGCTTCGGGCCAGTACGCGGTCACGCGGCGGCGCAAGGTCAAGGCCACGCAAGGGCTGCCGGCCTTTGCCGACATCGCGCCGGGCGACGAGCTCAAGCTGGACGGGCAGCGCTTCGTGGCGTCGGACGTGCGTCGCGCGCAGGCCGGCGGCGCGCAAGGCGAACTGCCCTTTGTGCTTGGGGATGGCTGGGAAGCCAAGGTGACGGATTTCCGCAGTGTGGACGCCTTCCTCACGCTGGATTTTTCCGACGGCCCCGAACCCGAGCTCTACATCGGCAAGGCCTTCGACCTGTCCGCCATGCAGGCGGCATCGTTGCGCAGCAACGAGCAGGTCGAAGAGACGGCGGGCCGTTTTCGCGGCCAGATCAAGGCGCTGGACTGCCCCAACTGCGGCGCGCCGATCAGCTTTGTGGCGGCCATGGCCACCCATGTGGTGTGCCCGTCCTGCGCGGCCGCGGTCGATTGTTCCGGTCCCACCGCCGAAGTCATCGCGAAGGCGCGCAAGCTCAAGGCAATTTCCACCACCTTGTCGCTGGGCGCGGTGGCCAAGATCAGCGGCGTCAGCTATACGCTGATCGGCCTGATGAAATGCGCCGATCCCGACCCCGACGAGCCCTCCGACTGGATCGAATACCTGTTGTTCAATCCGGCCAAGGGCTTCATCTGGCTGGTGGAAACCGACGAAGGCTGGGAGCGCGTGCAAGTCTGCGACACCTGGCCCAGCCAGAACAACGCCAGCAGCGTGCGCTGGCGCTCAAAGCTGTACCAGAAGCTGTATGACTACACCTCGCGGGTCGAGATGCCGCTGGGCGCGTTCAACTGGCGCGTGAAGGCGGGCGACACCACGAAGATCACCGACTACAAGGCCGGCACGCTGAAGCTGACGCGCGAACTGAGCGAGTCCGAGCTGGGCTGGTCGGCATCGGCGCCGGTGGCGCCGGCGCAACTGGCGGAATGGTTCGGCAACCCCGAGCTGGCCAAGCAGAAGTCCCTGCCGCTGGGCGGCAAGCCGGGCGGATACAGCAAATGGGCCTGGATTGCGACGATCGGCATGGTGTTCCTGAATTTCGGCAACATCCTGAACGGCCGCTTCGTGCCGATCCTGATCGGGCTGGCGTTCTTGTGGTTCCCCGCCAAGCTGGCGGATAAGCTTTCCGGAAAGGACGAGTAGAACGATGGGCAAGTTCCTGTATGGCATCTATGCCTTGGTGGTGGTGATGGCGGCCACGGGCGCCAGTTCGCCGGGCGTGAGCATGAGCGGGGGCAGCCGCAGCAGTAGCAGCAGCAGTTGGGGCAGCTCGTCGGGTGGGTCGGGCTGGTCGTCGGGCGGGTCGCACAAGTGACGGTGCACGCCACGCCCGGCCGTCATGTGCTGGCGGATTTTCGCGGTGTAGCCGCCGACCTTCTGCGCGACGCCAAGGTGCTTGAAACGCAATTGGTCGCGGCAGCGCGGGCCGCGGGCGCAAATGTGCTGAGCGCGCATTTCCATCACTTCGGCGAGGGCGCCGGCGTGACCGGCGTGGTCATGCTGAGCGAATCCCATATCAGCATCCATTCCTGGCCCGAGCATCGCTTCGCGGCCTTGGACATCTTCATGTGCGGGGCGGCCCAGCCCGAGCTGGCGCTGGCCAGCCTGCAAGCGGCGCTGGCGCCGGAAACGCTGCGCGTCACAACCGTCGAGCGCGGCTGAACGCGATTTTTTCCTTTAAGCCTTAATCCTTGATCGAACGCAGGCCGCGCCTGCGCGCCAAATTGACGGTCGTTATATACCGCTATATATTTCGATACCGAACTCGCAATTTCCAAGGAAAACCATGTCTTGCAAACGTGCGCTGCCCGCGCTGGCCCTGGCGCTTTCCGCCTTCTGGATGCCTGGCGCGCAGGCCGCCGACCTGGTCGTATCCGCCGCGGCCAGCCTGACCAACGCCTTCAAGGACGTGGCGCAGGCCTACGAAAAGGAACATCCGGACACCAAGGTCGTGCTGAACTTCGGCGCGTCCGACGTCTTGCTGCAGCAGATCTTGAAGGGCGCGCCAGCGGATGTGTTTGCCTCGGCCGACCAGAAGGCGATGGACAAGGCGGTTGAAGAACAGGCCGTGAAACGGGCATCGCGCGTGGACTTCGCGGCGAACCAGGTCGTGTTGATCGTGCCGGCCGACAGCAAGGCCAACATCACGTCGCTGAAAGACCTGACCCGCGATGACATCAAGCGCGTGGCCTATGGCAACCCGGCGTCGGTGCCGGTGGGGCGCTACACGCAGGGCGCGCTGGAAGCGGCGGGCTTGTGGGACGCCGTGCAAGCCAAGGGCGTGCTGGCGCAAAACGTGCGCCAAAGCCTGGCCTACGTATCGCGCGGCGAGGTCGACGCCGGTTTCGTGTTTGCCACCGACGCCGCCGTCATGCCCGAGCAGGTCAAGGTGGCGGTGCGCGTGCCCTCGCAAACGCCCGTGACCTATCCGATAGCCGTCACGGCACGCCAGGCGGCGGCGCCGGAAGCCGAACGTTTCGTGGCCTATGTGCGGTCGCCCGCAGGCCAGGCCATCCTGGCGCGGTATGGCTTCCAGCAACCTTGATGTCCATGTGATGGGCGGGTATCGATGACGGATACGGTCTGGGTGCCGCTGCTGCTGTCGCTGAAAGTGGCCGGCTGGGCAACGCTGTTGGCCACCGTGGCCGGCACCGCCGCGGCCTATGGCCTGTCGCGCTGGCGCTGGCCGGGCCGTGATCTGCTGGACGCCATCCTGACGCTGCCGCTGGTGCTGCCGCCTACCGTGCTGGGCTATTACCTGCTGGTATTGCTGGGCCGGCGCGGCATCATCGGCGAAACGCTGGCGAAGTGGAACATTGAACTGGTTTTCACGTGGCAGGGCGCGGTGATCGCCGCCGCCATCGTGGCATTTCCGCTGGTGTTCAAGTCAGCGCGCGCCGCATTTGAAAACGTGGACGCCCAGTTGGAAAACGCGGCGCGCGTGCTGGGCGTGAGCGAAGTCGGCGTGTTCTTCCGCGTGACGCTGCCCTTGGCCGCCCGTGGCATCGTGGCGGGCGTGTTGCTGGCCTTTGCCCGCGCGCTGGGCGAATTCGGCGCCACGCTGATGATCGCCGGCAGCCTGCCGGGCCGCACGCAGACGCTGTCGGTCGCCATCTACGAAGCCGTGCAGGCGGGCGACGACCGCACCGCCAATCTGCTGGTGCTGGTCACGTCGATGACCTGCGTGGTGGTCTTGGTGGCGGCGGGCAAGCTGCTGCCCGTGGGCGCCAGCCGGCGCGATGGGGGCGGGCGATGAGCATCAACATCCAGATCGCCCGACGCATGGTGTCGGGCGACCGGCACTTTCAACTAGATGCGGCGTTTACCTCGTCGTCCAAGCGCATCGCCCTGTTCGGGCCATCCGGCGCGGGCAAGAGCCTGACCTTGCGCGCCGTGGCGGGGCTGCTGCGCCCGGACGCCGGACGCATCGAGATCAACGGCCGGGTGCTGTTTGATTCCCAAGCCGGCATCTGCCTGCCCGCGCAGGCGCGGCGCGTGGCGTATCTGTTTCAGGACTACGCCTTGTTTCCGCATTTGACGGTGGCGCAGAACATCGCCTTCGGATTGCGCCGGGGTTGGCGCAATCCGCCCCGGCGCGAGGTGGGGCCCGAGGCCAGGCGCTGGGTCGATGCCTTTGAACTGGGCGCCATCGTGGGCAGCTATCCCGGCGAAATATCCGGCGGCCAGAAGCAGCGCGTGGCGCTGGCGCGGGCCTTGATGCTGCAACCCGACATCCTCTTGCTGGACGAGCCGTTCTCGGCGCTGGATTCGCACCTGCGCGGCCGGATGCGCCAGGAACTGAGTGCCTTGCAGCGGCAGCTTGACGTGCCGATGCTGCTGATCACGCATGATCCGGCGGACGTGGACGCCCTGGCCGACGAGGTCTTTGAAGTGCGCGACGGCAAGGTCGGCCGCCGCCGCGATGACGTGGGGGTTTGATCCCGAGCGTCGATCCCAAGCGCTGATCCCAAGCGCTGATCCCAAGCATTAAGCCCGCGCCTGTGGCCTCGGCAGGCGTCTGCGCCTAGTCCAGCACGCCCAGGATCACGCTGGATGCCTTGAAGATGGCCACGGCCGGCGCGCCCACTTCCAGCCCCAGTTCCCGCGCGCTGTCATTGGTGACGATGGCCGCAAGCGTGGCGCCGCCTTCCATGCCGATCAGGATCTCGCTGTTGACCGCGCCCGGCCGGATGGCCGAGATATGCCCCAGCAACTGGTTGCGCGCCGACAGCCGCAAGCCCGGACCTGGCGCGCCGATGATGACGGCCGACGCCTTGACCAGCGCAATCGCCTCCTTGCCGGGCTGCAAGCCCAGTTCCGCCGTGCTGTCGCGGGTGATGGTGGCGGTGATGAGATGGCCGCCCGCGATGCGAAGCTGGATTTCGTCATTGACGGCACCCGTGCGGATCTCGGTCACGGTGCCCAAAAATTTATTGCGTGCGCTGGTTTTCAGCATGAAGCGTCTCATCAGGTCGATGTCGCCGCTGGCGTCCAGCCCCGCGTGCGTCAGCTTGTCCATGAATTTCTGGTGTTCAGACTCCAGGGCGCGGAAGGTCACGATCAGGCGGCGCGCGCGGTCGGTCAGTTGCGTGCCTCCGCCGCCCTTGCCGCCCGCCACCCTCAGCACCAGCGGTTCGCCCGCCAGGTTGTTCATGGCGTCGATGGCGTCCCAGGCGCCCTTGTAGCTCATGCCCACGGCACGCGCGGCGGCCGTGATGGAGCCGGTGGCGTCAATCTGCGCCAGCAGGTCTATGCGATTTTTTCCGCCCCAGGTCTGGGCGCCGGAACGAAACCAGATCGAGCCGTCGAGTTCCAACATGATGGTCAGCATCAGGGTCAAAAAGCCAGCCCCGAGTGTAATGGACGGGCAGGGCGCGGCGAGGCGCGATCCGGGGGGGGCGCCGGCACGGGATGCGAATGAGTTTCTGTTGAAACTTCACGGGCTTCGCGGCACTATGTCGTGGCCCTGTGCTCTCGGAGACATCCACATGAAAGCGATCAAAGCGGTGAAATGGTTGACGGCGGGTTCCATGACGGCATTGCTCGCGGCTTGCGCCTCGGGGCCTACCATCAAGGGCGACTACGACCATCAGGCCAATTTTGCGCAGTACCGAACCTTCGGATTCATGACACCGCTGGGCACCGACAAGGCCGGCTACAGCACCTTGCTCACCGAGCGCCTGAAGGACGCCACGCGCGGCCAGATGGAAATGCGCGGTTATAGCTACAGCGCCACCAATCCCGATCTGCTGGTGAACTTCGGCGCCAAGCTCCAGCAAAAAACGCAGGTCACGCCCGCCGCGCCGCCCATGGGGCCGTACTACGGCTACCGCTCGGGCTTTTACGGCGGCTGGCCCGGCTACGGCTGGGGCGACGACGTCTACCAATACACCGAGGGCACGCTGAACATCGACCTGGTCGACGCGCGCCGCAAGCAACTGGTGTGGGAAGGCGTGGCCGTGGGCGAAGTGCAGAACCCCGATAGCGCCAACACGCCGCAAAACGTGGACAAGGCCGTGGCCCAGATCTTCGCCAAGTATCCGTTCCGCGCCGGCGTGGCCGCGCCGCAACTGCCGGACAAAAGCAAACCCTGACCCGAGGTAGCCGCATGACCACTCGCCGCAAGGCTTTGTCCAAAGACACCGGCAATACGCCGTCCTACGACACCGTCGCCCTCGTGCTGCAAGGCGGAGGCGCGTTGGGGTCCTATCAGGCGGGGGTCTACCAGGGCCTGCACGAGGCCGGCATCCGGCCCAACTGGGTGTCGGGCATTTCCATCGGATCGATCAACGCGGCCATCATCGCGGGCTCTCGCGAAGATGAGCGGGTTGATCGCTTGCGCGGCTTCTGGGAAAGCATCTGTCGGCCCGCGGGTTTTGCGTCGGTGCCGTGGGGCGATACGCTGGCGGGCATGTTTGAAGGCATTCCTTTCGGCTTTGGCTCGCCGGCCATGAACGGCCAGGTGTCCGCGTTCCAGGCTTTGTTTTCGGGGCAGCCGGGCTTCTTCAAGCCGCGCTTTCCGCCGCCTTACCTGGCCAAGGGCCGGGGCGCGGCCTCGACCAGCTTCTACGACACCACGCCGCTTGCCGCCACCCTGCGCCAGTTCGTGGATTTTGACCTGCTCAACAGCGGCGAAGTCCGCGCCAGCTTCGGCGTGGTGAACGTGCAGTCGGGCAACTTCGCGTATTTCGACAGTCTGAAAGACACGTTGCGCCCCGAACACATCATGGCGTCGGGCGCCTTGCCACCGGGCTTTCCGTCCGTGGAGATCGACGGCGAACACTATTGGGACGGGGGCGTGGTGTCCAACACGCCGCTGGCGCAAGTGCTGACCACCGAAAACATGCGCGACACGCTGGCCTTCCAGGTTGACCTCTGGCCCGCGCGCGGCGGCCTGCCCACGACTTTGGAAGAGGTGGCCGAGCGCCAGAAAGACATCCAGTATTCCAGCCGCACACGCCTGGTCACCGACCAGTTGCGCCGCGTGCTGAAGCTGCGCCACGGTTTGCAGCGCCTGCTTGAACGCCTGCCCGAGGCTGATCGCAACGCGCCCGACCTGGCCGATATCCGAAAGCTGTCGCACACGCCGGCCACCAACATCATCAACCTGATCTACGAATCCAAGCACCGGGAGCGCTATTCCAAGGACTATGAATTCGGTACCGAGGCTATGCGCGAACACTGGGAGTCCGGCTTGTCCGACATCCGCCAGACGCTTGCCAAGCCCGGCATTCTGGCCCGCCCCACGCAGGACAGTTGCTTTGTCACGCACGACATCCATCGCAACGGCACGCGCAATTAGTCAGGGTTTCATAGGACTGGTCTGATATTCGGCCTCATAGCGCGTCGAACCTGCGTCATAAGGCCGTAAGGCCGGTAGTCTTCAAGGACAAACAGCAACCTTGTTCCGGGATCCGGCCGCCGCCACTGTTGACGAGGGCCGTCCTGGTGGAGACTCGCCATGAACGCGCTTGACGTTTTTACCCGCCTGGCATCGCAGCCGCCGGACGCTTCCGCCTTACCCCAGACCGCCGCGCCCCTGCCGTTGGCGAATGACCGCCTTGATGGCTGGTGGAGCCTGCTATACCGGGGCTGGACGCTTCTGGCGCCCAGCGGCGTGCGCATCGACCTCACTGAAATCGAACGCGCTTGCTTCATCTGCCTGTTGCGCAACCCCAACCGTCAATTGTTGCGTGAAGAACTGATGACGCTGCGCGCAAGCACCAACCTGCGCACCCTGAATGTGGCTATCTGCCGACTGCGCAGCAAAGTATTGCAGACAGGTATTCGCTTGCCGCTGCATACTGTGCATGGCATGGGCTATGTGTTCCTGGGCAATCTGAGAGAGCTTTCGGACCTTTGAGGCGCTTACCGGTTTGTCTCCTAATGCAGCGCCATGCATCGTTTAAGCGGCCGAAAAATACGTAATTTCCCCAATAACTGAGTTACATTATTGGGCTGTTTACGTGTCGTGGCTGATGTTTAGGCTTGGTTTGATAGCGCCTGACCGAGGTTGATCGCGGGAGGTCGTGTTTGACCGTCATGGTTGACGCGGGCGCGCTTGATGATTCGTCAGCCTGATTCTGCCGATCGATGCGTAATGATTGATGCGATTAACTGAAGCGGTTCACTACGCTTACGCGGGGGTTTCAATGCGGTTTTTGCCTAAACGTGTTTCAGGTCTGGCTGTTTCCGGTGGCATCCTCGCGCTGCTGTTGGCGGGATGCGGAGAAGAGCCGCATATGAACCCGGGCATGCCTCAGGTCAGCGTCATTACCGTTCAGCCTGAGCGCGCGCCCATCGTTTCTGAACTGCCTGGCCGCGTGGATGCCGTGCGCGATGCGCAAATCCGCGCGCGCGTGACCGGCATCGTGCAGAAGATCACCTTCGAGCAAGGTGGCGACGTCAAGGAAAACCAACTGCTGTTCAAGATCGATCCGGCGCCCTACAAAGCCGCCTACGATCAGGCCACGGCGCAACTGAAGCAGGCGCAGGCGAACCTGTTCAGCGCCAAGCTGCTGGCCGACCGCTACGCCCCGCCGCTGGTGAAGGCCAACGCGGTCAGCAAGCAGGAATACGACAACGCCGTGGCCTCGTTCCGGCAGGCCGACGCCACCGTCGCCGCCGCGAAGGCCGCGCAAGACAACGCCGCCATCAACCTGGGCTATACCGACGTCACCTCGCCCATCACGGGCCGCATCGGCAAGCCGCTGGTCACCGAAGGCGCGCTGGTGGAATCCACCTCGGCCACGCAGATGGCCACCGTGCAGCAACTTGACCCGATCTACGTGGACTTCACCCAGTCCACCGCTGAACTGGCCTCGTTGCGCCGCGCGTTTGCCAGCGGCAAGCTGCAGCAAGTGGGCAAGGACACCGCCCGCGCCATGGTCGTGCTGGAAGACGGCTCGGAATACGAGCACCCCGGCAAGCTGCTGTTCACCGGCATTACCGTGGATCCGTCCACGGGCCAGGTGAACCTGCGTGCCGAAGTGCCCAACCCCGATGGCATCTTGCTGCCCGGCATGTATGTGCGGGTGCGCCTGGAGCAGGGCGTGGACGACAAGGCGCTGATGGTGCCGCAGCAGGCGCTGCAACGCACCGCCGACGGTTCGCAAAGCCTGATGCTGGTCAAGGACAACAAGATTCAACAGTTGCCCGTCACCACCGGCGGCGCGCTGGGCAGCAACTGGTTGATCACCAGCGGCCTGAATGCCGGCGACGTGGTCGTGGTGGAAGGCTTCCAGAAGATCCGTCCGGGCGCGCCCGTGCAGGTCAGCCAATGGACCAAGAACGGCGCGGCGCCTAAACCAGGTCAACCCGCAGGCCAACCCGCGGCCCAATCCGGTGCACAACCCGGCGCACAGCCCAGCCCCCAGCCTGGCGGCCAGCCCGCCGCGCCGGTTGATCCGTCCAAGCCTGCCGAGCCCGCTCAGCAGGACAAGGCCGCAGGCCAGAAATCGTAAGCGGCACGCGGCGTCACAAGCGCCGCGTTCCTCTTTGGTGAGCATCGCTTTCAGAGTCAGCCCACATGCCGCAATTTTTTATTGATCGACCAATTTTCGCCTGGGTAGTCGCCCTGTTCATTCTGCTGGCCGGGGTGTTGGCCATCCCGAACATGCCGGTGGCGCAATACCCGGACGTGGCCCCGCCGGCCATCACGATCACCGCCACTTACCCTGGCGCTTCGGCGAATGAGGTGGCGGAATCAGTCACCAGCATCATCGAAGACAAACTCAACGGCGCCAAGGGCCTGATCTACTACGAGTCGGTCAGCGATTCCTACGGCACGGCCACCATCACCGCCACCTTCGCGCCGGGCACCAACCCAGACCTGGCTCAGGTTGACGTGCAGAACCGCGTGTCGAACGTGATTGCGCAGTTGCCTTCCGCCGTGCAGCAGCAGGGCCTGCAATACGAGCAGACCAGTACCGGCTTCCTGATGATCGTGACGCTGTCGTCCGAGGATGGCTCGCTGGACCAGACGGCGCTGGCCGACTACATCACGCGCAACGTGCAGAACCCGGTCTCGCGCGTGGCAGGCGTGGGCCAGTTCCAGTTGTTCGCGGCGCCGCGCGCCATGCGTGTCTGGGTAGACCCCGCCAAGCTGGTGGGCTTCAACCTGAGCATGAACGAGGTCAACCAGGCCATCGCGGCCCAGAACGTCCTGATCTCGGGCGGCAGCATCGGCGCGCCGCCCAACCCGGAATCGCAACGCATCACGGCCACGGTCACGGCCAATGGTCAGCTGAGCACCGTGGACGGCTTCGGCAAGATCGTGCTGCGCGCCAACACCGATGGTTCCAAGGTGCTGCTGCGCGACGTCGCCCGCATTGAAGTCGGCGCCGACAACTACCAGTTCGGCGCCCGCTTGAACGGCAAGCCGACGGCGGCCTTCGCCATTGTGCTGTCGCCGGACGCCAACGCGCTGGCCACCGCCCAGGGCGTGCGCCAGCAGATGGAAGAACTGTCCAAGTACTTCCCGGGCAACATCCAGTACGCCATTCCCTACGACACCGCGCCCTACGTAAAGGTGTCGATCGAACAGGTGCTGCACACCCTGGCTGAAGCCATGGTGCTGGTGTTCCTGGTGATGTACCTGTTCCTGCAGAACGTGCGCTACACGCTGATTCCCGCGCTGGTCGTTCCGGTGGCCATGCTGGGGTCGTTCGCGGTGATGCTGGGGCTGGGCTTTTCCATCAACGTGCTGACCATGTTCGCGATGGTGCTTGCCATCGGGATTCTGGTGGACGATGCCATCGTGGTCGTCGAAAACGTTGAACGCATCATGGCCACCGAGGGCTTGCCGCCCAAAGAGGCCACCAAGAAAGCCATGCCGCAGATCAGCGGCGCCATTATCGGTATCACGCTGGTGCTGGTCACGGTGTTCTTGCCGCTGGCCTTCATGAGCGGGTCCGTGGGCGTGATCTACCGCCAGTTCTCGGTGGCCATGGCCGTGTCGATCTTCTTCTCGGCCCTGCTGGCGCTGACCTTCACGCCGGCCTTGTGCGCCACCATCCTCAAGCCGGTGGCCAAGGGGCACCACGACGAGAAAAAGGGCTTTTTCGGCTGGTTCAACCGCAAGTTCGACGCCACCACCCACGGTTACCAGAACTGGGTGTCGCGCATTCTGCACAAGGGTGGCCGCATGATGCTGGCCTTCCTGGTATTGGTGCTGCTGCTGGGCTGGTTGTACCTGCGCCTGCCGTCGTCGTTCCTGCCCGAGGAAGATCAGGGCTACGTCATCAGCAACATCGAACTGCCCACGGGCGCCAGCGCCAACCGCACGGTCGAGGTGATCGAACAGGTCGAGGAATACTTCCGCAACATTCCCGCCGTCGAGAACATCATCGCCGTGCAGGGCTTCAGCTTTAACGGTAACGGCCTGAACGCGGCCATTGCGTTCACCACCCTGAAAGACTTCAAGGACCGGAAAGAGAAGCAGGATTCCGCGGGCGCCATTGCCTTCAATGCCTTCCAGAAGCAGTTGATGGGCATCCACGATGCGCAGGTGTTCACCCTGGTGCCGCCGGCCATTTCGTCCCTGGGTAACGCCACCGGTTTCGACTTGCGTCTGCAAGACCGGGGCGCGGCCGGTTCCGCGGCGCTTGCCGCCGCGACGGGCCAACTCATGGGCATGGCGATGAAGAGCCCGGTGCTGTCGCAGGTGCGTATCACCGGCCTGGCGGCCGGCACGCAACTGACGCTGAACATTGACCGTGACAAGGCCGCCGCCTTGGGCGTGGACTTCAATGAAGCGGCATCGCTGATTTCGACGGCAGTCGGTTCGGCCTACCTGAGCAAGTTCCCCAACATGGGCCGGATGCAGAACATCTGGGTGCAGGCGGATGCGCCGTATCGTATGCAGTTGTCCGACGTCCTGAAGCTGAACGCGCGCAACGGCCAGGGCGGCATGGTGCCCTTGTCGACCTTCGTGTCGGCCGAGTGGGTCCAGGGCCCGGTGCAGGTGGTGCGCTACAACAGCTACGAGTCCATGCGTATCGGCGGCGCCGCCGCCGCGGGCTACACCACGGGCCAGGCCATGGAAGAAATGCAGAACCTGGTGGCGCAGTTGCCGCAAGGCTTCGGCTACGAATGGACGGGTCTGTCCTACCAGGAACGGCAAGCCGGCAACCAGGCGCCTATCCTGATGGGCCTGTCGCTGCTGATTGTGTTCCTGGTGTTGGCCGCGCTGTATGAAAGCTGGGCCATTCCGCTGTCGGTCATGCTGGTGGTGCCGCTGGGCATGCTGGGCGCCGTGGCGCTGGTCAGCGCGCTGGGCATGTCCAACGACGTGTACTTCCAGGTGGGCATGGTGACCGTGATCGGCCTGGCGGCCAAGAACGCCATTCTTATCGTGGAGTTCGCCAAGGATCAGTACGCCCGGGGCATGGGGCTGTACGAGTCCGCGGTGGAAGCGGCCAGGCTGCGGTTCCGGCCGATCTTGATGACGTCGCTGGCGTTCATCCTGGGCGTGGTGCCGCTGGCCATGGCCACCGGCGCGGGCGCCGCCAGCCAGCGCGCGGTGGGCCTGGGCGTGTTGGGCGGCATGCTCGCCGCCACGCCGTTCGCCGTGATCTTCGTGCCGACCTTCTTCGTGGTGGTTCTGGGCCTGTTCAAGACCCGCCCGCGCCTGCTGGGCGCCGAACTGAAGGCCTGGGAAGAAGAGCAGGCGGCCAAGAAGGCGGCCGGCGGCCAGCCCGACGCAGAAGCGGGATACACCCCCGTACAACCCAATGGTGGCCCGGAGGGCAAGGCATGAAAGCCCTGATGATCAAGCAATCCGCCCTGTCCGCCTTCGTGGCGGTGGCGTTGGCCGGCTGCTCGCTGGCGCCCGACTACAAGCGTCCCGACGCACCGGTCACGGGCGTCTGGCCCGATCAGCCCAAGGTGCAGTACGGCGGCTACAACAACCCCACGTCGCTCGGGTCGCAGCCGGCCTCGGCGGTCGTGCCCGAAGCCGGCATACCCGCCGCCGATTTGGGCTGGCGCGAATTTTTCCGCGACCCGCGTCTGCAAAGCCTGATCTCGCTGTCGCTCGTCAACAACCGCGACCTGCGCGTGGCGGTGCAGCGCGTGGAAGAAGCGCGTGCCCAGTATGGCGTTCAGCGCGGCGCGCAGTGGCCCAGCATCGGCGCCGGCATCCAGGGCCAGCGTCAGCATCTGCCGGCCAACATGCGCGCGGGTGGGCCGGATTCCAGCTCGATTTCCAGCTCGTACCAGGCCGGCATCGGCCTGACGACGTTTGAAATCGATCTGTTCGGCCGGCTGCGCAACCTGTCGGAAGCGGCGTACCAGCAGTACCTGTCGACCGAGCAGGCGCAAAAGACCGTGCAGATCACGCTGGTCGGTTCTGTTGCGCAGGCGTACTTCAACCTGCGCGCGGCCGAAGTCCAGCTGGACCTGACGCAGCGCACGTTGGCGTCGCGCCAGGAGTCCTATGACCTGGTCAAGCGCCGCTTTGACGGCGGCGTGGCCTCCGAACTGGACCTGAACCAGTCCAAGACGCTGCTGGATACGGCGTCGTCGGACCTGGCTCAATTGGCCCGGGCTCGTGCCCAGGCGCTGAACGCGCTGGTGTTGCTGGTGGGCGCGCCCTTGCCCGCAGACCTGCCGCCGCCCGCCACGTTTGGCCGCGACCAGTTGCTGGCCACCGTGCCGTCGGGCCTGCCTTCCGACCTGCTTGAACGGCGCCCCGACATTCTGGCGGCGGAAAACCAGCTGCGGTCGGCCAACGCCAACATCGGCGCGGCCCGCGCGGCGTTCTTCCCGACGATTTCCCTGACCGGCCTGTTGGGCGTGGCCAGTCCGTCCTTGGGTGATCTATTCAAGGGCGGCCAGGGTTATTGGAGCTTCTCGCCGTCCATCACGACCCCGCTGTTTGCCGGCGGCTCGATCCGTGAAGGGCTGAACCTGGCGAAGGCGCGCGACAACATCGCCGTGGCGCAATACGAGCAGACCATCCAGCAGGCGTTCCGGGAAGTGTCCGACGCGCTGGCGGGCGAAGCCACCTACGGCGCGCAGTTGGACGCCCAACGCGCCTTGCAGGAATCGTCTTCCCGCACCCTGGAACTGTCGAACCTGCGCTATACCAACGGCATCGACAGCTACTTGCAGGTGCAGACCGCGCAGGTAGACTTCTTCAATGCCCAGTTGTCGCTGGTGCAGACGGGTCTGGCCGCGCTGATCAACCGCGTGGAGCTCTACAAGGCCTTGGGCGGCGGCTGGGAAGAAACCACGAAAGAACCGACCAAAGTGTCGACGACCACGCAATGATAGAACTTGGTGTAAATATCGATCACGTTGCCACCTTGCGGCAACAACGCCATACGGCGTACCCGGACCCGGTGGCCGCCGCGCTGCGCGCGGAGGACGCCGGCGCCGACCTCATCACGCTGCATCTGCGTGAAGACCGGCGTCATATCCAGGACGCCGACGTGTACGCGATTCGTCCGCAACTGCGCACGCGCATGAACCTGGAATGCGCGATTACGGCGGAAATGCTGGAAATTGCCTGCGCCGTCAAACCGCAGGACGTTTGCCTGGTGCCCGAAAAGCGCACCGAGCTCACCACCGAAGGCGGCCTGGAAGTGGCGGGCGCCATGGACTCCGTGACGGACGCCGTGGGCCTGCTGGTCGAAGCGGGCATACGTGTGTCCCTGTTCATAGACCCGGACCCGGTGCAGATCGCCGCGGCGGCCAAGACCGGCGCCACGGTCATCGAACTGCATACCGGCGCCTATGCGGAAGCGCAGGGCGACGCGGCCGAAGCCGAGCTGCAACGCATCCGGCTGGCAGTGGCTGAAGGGCTTCGCCATGGCTTGCGCGTGAACGCCGGCCATGGCCTGCACCTGGGCAACGTGGCCCCGGTGGCCGCCATTGACGGTGTCTCTGAACTGAACATCGGCCACGCCATCGTGGCGCAGGCGGTGTTCGACGGCTGGGAAAAAGCGGTTCGCGACATGAAGGCGGTGATGGTGCAGGCACGCCTGCAAGCGCTGCGCGGCCTGTGACCGCTGGCCGGATGACGGATGCCACCACCTTGCGTCACGCCTCCCGTGACGCTGTTTTTAGGTGACGTTTATGTCTGATTCCTCCAAGGCTCCCGCCGCAGTTCCCAGCGCGGCCCCCACCGCAGCCCCCGCCGCGGCCGGCGCCATCGCCGGCATCGGCATGGACCTGCTGCGCATCGACCGGATTGAACGTGCGCTGGAACGGCACGGCGACCGGTTCGCGGAAAAGATCCTGGGCACCGAAGAACTGCAAAAATTCCATGCGCGCCGTGCCCGTGACCCGGTGCGCGGCGTGCGCTTTCTGGCGACCCGCTTTGCCGCCAAGGAAGCGTTTTCCAAGGCCATCGGCTTGGGCATGCGCATGCCCATGACGTGGCGGCGCGTGCAGACGCTGAACGCGCCGGGCGGGCGCCCGGTGCTGGTCATCGCGCCTGAACTGCAAGACTGGTATGGTCAACGGTTCGGCGCGGCGCATGTGTCCATCACCGACGAATCCGATATGGCCGCCGCCTATGTGGTGGTCGAACGCAAGCCCTGAATTAGGACCCCCTCATGGCCAAGAAAAAATCCAAGGTAGTCCTGCCCCCCGGCCCCGTGATGGTCGACGTGGCGGGAACCTCGCTGACCAAAGAAGAAAAGACCCGCCTGCGCCACCCGCTGGTGGGCGGCGTGATTCTGTTCGCCCGTAATTTTGAAAGCCGCAAGCAACTGACCAAGCTGACCCGCCAGATTCACACGGCCCGCAAGGAGCCGCTGCTGATCCTGGTGGACCACGAGGGTGGCCGCGTGCAGCGCTTCCGCGAAGACGGCTTCACGGCCTTGCCCGCCATGCGCGACCTGGGCACGCTGTGGGACCGTGACCCCTTGCAGGCCATGCGCCTGGCGACTGAGGCCGGCTACGTGCTGGCCGCCGAACTGCGCGCCTGCGGCGTGGACATGAGCTTCACGCCGGTGCTGGACCTGGACTACGGCGCAAGCCAGGTGATCGGCAACCGGGCCTTCCATTCGGATTCGCGCGTGGTCACGATGCTGTCGCGCGCGCTGATCCAGGGCCTGGCGCTGGCCGGCATGTCGGCCTGCGGCAAGCACTTCCCGGGCCACGGCTACGTGGGTGCGGACTCGCACCACGAAATTCCCGTCGACCCCCGCAAGCTGGACGACATCTTGAAGGACGACGCCGCGCCCTACGCCTGGCTGGGTGACGCCGTGCTGCCGTCGGTGATGCCCGCGCACGTGATCTACCCGAAGGTGGACAAGCACCCGGCGGGCTTTTCCAGGAAGTGGGTGCAAGACATCCTGCGCAAGCGCCTGGGCTATGACGGCGTGGTGTTTTCCGACGACCTGACAATGGAAGGCGCGTCGGTGGCGGGTGATATCCTGGCCCGTGCCAAGGCGGCGCTCAACGCCGGTTGCGACATGGTGCTGGTGTGCAACCGGCCGGATCTGGCCGACGATTTGCTGTCGCGCCTGAAGTTCGACCACGCGCCCGAATCGGTCGAACGCATCCGCCGCCTGATGCCGCGTTTCGATGCGCCCGACTGGGATACCTTGCAGGCCGAACACCGTTATCAGAATGCCCGACGACTTCAATCTCAAATCGTTCCTGTCTGACCTGCCGCATCTTCCAGGTGTCTACCGGCACCTGGATGCAGCCGGTGAAGTCATGTATGTCGGCAAGGCGCGCGACCTGAAGAAGCGCGTCTCGTCGTATTTCCAGAAGAACCTGGCCAGCCCCCGCATCGCCCAGATGGTGTCGAAAGTGGCGCGGCTGGAGGTCACCGTGACGCGCTCGGAAGCCGAAGCGCTGATTCTGGAAAACAACCTCATCAAGAGCCTGAAGCCGCGCTACAACATCCTGTTTCGCGACGACAAGTCCTATCCCTATCTGCTGATCACCGGCCACGAGTGGCCGCGCATTGCCTACTATCGCGGCGCGACCAACAAGCGCGGCCAGTACTTTGGCCCGTTCCCCAACGCCTGGGCGGTGCGCGAAACGATCCAGATCCTGCAAAAAGTCTTCCGCCTGCGCACCTGTGAAGACACCGTCTTCGCCAACCGCTCGCGCCCCTGTCTGTTGCATCAGATCGGGCGCTGTTCGGCGCCATGCGTGGGCGCCATCGAGGCCCAGGAGTACGAGCGCGACGTGCAGCGCGCGGTGCGCTTCTTGAATGGCGAAGCCAAAGAAGTCATGGGCGAAATCGAAGCGCGCATGCAGCAGGCGGCGGGTGAACTGCGCTTTGAGGAAGCCGCCGCGCTGCGCGACCAGATGGGTTCGCTGGCGCGCGTCTTGCACCAGCAGACCATGGAGAACACCAGCGGCGAAGACACCGACATCATTGCGGTGGCCGTGGCGGGCGGCAAGGTCTGCGTGAACCTGGCGATGGTGCGCGGTGGCCGCCATCTGGGCGACAAACCCTTCTTTCCGACGCATGCCGAAGGCGCAGCCGCGCCGCAGGTGCTTGAGGCCTTTATCGCCCAGCACTACACCGACAACGCCATGCCGCCCGTGCTGGTCTGTTCGCACGCCTTGCCCGACCCGGATCTGATCAACCTGCTGATCGAACAGGCGGGCGGGCGGCCATCGCGCCTGCTGACCCGTCCGCAGGGCGCGCGTCGTTCGTGGCTGGAACAGGCGGGCAAGAACGCCGAGATGGCGCTGGCCCGCGCGCTGACCGAATCCGGCGCGCGCGCCGGCCGCACGCTGGCGCTGGCCGAGGCACTGGACCTGGACACCGATGAAGCCGCGCTGGATGCGCTGCGCATCGAGTGCTTCGACATCAGCCACACGGCCGGCGAAGCCACGCAAGCATCGTGCGTGGTGTTTGAACACCACGACATGCAGCCCTCGCTCTACCGCCGTTACAACATTGCCGGCATCACCCCGGGCGATGATTATGCGGCCATGCGCCAGGTGCTGACGCGCCGCTTTGCCAAGGTGGCGGACGGCGACGCCCAGATGCCGGGCCTGGTGCTGATCGACGGCGGTAAGGGCCAGGTCGAGGTGGCGCGCAAGGTGTTTGCGGAATTGGGGCTGGACATTCAGACGTTGGTCGGTGTGGCCAAGGGGGAAGGGCGCAAGGTTGGCCTGGAAACCCTGGTTTTCGCCGACGAGCGGCCGCCCGTGGCGTTGGGCGGTGAATCCGCCGCGCTGATGCTGATTGCCCAGGTGCGCGACGAGGCGCACCGGTTTGCCATCACCGGCATGCGGGCGCGCCGTGCCAAGACGCGCAATGTGTCGCGGCTGGAAGAGATTGAAGGGGTGGGCGCCCGCCGCCGCCAGCGCCTGTTGGCCCGATTCGGCGGATTTTCGGGGGTGGCGTCCGCCAGCATCGAGGACCTGGCGTCGGTGGACGGCATTTCCCAAGACCTGGCCGAACGTATCTACGAGGCATTGCGTGGTTAGCCGCTGTCCGGCCGGCGCGCGGCCACGCCGCGGCGCCGAAACAGCCAGCGTCATCCGGCTGATGTAGCATACGAACACTATGCCAATTAACGTACCCATAATCCTGACGTGGCTGCGCATCGCCATGATTCCTCTGGTGGTCGGGCTGTTCTACCTGCCCGAGAGCTGGATATCGGTCCCCACGCGCGACACCTTCGCGGCGTGGGCGTTCATCATCGCGGCGCTGACCGACTGGTTCGACGGATGGCTGGCCCGCCGCTGGAACCAGACCTCGGCCTTCGGCGCCTTCCTGGATCCCGTCGCCGACAAGCTGATGGTCTGCGCCGCGTTGATCGTCCTGCTGGACCTGAGCCGCGTCGACGCCTTCATCTCGCTGATCATCATCGGCCGTGAAATCACCATTTCCGCCTTGCGCGAATGGATGGCAAAGATCGGTGCCAGCGCCAGTGTCGCCGTGCACCGCCTGGGCAAGTTCAAGACCGCCGCCCAGATGGTGGCGATTCCCTGCCTGCTGTACAACCAGCCCGTTTACGGCATCAGCACCAAGCTGCTTGGCGACGTGCTGATCATCGTTGCGGCGGTGCTGACGGTCTGGTCGATGCTGTATTACCTGCAGCGCGCCTGGCCCGCCATCCGCGAGAAAGCGCTGTAAGCGCCCTGGCAGTATCCTGATTTGCAGACGGCGGCCCGGCTCGCGCATGGCGGCCGCCAACACAGTCAAAGAGCGATGGCCGGCACGATCCGGCCCGGCCTTGCCGCCGCATTCGCCATGAACTCAACGGCCGGGCTCCCGGCCGTTGCCGGAGACAACCCGCGCACCGCATCACTGCGTGCGCTACCCGCCGCTTTCGCGGCCTTTTGCAATGCACACCGCCACCACCCCCTTGCCCTCGGATGCCGATGTCCGTCGGCGCGACTGGAAGACCATTCTGCTGATCGGCGTTGCGCACGCCGCATCGCACTTTTTCCAACTGGTACTACCCCTGCTCAACGTGTCCCTGGCCACGGCATTCGGCCTGGACTTCGCACGGGTGGGCGCGCTGGTGGCTACGTTCTACGTGGTGTCGGGCATCGGCCAGGCGTCCTCGGGTTTCGTCGTGGACCGCATCGGCGCGCGGCCCGTGCTGTGGTTCGGGCTGGCGTGCTTTGTGTTGTCGGGCGTGTTGATCGGCTCTGCCAACGGCTACCCCATGCTGATGGTGGCGGCCATCGTGGGCGGCATCGGCAATTCGGTGTTCCATCCGGCCGACTATTCCATCATCAACCACCGCATTACGCCGTCCCGCCTGGGGCACGCGTTTTCGGCGCACGGGCTGACCGGCAACCTGGGCTGGGCGTTGACGCCAATATTCATGACCACCATCACCTTGCTGGCCGACTGGCGCGTGGCCGCTTACAGCGCGGCGGGGCTGGTGGCGGTGGTGTTGGTGCTGACCGTGCTGGGAGGCCATCTGCTTGGCGGGCCAATGCCGCAGGACGCCGATGCCAAGGATGAAACCCAGGCCGCCACGGCAGCACTCAAAGCCGCGCCCAAGCCGCAAGAAGGCGTGCTGACCACCCTGGCGACGCTGTTGTCCAAGCCCGCGCTGTGGGGCGCGTTCCTGTTCTTTGCGTGCACGTCGATTGCGCTGTCGTCGGTGCAGAACTACACGATTCCGCTGCTGGACCAGTTGTACGGTCTGTCTGAAGTCGTGGCCAGCTCGGCCTTGTCCGGCTACATGGTGGCGTCGGCCGTGGGCATGGCGGCGGGCGGCTTCCTGGTGTCGGCCAACCCACGCACAGAGCGCACCGTGATGGTGGCGCTGTTGTTGGCCGGCCTGACGCTGGTGGTGCTGGCCCTGGGCCTGGTGCCGGCCGCGCTGGCCGCGCCGGTGGTGGGCCTGGCCGGCTTCTGCTCGGGCGTGGCGGCGCCTTCGCGCGACATGCTGATCCGCCGCGTTACGCCCAAGGGTTCCACCGGTTCTGTCTATGGGCTGGTGTATTCGGGCATGGACGTGGGCTCGGCCCTGGGCCCGCTGGCGTTCGGCCTGCTGCTGGATGCAGGATTCCGCCAGGGGCCGTGGGTGGGCGCGGGCGTGGCCTTCGCGGCGGCGGCGCTGCTAGCGCAGTGGATCGCCGTGCAGGCGCGCCGCGCCGATCCCGTGCTGGCGGGGGGCGCGGTCGCCCGGTCCTGACGTGTTTCGGGTGTCGCCACCCGGTCCTGACTTTTCTTGGGCGCCGTCTCCACCTGGCTTGCCTGGGCCCAGCAACATCAGCCCAATCAAACCAATCAGCACGCACAGCGCCACGTAATAGGCCGGCACCATCAGGTTGCCGGTCTGCTGGATCAGGGCGGTGTTGATGAAGGGCGCCAAGCCGCCAAACAGCATTACTGCCAGGTTGTACGACAGCGACACGCCGGTTGATCGCAAGTTCACGGGCAGGATCTCGGTCATCAGCGCGGGCGTGGGCCCCCACATGAAACCCATGCAGGCCGCCGCCAGTAATTGCGCCTGCAAGAGCGTGGCGAAGGACGGCGCATGCAGCACGCGCGCCATCATGAACCACGTGACCACGCCAAAGGCGAAGGTGGCCGGCAGCATGAGCGCGCGGCGCGTCAGGCGGTCCGACAGCGCGCCGGACAAGGGGCACAGTACCAGCAGCAGCACGGCGGCCAAGGCGCTGCTCAGTTGCGCGTCACCCATCGTCAGCCCCAATTCCGTGACGGCGAAGATGGGCAGGTACAGCAGCATGACGTAGTTGGACGCCGTGCCCGTCACCACGATGCAGAACGATCCGACCAGTTCACGCGGATACCGCGAAAACAG
The DNA here is from genome assembly GCF_002812705.1 of Achromobacter spanius. Lineage (NCBI taxonomy): Bacteria > Pseudomonadati > Pseudomonadota > Betaproteobacteria > Burkholderiales > Alcaligenaceae > Achromobacter > Achromobacter spanius. The sequence continues at coordinate 5,142,726 of NZ_CP025030.1, read as the reverse complement.
CGTGCGCAGTGTGGTGCGTTCGGGTTTGACGAGCTGGTCCTGAAAGCGGCGAAATTCAGGCGTTTCGTCTACCTGCGTGCGCAGGTAATAGCCAATGGGGCCGATCAGGATGCCGAACAGGAACGGCACGCGCCAGCCCCAGCTTTCCAGGTCCGCCGTCGACAGGTTCGAAGACAGCAGGTAGACCACGCCGGCCCCGGCTGAAAACGCCAGCGACTGCGAGCACATCTGAAAGCTGCCGTACAGGCCGCGCCGCCCGGTGGGGGCGAACTCCACCAGCATGGCGCTGGCGCTGGCGTATTCGCCACCCACGGAAAACCCCTGAATCAGCCGCGCCACCAACATCAGCACGCTGGCCGCCACGCCGATGGAGGCATAGGTGGGCAGCAGGCCGATCAGGGCGGTGCCGCCGGCCATCATCAGGATCATCAGCGACAACGCGCGACGGCGGCCGTGGCGGTCGGCGTACATGCCCAGCACCAGGCCGCCGATCGGGCGCACCGCAAAGGCCACGCCAAAGGTGGCAAGCGCCAGCAGCAGCGACGTTGCGCTGTCGCCGGTGGGGAAGTACAGGCGCGAAATCACGGCGGCGAACATGCCGTAGATGGCGAAATCGAACCACTCGAAGGCATTGCCCAGCACCGAGGCAATGACCACGCGGCGCCGCATGGCGGCGGAAACCTGGTAAGCGGGGGAAGATGGAAGCGTCATCACGGACTCCTGCGAACGCCGTACAGGCGCAAGGGGACACACGGGCGCGTTGCATGGCAACGAGGCCCGTGGACTCGACAGCAAGAAAAGGGGGGATCAGCCCAGGCGGTCGCGCACGATCTCTACGAAGACCGCTGCGCCGATGGGCAGGATGTCGTCGTCGAAATCGTATTCAGGGTGATGGCAGAAATGGCCGTCCTGGCCAACGAAGAAGTAGGCGCCGGGACATTCCTGAAGCAGGTAGGAGAAATCTTCCGAGGCCATCAAGGGCGTGACCCGGTCGTCCACCGCGTCGATGCCGACCACGCGCGCCGCCGCGGCAGCGACCGTGGCGGCCGGGCCGGGCGCATTGATGGTGGGCGGGCAGCCCAGGCCGAACTCGCAGTCGATGCGGGTGGCGTTGGACAAGGCCAGGCCATCGCAGATTTCGCGCACGCGGCGCAAGGCGGTTTCGCGCGCGGCGATGCTCATGGTGCGCACCGTGCCCCGCAGTTCCATCAGGTCGGGGATGACGTTGGGCGCGGTGCCGCCGTTCATCATGCCCACGCTGACCACGCCCGCCACCAGCGGGTCCAGAGACCGGCTGACCACGGTTTGCAGCATGCCCACCAACTGGCTGGCGATGACTACCGGGTCGTTGCCTTGCTGCGGCATGCCGCCGTGGCAGCCCACGCCATGCACGCGGATGGTGAAGCCGTCGCAGGCGGCCAGCAGCGCGCCTTCGCGCACGGCGACGCGCCCTTTGCCCAGCATCGGATTATTGTGCAGGCCATAGATCTCGTCGCAGGGAAAGCGCGTGAACAGCCCGTCTTCGATCATCGCCGCGCCGCCGGCTAGCGTTTCCTCGGCCGGTTGGAAGATGAAATTAAGAGTGCCTGCGAAGTCTCGGTTCTGCGACAGGTGTTGAGCCACCGCCAACAGCGTGGCCGTGTGCCCGTCGTGCCCACAGCCATGGAAGCTGCCTTCGTGGGTGGAGCGATACGGCAGGGTGGTTTTCTCCTGCATGGGCAGCGCGTCCATGTCGGCCCGCAGCCCGATGCGACGGCCGCCGGGGCGTTCGCCCCGCAACACCGCCACCACGCCCGTGCGGCCGATGCCGCTATGCACCTCCAGGCCCCACTGCTTGAGCTTGGCCGCAACCAGTTCGGCGGTGCGGTGTTCTTGAAAACCTAGTTCCGGATGCGCGTGCAGGTCTTGCCGCCATTGCGCGAATTCCGGTTGACGCTCGACAAACCAATCACGGACTTGCATTGCCGCCTCCTGGGGGAAGTGAAATGGCTGAGGTTCGGATGTGGCGGCGGGCCGGGCGGCCCGCCTGATGCCGTGGGAACCTTAGACGATATCGGCGGTGGAAGGTAAATCTGTAACTGGTCGTGAGTTGGGCTTATTGGCGGACCGTGCGCACGTCGGCCGGGGGCGAAGCTTCCACGTTGCTGCGCCACGGGTTGATGTCCAGGCCGCCACGGCGTGTGTAGCGCGCGTAGACCGTCAGGTGTTCCGGGGCGCAGGCCGCCTGGATGTCGCTGAAGATGCGTTCCACGCAGTGCTCGTGGAATTCGGCGTGCTGGCGGAACGACACCAGGTAACGCAGCAGCGATTCGCGGTCGATGGGGGCGCCCCGATAGCGGATCTGCACGCTGGCCCAATCGGGTTGGCCGGTCACCGGGCAATTGGACTTCAACAGGCGCGAGGCCAGCGTTTCCTCGACCACGTCGCCGGGCCGGGTGCGCAGCAGCTCGGGCGCGGGCTCGTAGGTGTCGATCTCGATGTCCAGCTTGTCGATATAGATGCCGTCCATCTCCGCCATCCGCAATTCGGAAAACCGCTGCGGCAGGAAGAAATCCAGGCCAACCGGCGCGCCCGCGGCGGCGCTCAGGTCTCGTTCCAGGCGCCCGCGCAGGGCAGCCGAATTCACCAGCCGTGTCTGGTTGAACGAATTCAGATAGAGCTTGAACGACTTGGATTCGATGATGTTGGGGCTGTCGGCCGGCACCGAGAACGTGGCCATGGCCACGCGCGGTTTGCCCTTGGCGTCCAGCCAGGACAGCTCGTAGGCGTTCCAGATATCCACGCCGGTGAAGGGCAGCTTGCCGGCTTCCAGGTTCAGCGCTGCCCGATTATGCGAGCGCGCGATGGGAAACAGCAACGAGGGATCGTATTGCGAGGCGTAGGCCACGCTTTGGCCCAGGGGGCCGTGAGACAGGGTCATGGCAAATCAAGGAAATCGGAGGAATAGCGGCATTGTAGGCGGTCGGAAAACGCCAAATTTTCGCATTATGAAATGTAAGTCTCGTCATGTGAAAGTTCCTGCTGCTGCGCAACCAAAGCGCATTTCACAGATGGCAAAGTCATTCCGCAATACGAAATTGAAGTTTTAATTCATTGATTTTAAACAAAAACATTTTTCATCTTCTATAAGACATAAGCTCACATTGCCCTGCAGCACAGGCATAGACTTTCTCCAACGATTCACGCAATGCAAGACGCGAATCTTTTGAAGTTTTCCCATCACTGACCAGGAGCATCACCATGAGCACTCGCGAAACCGAAATCCGCAATTTGCAGAAAGACTGGGCCGAAAACAGCCGCTGGCAGGGCATCAAGCGCGACTACAGCGCCGAGGATGTCATCCGCCTGCGCGGCTCGATCAGCGTGCAGCACACGCTGGCCGAACGTGGCGCGACCCGGTTGTGGGAATCCCTGCATAGCGAACCCTTCGTGAATTCGCTGGGCGCCCTGACCGGCAACCAGGCCATGCAGCAGGTCAAGGCCGGCCTGAAGGCCATCTACCTGTCGGGCTGGCAAGTGGCCGGTGACGCCAACCTGGCCGGCGAGATGTACCCCGACCAGTCGCTGTACCCCGCCAACTCGGTGCCGCAAGTGGTTCGCCGGATCAATAATTCCTTGTCGCGCTGCGACCAGATCCAGTGGATGGAAGGCAAGAACCCGGGCGACGAGGGTTACATCGATTATTTCGCGCCCATCGTGGCGGATGCCGAAGCCGGTTTCGGCGGCGTGCTGAACGCCTTTGAACTGATGAAAGCCATGATCGACGCGGGCGCCGCCGGCGTCCACTTCGAAGACCAGTTGGCTTCCGTGAAGAAGTGCGGCCACATGGGCGGCAAGGTGCTGGTGCCCACCCGCGAGGCCGTCGCCAAGCTGGTGTCGGCCCGCCTGGCCGCCGATACGATGGGCACGCCCACCGTGTTGCTGGCTCGTACCGACGCCGACGCGGCAGACCTGGTGACCAGCGACGTCGACGAAAACGACCGCCCCTTCATCACCGGTGAGCGCACCGTGGAAGGCTTCTTCCGCACCAAGGCCGGCATCGACCAGGCCATCTCGCGCGGCCTGGCCTATGCGCCCTACGCTGACTTGATCTGGTGCGAAACGTCCACGCCCAACCTGGAATACGCCCGCAAGTTCGCGGACGCCATCCATCGCCAATTCCCGGGCAAGCTGCTGGCGTACAACTGCTCGCCCTCGTTCAACTGGAAGAAGAACCTGGACGACGGCACCATCGCCAAGTTCCAGCGCGAGCTGGGCGCCATGGGCTACAAGTTCCAGTTCATCACGCTGGCCGGCTTCCATGCGCTGAACTACGGCATGTTCGAACTGGCCCACGGCTATGCCCGCCGCCAGATGAGCGCCTTCGTGGAATTGCAGCAGAAGGAATTCGCCGCCGCCGACTTGGGCTTCACCGCCGTGAAGCACCAACGCGAAGTGGGCACCGGCTACTTCGACGCCGTGACGCAGACGATCGAAAACGGCCAGTCTTCAACCACCGCCTTGACCGGCTCCACGGAAGAGGCCCAGTTTGAACACGGCAAGGAACAGAAGGTGGCTTGATCGCCTGGCCGCGTTATCGCATGACCCGTCGCCCGGTAAGCCGTTGACCGGGTGACGAGATTGATTGCTTTGCAGTTGCAGTTGTAGGTGCTGTTGTAGGGTGGATTCGGGGTGCCTTCGGGCACCCTTTTTTTTCTATCCCGGCACGCTTGCGCGTCAGGCCGCAGCCGCCTCTTTCTCAAGCGAGGCCATGTCGATCACGAAGCGGTACTTCACATCGTTCTTGGCCAGGCGTTCATAGGCGTCGTTCACGGCCTGGATCGGCACGATCTCGACATCGCTGACGATGCCGTGTTCGGCGCAGAAGTCCATCATCTCTTGCGTTTCCTGCATGCCGCCAATCGCCGAACCGGCAATCGACTTGCGCCCCATGATGAGGTTGGCGCCCGGGATCGGATCCAGCGGCGTCAGCGCGCCCACCAGCGCCATCGTGCCGTTCAGCGTCAGCAATGCCAGGTACGGATTCACGTCATGGCTGACGGGCACGGTGTTCAGCAGGAAATCGAACGAGCCGGCATGCGCGGCCATCGCCTCTGCGTCGCGCGACACCAGGACTTCGTCGGCGCCCAGGCGCTTGGCGTCGCGGCCCTTGTCGGCCGACGTCGTGATCATCACCACGTGCGCGCCCATCGCGTGCGCGAATTTCACGCCCATGTGGCCCAGGCCGCCCAAGCCGATGACGCCCACTTTCTGGCCAGGGCCGACCTTCCAGTGGCGCAGCGGCGAATAGGTGGTGATGCCGGCGCACAGCAACGGCGCCACGGCCTTCAGATCCAGCTTGTCGGACACCTTGACGACGAAGTGTTCCTTGACAACGATGTGGTCGGAATAGCCGCCGAACGTCAATTGGTCGCTACCGCGTTCCTTGTCGTTATAGGTCAGCGTGGCGCCTTGCTCGCAGTATTGCTCCAGGTTCAGGCGGCAGGCCTTGCAGTGCCGGCAGGAATCCACCATGCAGCCCACGCCGGCGTAATCGCCCGCCTTGAACTTGGTGACGTTCTTGCCCACTTGCGCGACGCGGCCGACGATTTCGTGGCCCGGCACCATCGGGTACATCGAATTGCCCCAATCGCCGCGCGCCTGATGCAGGTCGGAATGGCAAATGCCGCTGTACAGGATGTCGATCTGCACATCGTCGTCGCCCGGCTCGCGGCGCGTGAAGCTGAAGGGAACCAGCGGGGTGTCGGTACTGTGGGCGGCGTAGCCACGGGCTTGAGTCATGATCGATTTGCAGGAATTTGTTAAGCAGGCGTTCACAATATGCTTCGCCATCCGCGGCATCAAGCTAGAATTTCCGCATGTTTTGTTCAAGGAATTTGCATAATCATGCAGGCGGATAACCTGTCCCACCTGGCCGCGTTCGCCGCCGTGGCCCGGCATTGCAGCTTTCGCCGCGCGGGCGAGGAATTGGCCCTGTCCACGTCCGCCGTCAGCTACGCCATCCGCAACCTGGAAGAGCGGCTGGGCGTGAACCTGTTCAATCGCACGACGCGCAGCGTAGCGTTGACCGCCGCCGGGCAGCGCCTGGCCGAACGCTTGCTTCCCGCGCTGGCCGACCTGGGCGACGCGCTTGAAGAGATGAACCACTTTCGAGGCGCCGCGTCCGGTACGTTGCGGATCAACACATCGCGGGCCGCGTCCCACATGCTGCTGATGCCGTTCGCCGCGCGCTTTTTGGCCGCCTATCCGGACATCCAGCTGGAAATCGCCGAGGATGACAGCTTTGTCGACATCGTGGCATCCGGCTTTGACGCAGGCGTGCGTTTGTTGGAGGCCGTGCCCGAAGACATGGTGGCCGTGCAGATCGGCCCGGCGTTGCGCGCGGCGGTGGTCGCCTCACCGGCCTACCTGGCAGGCCGGCAATTGCCCCGCCATCCCCACGACTTGTTGAGCCACGCGTGCGTGCGCTACCGCTTTCCCAGCGGGCGCTTCTACAAGTGGGAATTCGAAAAGGATGGCGTTGCCATGGAAGTCGACGTGACCGGCCGCATTGCGCTTAGCGACGTGCACGCGGAAGTGCGCGCGGCGGTGGACGGCATCGGCATCGGCTGCGTGCCGGAACACTACGTGCGCGACCTGCTGCAATCGGGGCAGTTGACGCGGATGCTTGATGACTGGTGCCCGACGATTCCGGGCTTCATGCTGTATTACCCCCGTCAACGTCGCGTGTCGTCAGCGTTACGGGCGTTTATCGACATGGCGAAACAGACCGGCTAGCGCGGGGCGGGGTTGGCTTTTACTACTTTGTGCCAGGCTTGGATCCATTGCAGATTCGGGCACGCAGGTCAGAAAAATAGGCGGCGTCGGCGGGAGCTGCTGGGGCGGAAGATGCGCCGACAAGCATCAAGCTTCGCTTCTGAAGCCGATCCTGATCTTTGCGGATGAGTTCGCGGACATACTCGCTGCTGGTGCCGTAGCCTCTTTCGGAGACCTGTTCGTCAACGAAGGATTTCAGCGCGTCCGGGAGGGAAATGTTCATGGTGCCCATCGCCGTAGATTAGGGGTCTTGGCAAAATTTGGCAAGATCGTACTTCCCGACCCCTAATCCGCTACCGTCGGCGCCTCGCCCAGCGCCGCCAAACACTCCTCCAGAGGCGGAATGCCCTGCGCCAGCTTGGCGACCGTTGCCGCGTCGACGTGCGACAGCGGCGGGATTTCGGCCAGCACGCGGACGTCGCCGAAGCGTTCGATGGCTTCCTTGTTGCCGGGGGACAGCGGGCCGCTCATGACCACGCCCAAAATCGGGATGCCGCGGCGCTTCAGGGCTTCCAGGCTGAGCAGCGTGTGGTTGATGGTGCCCAGGCCGCTGCGCGCCGCCAGCACCACGGGCATGTCCAGGCGGGCGATCAGGTCGATCATCATGTGCGTGTCGTCGATGGGCACGTACAGGCCGCCCGCGCCTTCCACGATCAAGGGCGCGGTGGTGGCGGGGGGCACGATGCTGGTTGCGTCGACGACCGTGTCTTCCAGCGTGGCGGCGGCCCAGGGCGACAGCGGCGCTTGCAGCACGTAGGCGGGCAGGTGCTGGCGTTCGGGCGGCAGTTGCGCCAGTTCGGCCACGGTGTCGGTGTCGCCCCGCTCTTCGGATACGCCGGTCTGCACCGGTTTCCAGTAGTCGGCGTTCCAGGCGCGCACGAGGATGGCGGACACCAGCGTCTTGCCGATGCCGGTGTCAGTGCCGGTCACGAAAACCCCGGCGGGGCGTTGCGTTGATTTTTTCCACATACCGTAGGCCAGGTGATACGTCACCGTGGCTCCTTGTTCGTCAAACGCCGCCAGTACTCGGCGCAGCGCCGCCGCGGATAGCGGCGAGCGTCCGGGCGCGGGCGTGGTGGCGCCGATGCCTTTCAAGCCCTTCAGGAAAGTCAGGCCATCAGGATGATTTTGTATCAGCCGTTCGCCGCGCACGCCACCGGCCAGATTGCTCATGGCGGGACGGATGACCCGGCACGGCGGGTAGGGCGGCGTGGCGGCGGCGAAGCCCGCCGCCTGATGCGCGCGCTGCCATTCGCTGAAGGTGCCGTCGGCCAGCGTCGCGACGGCAAGATGGCCGCCGGGCGCCAGCAGCGCGGCCAGCCGGCTCAGGCCGGCGTTCAGGTCGGTGAACCACTGCACGGCCAGGCTGGAGCAGATCAGGTCGTACTCGCCATCCAGCGCCTGGGGGTGTTCGCCGTCCAGCAACTGGAAGCGCGCCGTGCCGGGTAGCGCCGGGCCGCGCTGGGCGGCGGCGAGCATGGCGGGCGAGATGTCGGTGATGGTCCAGTCCGCCTCACCCAGCCGCCGCGCCAGGGCCTTGGTCAGCAAGCCGGTGCCGCAGCCGATCTCCAGGATGCGAGGACGCGCGGGCAAACGCAGGCAAGCGATATCGCTGGCCAGCCGTTCGGCGGTACTGCGCTGGATGGGCGCGTGGTCTTCATAGCGGTGGGCGGCGGCGCCAAAGCGGGCGCCGACCCGGACGTTACGTGGCGTGGCTTGCATCAGGCGGCACCCGCCACGCGGTCGATGAAACCGGCGATGTGGCGCGCGCACCAGGGCGCGGCCGACACCGGCAACAAATGGCCGCCGTGTTCCAGATCGTGCCGTTCGTCGCCCAAGCGGCCGCCGAACGCGGCTTGCGTCATGGTAGCGGGAACGATGGGGTCGTCCTGTCCGGCCAGAATCAGCAAGGGAACGGGCAGCGCCGCCAAGGCGTCGCGCTGGTCTTCGTCGCGCAAGGCTTCCAGGTCGCGGGCCAATGGTTCCAGGCGCGGTTCACCGAAGGCGGAAGCGTCCCCGCAGCGCTCGCGAAAGTCTTGCAAGACAGCGACGGGGTCGGCGGACAGCCGTTTCATCATCCGGTCCAGCGTGCGGCGCGGTACCCCGGCGTCAAAGTCCGGCGCGGCGCCAAAGCGCGGGAACCCGTTGATCGACACCAAGCCCACACAGTTGGACGGCAGATCCCGCAACAAGCGCAGCACGCCCATTGAATGGCCGATGGCGATGATGGGGGCGCTGGCGGGGTCTTGAACCTGTCCGATGACTGGGTCTACAACATGGCCGACGACTGGGTCGATGGCAGGGTCTAGAACCCGGCCGATGGTTGCGGCCGACGATTGCGCGGCGCCGAAGTAACCGGCGTCGGCAACCTCGTGTGGCCAGTCGCCAAGCTCGGCGCGCAGCGGCGTCCAGACCGAAGCGTCGAACGCCCAGCCGTGTACGAAGAGCAGGGTGGGGCGCGTGGGGGTCATGCCAGCACCGCCTTGATGCCATCGATCAGTTGCCCGACGTCGACATCGCGGTGCGCGGCGCTGAGCGTCAGGCGCAGGCGGCTGGTGCCGGCAGGCACGGTGGGCGGGCGGATGGCCACGGCCAGCAGGCCTAGGCGTTCCAGGGCGGCCGCCATGTCCAGCGCGCGCGCTTCGTCGCCCACGATGGCGGGCACGATCTGCGTGGAGGAATCGCCGGTGTCCAAGCCCATGCCTTGCAGCGCGGCGCGCAGCCGGTCACCGGCGGCAGTCAGCCGGGCGCGCTCGGCGTCCAGTGTGGGCACCAGGTCCAGCGCGGCGTCCATGGCGCCCAGCACGGCGGGCGGCAGTGCCGTGGTGTAGATGAAGCCAGAGCAGGTGTTGATCAAGTAGTCGCACAGCGCGCGCGACCCGGCCACATACGCGCCGAAGCCGCCCAGCGCCTTGCTGAACGTGCCCATCGCCAGGTCGATACGGCCCGGAGCCAGGCCCGCCAATCCCATGCCGCCCGGCCCCAGTACGCCGGTGGCATGCGCTTCGTCCAGGTAGACAAAGGCCTGATAGCGGTCGGCCAGATCTGCCAGCCGGACGACGTCGGTTCGGTCGCCGTCCATGCTGAACACGCTTTCCGTGACGATGAAGCGGGCCACGGGCTTGCCGGCGCCGGCCTGCACGCGAGCGGCGAGCAGGCTTTCCAGATGATCCAGGTCGTTGTGCCGGAAGCGGATCTGCCTGACCCCGGCCGCCTGGCAACCCTGGTGCAGGCTGGCGTGATTCAGCTTGTCAGCGTACAGCTCGATCTCGCCCAGGTTTGCGGCGGCGCGCAGCAGGGCGGGCAGCACGGCGGCGTTGGCCTGCCAGCCCGAGGCCAGCAGCAGCGCGGCCTCGGTGCCTTTCAGGCGAGCCAGCTTGGCTTCCACTTGTTCGTGCAAGTCCAGGTTGCCGCAGACCAGCCGCGACGCTTGCGCACCCGCGCCGTGGCGGGCCGCCCATTCCCGGGCGCGTTCAATCAGCAGCGGGTGCTTGGACAGGCCCAGGTAATCATTGCTGGAAAAGTTCAGCACGGGCGCGCCATTGAGCACAATGCGCCCGGGCGGCGCGGCCGTGGCGGTGCGCAGGCGGCGGCGTACGTGGCGGGTGTCGGCGGCGGCCAACTCGGAAGAAAACAGGGAATCCAGCTTAGACATCAATCGTTCCGGCAGCGGCCGGGCAAGGGGGGCGCCCGTGCCAAGCCGTAGAATGCGGGCCATTGTAGTGGAGGCGCGCAGGGCGTTTTCCGGCGTTCGGGACGCCAGGAATGCCCTGCGAACGCGCCTGTTTTTTCGGAGCTCAACCATGCACACGCCCGACTGGGTGGCCCAGGGCCAACCTCATATCTGGCTTCCCTATGCCCAAATGAAAACGGTGACGCCGCCGCTGCCCGTGGTGCGCAGCCACGGCAGCCGGCTGGAACTGGCGGACGGGCGCAGCCTGATCGATGGCGTGGCGTCCTGGTGGACGGCTTGCCACGGTTACAACCACCCGCACATCGCCCAGGCCGTGCGCGCGCAACTGGACGCCATGCCGCATGTGATGTTTGGCGGCCTGACCCATGAACCCGCGCTGACGCTGGCGCGCCGCCTGGCCGGCTTGCTGGGGCCGGGGCTGGACCGCGTCTTCTACACCGACTCCGGGTCGGTGGCGGTCGAAGTCGCCATGAAAATGGCGGTGCAGTTCTGGCTGAACCAGGGCGAGCGGGGCCGCAGCCGCTTTGTGGCGTTTCGGGGCGGCTATCACGGGGACACGTTCGGCACCATGGCCGTGTGCGACCCCGACGACGGCATGCACAGCCTGTACCGGGGCATGCTGGCCGAGCACGACATCGTGGACCTGCCGCGCGACGACGCCTCCTACGCGGCGCTGGATCAATTCCTGCAAGCGCGCGCGCCGCAACTGGCGGGCATTCTCGTCGAACCCCTGGTGCAAGGCGCGGGCGGCATGTTGCTGCATGACCCGGAAGTGCTGCGCCGCTTGCGCCGCCTGGCAGACCGCCACGGCCTCTTGCTGATCTTTGACGAGATCTTCACCGGCTTCGGGCGCACCGGCACGATGTTCGCCTTCGAGCAGGCCGGCATCAAGCCCGACATCATCACCTTGTCCAAGGCGCTGACGGGCGGCACGTTGCCGCTGGCCGCCACGGTGGCCAGCAACCGGGTGTTCGACGCCTTCTGGTCCGACAACCCGGCGCATGCACTGATGCATGGCCCCACGTTCATGGGCAATGCGCTGGCGTGTGCGGCCGCCAATGCCTCGCTGGATCTGTTCGAGTCCGAACCCCGGCTGGCGCAGGCGCAAGCGCTGTCCCAGGCCTTGGCGACCGGCCTGGAACCCTGCCGCGACTTGCCCTGGGTGCGTGACGTGCGCGTGCTGGGCGCCATCGGCGTGGTGGAGCTGGACGGCATCACCGACCGCGAAGCCTTGAAGCGCCGGTTGGTCGATGCGGGTGTGTGGGTGCGCCCCTTCGGCAACGTCGTGTACCTGACCCCGGCGCTGACGATCGATGGCGACGACCTGGCCGCGTTGACTCGCGCGGTGGTGGCCGTGCTGCGCCAGCAGCGCCCTTGATGCGATCTGTGGACACGCAGGACACGCCAGGCAGGCCGCAACAAAAAGCGGCTTGATCCAGATCAAGGCGGGGGGAGGGGGCGCTAGCTACCATCGGCGCATGCGAGCAAAATCGATCTTCGCCGTCCCGTCCTGCCTGTCGGATACCGACCGCCAGCAGCGCCGCCATGCCTTGGTGCGCCTGTCGCTGGCCTGGCTGGCGATGATGCAGGTGATGATGTTCGCCTGGCCCGGTTACCTGCGCCACGAGAGCATGCCCGCCGACGCCCTGGAAACGCTGGACTGGGCCATCGTGCTGATGAACTGGGCCAGCTTCGCGCTGACCATACCCGTGGTGCTGTATTCCGCCTGGCCCATCTGGCGCCATGCCGGCGACAACCTGCGCCACGGCCGCGCCGGCATGGACGTGCCGGTGGCGCTGGGCATCGTCGCCGCGTTCATTCCCAGCGTGCACGCCACCTGGACGGGGCGCGGCGAAGTCTATTTTGATTCCGTCACGATGTTCGTGGCGTTCCTGCTGACCGCGCGCTACCTGGAACTGTGCGCCCGCCAATCATTTGGCGGCGCGGCGGGCGGCTTGCGCCATCAGCGCGTTGAGGCGCAGCGGCTGGACCTGGGCGCGCGCGCCGATCGCCTGGCGTCGCGTTTTGTGCTGGCGCAGGTGGCGTTGGCGTTGGCCGCCGCCGTCGGCTGGGCCTATATCGACCCCGCCCACAGCCTGCCCGTGATGGTGGCGCTGCTGGTCATGAGCTGCCCTTGCGCGATGTCGATGGCGGTGCCCACGGCGATGGCGTCCGCGCACTCGGCGCTGGCGGCGCATCCCAACATGCCCGACGCCGCGCTGGATGCGCTGTTGCAACAGGCGCGCCACAAGGCGCGGCAGAACCTGTACGGGTCGCTCGTCTGGCATTTGCTGATGACGCCGTTGGCGTTGATGGGTTGGGTGCAGCCCTGGCTGGCCGCCATCACGATGCTGGTGTCGTCGTTGGCGGTTGCCTATAACTCGTGGCGCCTGTGCCGCCGCGACTGGTCCGGCAGCGCGGTGCCCTCGCCCGCGTTGGACGTGGCAACGATGGAAGCGGCCAAGATGGAAGCAGCCAAGATGGAAGTGGCGCGATGACCATCCTGTACTTGCTGTTGCCTTTGTCCCTGCTGTTCGTGCTGGCCATCGGCGTAGCGTTCTGGTGGGCCGTGTTCAACGGCCAGTACGACGATACCGACAGCGCGGGCACGGCGATCCTGCGTGACGACGACAGCGGCCGCGCCAGCGGCGGCGGCTTCAATTCATAACAAACCCTTGCTGATGCGTTGCGGCGTTGCCGCGTTCCCTTGCTGCCCCACGCGCGCTTGATCCATATCAACGCCGACTTATAGGCCCGGTCCCATCATTCAAGCCTGGAGCTATTTGTTACTTTGGGGGAAGGGTGATGAACGATTGCGCCGCAATCGCAAGCAAGGCCGACACCTTCAACTACAAGATCGTGAGGCAGTTCGCGCTCATGACGGTGGTTTGGGCGATTGTCGGCATGGCTGTGGGCGTTTTTATCGCCGCGCAGCTGATTTGGCCTCAGTTGAATTTCGACACCGCATGGCTCAGCTACGGCCGCCTGCGACCGCTGCACACCAACGCGGTGATCTTCGCCTTTGGCGGTAGCGCGTTGTTCGCAACGTCGTACTACGTGGTCCAGCGCACCTGTCAGACGCGGCTGTTCTGCGACAAGCTTGCCGCCTTCACGTTCTGGGGCTGGCAGGTCGTCATCGTCGCCGCCGCGATCACCTTGCCGATGGGGTTCACCAGCAGCAAGGAATACGCCGAACTCGAATGGCCCATCGACATCCTGATCACGCTGGTCTGGGTGGCCTACGCCATCGTGTTCTTCGGCACCATCATCAAGCGCCGGTCCAAGCACATCTACGTGGCCAACTGGTTCTTCGGCTCGTACATCCTCACCATCGCCATCCTGCACATCTTCAACAACATTGAGATGCCGGTGTCGATGTGGAAGTCGTACTCGGCGTACGCCGGCGTGCAGGACGCCATGGTGCAGTGGTGGTACGGCCATAACGCCGTGGGCTTTTTCCTGACCACCAGCTTCCTGGGCATGATGTATTACTTCGTGCCCAAGCAGGCCGGCCGCCCGATCTATTCGTACCGCCTGTCCATCGTCCACTTCTGGGCGCTGGCCTTCACGTACATGTGGGCGGGTCCGCACCACTTGCTGTACACGTCGCTGCCTGACTGGACGCAATCGTTGGGCATGACGTTTTCGCTGATTCTGCTGGCGCCGTCCTGGGGCGGGATGATCAACGGCATCATGACGCTGCAAGGCGCCTGGTACAAGCTGCGTACCGACCCGATCCTGAAGTTCATGGTCACCGCGCTGTCGTTCTACGGCATGTCCACGTTCGAAGGGTCGATGATGTCGATCCGCACCGTCAATGCGCTGTCGCATTACACGGACTGGACCATTGGCCACGTGCACTCCGGCGCACTGGGCTGGGTCGCGATGATTTCCTTCGGCTCGCTGTACTACCTGATTCCGCGCCTGTATGGCCGCGAAAAGATGTACAGCGTAAAGGCCATCGAACTGCACTTCTGGATCGCCACCATCGGCGTGGTGCTGTACATCGCCGCCATGTGGATTGCCGGCGTGCAGCAGGGCCTGATGTGGCGCGACACCGCCAGCGACGGCACCCTGGTCTACAGCTTCGTCGAAGAACTGAAGACGCGCGTGCCGTACTACCTGATCCGTTTGCTGGGTGGCACGTTGTTCCTGTCGGGGGTGTTCGTGATGGCCTGGAACGTGTGGATGACGGTGCGCGGTGCGCTGCCGGTCAACCCCGCCATTCCCGAAGACGATCCCCATGCCGCTCGCCCGTCGGTCTCTGCGCCCGACGTGCCCGCCGCGCCCGCCGTGCCGGCCACTGCTTGACGAGAGGACATCATGGCCAACAATAAAACCGGCTTCTTTTCTCACCAGACGCTTGAGAAGAACATCGGCTGGATGATCATCGCCAGCATCCTGGTGGTGTCCTTCGCGGGCCTGGTTCAGATCATTCCGCTGTTCTTCCAGCACAGCACCACCCAGCCCGTGGCGGGCGTCGAACCCTACAGCCCGCTGCGGCTGATGGGGCGCGACGTGTACATCCGCGAAGGCTGCGTGGGCTGCCACTCGCAGCAAGTGCGCGTGCTGGCCGCCGAAGTGCAACGCTACGGCTCGTATTCGACGGCGGCGGAATCGGTCTTCGACCACCCGTTCCTGTGGGGCTCCAAGCGCACCGGGCCCGACCTGGCGCGCGTGGGCGAACGCTATTCCGACGACTGGCACCGCATTCACCTGCGCGACCCGCGCAAGGTGGTGCCGGAATCGAACATGCCCGCGTATCCCTGGCTGCAAAAGACGGTGATCACCGGTCAGAACGTGTCCGAGCGCATGCGGGCCTTGCGCACGCTGGGCGTGCCGTACACAGACGAACAGATCGCCGCCGCGCCCAAGGAAATCGAAGGCAAGACGGAAGAGGACGCATTGGTCGACTACCTGCAAAGCCTGGGCGTGGGCGTGCGCCGCGCCAAGCAGGCGGCCGAAGCCAAGCAGGCGGAAGAGGCCAGGAAGGCCGCGGAATCGGCCGCACAGTCCGCCGTGCAAACGGCCACGCAACCCGCCGCGCAACCGGCTACGGGAGGCTGATCATGGTGGCTTACCTGAGCGCAATCGTTACCGCCATTTCCATGGCGACCTTTTTCGGCATCGTCTGGTGGGCCTGCTCGCGCGGCCGCCAGGGCGCCAACCGCGAATCGGCCATGTTGCCGTTCGCCCTGCCCGATGAATTCGGGCAGGCACAACAAGATGGAGCGAATCGATCATGAGCGATTTCGTCAATGGCTTCTGGGGGATTTTCATTTCGGTGGTCGCTGTGGGCGGCGTGCTCTGGTGCGTGTGGCTGCTGTACACGCAGCGCCGCTGGCTGGGCGCCAAGCCGGCCGCCGGGCAGGTGGAAGACACCGGCCACGTCTGGGATGGTGACCTGACCGAACTGAACAACCCCGTTCCCACGTGGTGGACGTGGATGTACCTGCTGGCCTGCCTGTTCGCGCTGGGCTATCTGTTCTTCATGCCGGGCCTGGGCTCGTACAAGGGCCAGTTGGGCTACAGCAGCACGGAAGAAGTGGCGCGGCACCAGGCCCAGATGGCCAACGCCGTGCGCCCCATCTACGCCCGTTTTGAAACCATGACCGTGCCGCAGATCTCACAGGACGCGGGCGCCCGTGAAATCGGCCAGCGCCTGTTCCTGAACAACTGCGCGCAATGCCATGGCTCGGACGCCAAGGGCGGCCCCAGCTTTCCGAACCTGACCGACGGCGACTGGCTGCACGGCGGTTCGCCCGAAGTCATCATGAAGACCATCAAGGAAGGCCGCCACGGCGTGATGCCGCCCTGGAAGGCCGCCATTGATGCCAAGGCGGCGGGCGACATCGCGCAGTACGTGCGTTCCTTGTCGGGCCTGACGGCGGACCCCATCCGCGTGTTTCGCGGCAAGCGCGAGTTCGGCAACTTCTGTGTGGCCTGCCATGGTGTCGACGGCAAGGGCAACCAACTGGTGGGCGCGCCCAACCTGACCGACGACGTGTGGCTGTACGGGTCTTCGGAAGCGTCGATCGTGAAGACCATCCTGGACGGTCGGGACAACCGCATGCCCGCGCACGAACACATCCTGAATCCTGAACAGATCAAGGTGTTGACGGCCTGGGTGTGGGGCCTGTCGAACAAGCCCGACGCTGCGGGAGAAGCGCAGGCGGCTGATGCCAAGGCGGTCGATACCCCTGCGGCTGGGACCTCGGCGCTTGGCACCGTCGCAGTCGGCACCGCGCCCTTGGCCAAATAAGTAGGCCAGCGGCGCTTAGGTGGGGCGGGCCACGCACGGTCGGCCCCACATCATCGGATACACCGTACGGAGCAGCATATGGATGATGGGTCAACCGCAAGCGTGGGCACGCCGCCTGGCGGCGACCCGCCGCCCTGGCGCCCGCACACGCGGCCGCCACGCCCCGGGGCCGAAACCCTGGAGCAGACGCTGGCGGGCGTGCGCAGCAAGATCTATCCGCGATCCGTCAGCGGCATCTTCGCCCGCTGGCGCATTGCGTTCGTCTTCATCACCCAGCTTATTTTCTATGGCTTGCCCTGGCTGCAATGGAACGGCCGGCAAGCCGTGTTGTTCGACCTGGGCGCGCGCAAGTTCTATCTGTTCGGGCTGGTGCTGTGGCCGCAAGACGTCGTGTACCTGGCCGTGCTGCTGGTCATCTCGGCGCTGGCGCTGTTCCTGTTCACCGCCGTGGCGGGCCGGCTGTTCTGCGGCTACGCCTGTCCGCAAACCGTCTACACCGAAATCTTCATGTGGATCGAGCGCAAGGTCGAAGGCGACCGCATTGCGCGCATCCGCCTGGACGAGTCGCCGTGGAGCCTGCGCAAGGCGCGCCTGAAAATCACCAAGCACTTCTTGTGGATTGCGCTGGCCTGGTGGACGGGGTCCACCTTCATCGGCTATTTCGCGCCCATCCGTGAACTGGGCCATGAACTGTTCACGCTGCAACTGGGCCCGTGGCAATGGTTCTGGATGCTGTTCTACGGCTTTGCCACTTGGGGCAACGCCGGCTTCATGCGCGAGTCCGTGTGCAAGTACATGTGCCCCTATGCCCGCTTCCAGAGCGTCATGGTGGACCCGGACACCTTCGTCGTTACCTATGACAAGCGCCGTGGCGACCCGCGCGGCGGACGCTCGCGCAAGGTCGACCACAAGGCGGCCGGCATGGGCGATTGCGTGGATTGCAGCCTGTGCGTGCAGGTCTGCCCCACCGGCATCGACATCCGCGACGGCCTGCAATACATGTGCATCGGCTGCGGCGCCTGTATCGACGCCTGCGAACAAGTCATGGACAAGATGCAGTACGAACCCGGCCTGATCCGGTACACGTCGGACCGCGCCATGCAGGATGGCCTGAGCGCCCAAAACGCGCGTTCACATCTGTTGCGCCCGCGCGTGCTGATCTACGGCACGCTGATCCTGATTCTGGCCGTGGCGTTTGTTGCCTCGTTGGCGATGCGCAACCCCTTGCGGGTCGATGTCATCCGCGACCGGGGCGCGCTGGGGCGCGAAGTGGCGGGTGGTCAGATTGAAAACGTCTACCGCTTGCAGATCATCAATACGTCGGACACGCCAATGCGTCTGCGCCTGTCGGCCGATGGCATGCCCGGCCTGCAAGTGATGGCCGGCCGCCAGGGCTCGGACACGGTCGACGTCGAAGCGGCGGCCAACAAGCTGGTGCCCATGGTGATCCGGGCGCCCGCGGGTGTTGAACCCGGCGCCCATCCCATCACGCTGCGCGCGCGCGGCCACGACGGCGAAAACCGGTCCATCCAGACCGACGAGCCCGCCAGTTTCTACGTACCCGACTAAGCCCGCCAAGGACTGCACATGACACTTGCCCAACACGCCCCGACCCCGAAGCCCTGGTACCAGGAACCCTGGCCCTGGATCCTGATGGCCGGCCCGTTCGCGGCCATGATCGGGTGCTTTGTCACGATCTACTTCGCCTACAGCAACTTCATCCACGAGCCTATCCAGGACGGCGTGGTCAAGCGCGGCCTGGTCATCGAACAGGTTTCACCCCAGGCGAGCGAGGGCGCGGGCGCCGCGCAAGCCAAGCCTTAAGCAGGGAGAGCACAGATGGGCCTGCGTTCATTGATGTGGATTCTGTGGCCGTCGTTCCTGGCGGCCGGGATAGGCAGCGCGCTGATATTCGCGCTGATCGACCCCTTGGATGTGGCGATCTTCGGCCACGTGCCGACCGGGCGCGTCGGCTTCTACACGGTGTCGTTCTTCGTGCTGTGGGTGATGGCAGGCATGTCCAGCACGCTCACGGCGTATCTGATGCCCAAGGCGGCGGAAGACGAAGACCTTTGAACCGGCAGCCTTGATCCGCCCACCCGCGCGGCGTGGTGCCGCCAGGGTGGGCGCGTGGCGTCAGATCTTCTTCACGAATTCCGACTTCAGGCTCATCTGGCCAAAGCCGTCGATCTTGCAATCGATGTCGTGGTCGCTGTCGACCAGGCGGATGCCCTTGACCTTCGTGCCCATCTTCACCACGCCGCTGGAACCCTTGAGCTTCAGGTCTTTGATGACGGTGATGGTGTCGCCGTCTTGAAGCACGTTGCCGGCTGAATCGCGGTAGACACGGGCCTCATCGGCGACGGCGGCGGCGGTGTCCTGGGCCGACCACTCATGCGCGCATTCCGGGCAGATGTAGAGGCCGCCGTCTTCGTAGGTGTATTCGGATTGGCAGGACGGACAGGCGGGCAATGCACTCACGGGGAAACCTCGGATAAAACGCGCGGGTTGCGCAATCGGCGATTGTACGTCGCGGCGCTGGTGAATTTTTCTAAATTCCGCTAATTTTCTGCTAACGCGCAAGCATCATCGTGAATTGTCGTGCAGTAAGTCGATAAAGTGCTGCCCGGCCGCGCTCAAAGGCCGGTCGCGCGGCACGATGCTGCCGAAGGCGGTCAGCGATTGGCGGATCTGGTAGGGCAGGATCGCCAACAGGCCATGCGCTGCGTACCGGCTGGCGACCGATTCCGGAATTACGCCCAGCATGTGCGACTTCATTGCCAGGTTGGTGGTCGTCAGGATGGACGCCGATTCAATCAGCCCGGGCGGGGTCGCCACGTTGTGCGACCGGAATTCCTGTTCGATCACGTCGCGCATCGGGCTGCCGTGCGGTTGCAGAATCCACGGATATGCCAGCATCGCCTCAAAGTCCAAGCGCTTCTGTACGGACTGCGGCATGGCCAGCGGATGGTCCACCGCCGCGATCACCGACAGCGCCTCGTCGCCGATCGGCCGGAACACGTAGTTGCGATCCGACAGGGTCAGCATGCGGCCGATCACCACATCCAGCTTGCCCTCGTTCAAGCGGGCGATCAGCAGGTCGCTGGTGCCGGTGACGATTTCCACGGCCAGCAGCGGATAGGTCTGCTTCAAGCGCAGCAGCGCATCGGTCAGATGCCCGGGCGAGGCCGCCATGATGCTGCCGATGAACAGCTTGCCGGCGCTGCCCAGCCGCAGTTCGTCTAGCTCGCGCGCCAGCGACGACATGGTGCCGCGCATGCCCCGGAAATACCCCATGACGCAAGCGCCGGCCGGCGTCTGCGCCAGCCCGCGTCCCACCCGTTCAAACAGCGGCTGCCCCAGCGCCAATTCCAGTTCGTGCAGCATTTTGCTGGCGGCCGATTGGGTCATGTTCAGTTGCGACGCCGCGGCCCGCAGCGTGCCGCGTTCGTCGATGGCCAGCAACAGCACGATCTGGCGCATGCGCAGCCGCGAGAGCAGGGCGGGAACATTCAAAGTGCGGTCCATGATTGATCGCCTGTAGTGAACGATTGGTGCAAAAGTTTCATTTTACGGAAACAGGCGATGTTTCTAAGATGGCTTCACAACAAAAGCCGTAAGCGGCGAAGAAACATCAAGGAGACAAACCATGAAGATCCATAAGATCCGCGCCGCCCTGGCGGCCGCCGCGCTGTGCCTGACAACCCTGACCCCCGCCCAGGCGCAAAACGCCGATTGGCCGAACAAACCGCTGCGCTTGCTGGTGGGGTCCGCGCCTGGCGGCGGTACCGACGCCATGGCGCGCGCCGTGGCCGACCGCCTGGGTCCGATGCTGAAACAGATCGTGGTGGTGGAAAACAAGCCGGGCGCCTCCAACACACTGGCGGCAGACCAGGCGGCGAAGTCGGCCGACAACCACACCATGGTGATGGGGGTGTCGACCGCCCACGCCATCGCTCCGCATCTGCTGAAGCTGGGTTACGACAATGACCGCGACCTGACGCCAGTGGTGTTCGTGGGGGCGGTGCCGAACATCCTGGTGGTCAATAACCAGGTGCCGGCCGATTCCGTCCAGGCGCTGATTGCGCTGATCAAGCGCCGTCCTGGCGAATTCAATTTCGCCAGCAGCGGCGCGGGCAGCACGCAGCACATTGCCGCCGAGTTGTTCAAGGACGCCACGGGCGTGCAGATGACGCACATTCCGTATCGCGGCAGCGGCCCCGCCATGGTCGACCTGATGGGCGGACAGGTGCAGATCGCGTTTGAAACGGCGTCGTCCGTCATTCCGCACATCAAGAGCGGCAAGGTGCGCGCGCTGGCGGTGCTTAGCGCTCGCCGCAATCCCCAGCTTCCCGACGTGCCCACCATGGCCGAGGCCGGTGTGCCCGGCGTGGAGATGAGCGCGTGGTACGGCATCTACATGCCGGCCAACACGCCCGCCGCTATCCAGACGCGCATCCACGACGACGTGAACCAGATTCTGGCCCTGCCTGAAACGCAGGCCCGGCTGCTGGCGATCGGGGCGGACATTACGCCGATGAGCCAGGCGCAGTTCGCGCAGTTCCATAAAGCTGAAAACCAGCGCTACGCCAGCATCATCAAGAAGAACAACATTTCCGTGGAATGACCTGACATGGACACGCAGCAAAAACCCGTTATTGCCCTGACCCTGGGCGACCCGGCCGGCATCGGCGCCGAGCTGATCGCCCGCCTGCTGGCCCGGCCCGAGGCGTGCGAACGCGCCAACATCGTGCTGGTGGGGGATGCCTGGCTGTGGCGCGAAGGCCAGCGCGTGGCGGGCGTGCAGGTGCCGACGCAAGCCGTGGACAGCATGGTTGCCGTGCGGGGCCGCGCCGATACCCGCCAGCCCGCATGGCTGGCCATGGACACCGTGCGGCCCGACCAGGTAACCGTGGGGCAGGCCGAGGCGCCCGGCGGTGCGTCGGTGCTGCAAGTGCTTAACGCTTGCATGGACGCGGCGCGCGATGGGCATATCGACGCCATCTGCTTTGCGCCCTTGAACAAGTTCGCCATGAAGCAGGGCGGCTTGCGGCACGACGACGAGCTGCATCACTTTGCGCAGTACCTGGGCGTGACCGGCTACTTCTGTGAATTCAATACGCTGGGCGATCTGTGGACGTCGCGCGTGTCGTCCCACATTCCGCTCAAGGACGCCGCGGCCGCGCTCAGCATCGAAGGCATCAAGGCCGCCACGCGACTGATCTATCGGTCCTTGCAGGCCAACGGCATCGCCGCGCCGCGCGTGGCGGTGGCGGCGTTCAACCCGCACGGCGGCGACGGCGGCACCTGCGGGCGCGAAGAAGTCGACATCATCGAGCCGGCCGTGTGGCAGATGAACCAGGAAGGGCTGCCGGTGCAGGGGCCGTTTCCCGCCGACACCATTTTCCTGAAGGCGCAGGCCGGACAGTTCCAGGCGATTGTCACCATGTATCACGACCAGGGGCAGATCGCGATCAAGCTGCTGGGCTTTTCCCGCGGCGTCACGGTGCAGGGCGGCCTGCCCATACCCATCACCACGCCCGCGCACGGCACCGCCTACGACATCGCCGGCCTTGGCCGTGCCAATGTGGATGCTACCTGGCAGGCGTTTTTGATCGCCTGCCGCATGGGCGCATCGCACCGAACCTCTATCGTTTGAACAGGACCCCACCATGAAGATCAAATCTGTCCGCGCCCGTGTCTTTGAATGGACCGGCAAGACCGTGCCGCCGCAAGGCAATTTTTGCTCCAACGCCATGGACCTGCTGTATTCACGCGAGGAAACCATGAGCACGTTTCGCTTTCACGGCTGGACGGTGGTGGAAGTGGAAACGGACGACGGCATCGTCGGGCTGGGCAATGTGGCCTTGGCCCCGCGCGTGGCCAAGGCCATCATCGACCAGTACCTGGCGCCCCTGGTAGTGGGCCAGGACCCCTGGGACTACGAATACCTGTGGCAGCGCATGTACCGCGCCACGCATGCGTGGGGCCGCAAGGGCGTGACGATGGCGGCGATTTCCGGCGTGGACCTGGCTATCTGGGACATCCTGGGCAAGTCGGTGGGCAAGCCCGTTTTCAAGCTGCTGGGCGGACGCACCAAGGAGAAGATTCCCGTCTACTACTCCAAGCTGTATCGCACCGACTTGAAAGCCATGCAGGACGAGGCGCAGACCTATCTGGACCAGGGCTTTACCGCGTTCAAGATGCGCTTTGGCTACGGGCCCGCGCATTTGCAGAAGGGCGTGGTCGAGAACCTGAAATCGGTGGAGGCCATCCGCGAAGTCATCGGCTACGACACCGACCTGATGCTGGAATGCTATATGGGCTGGAACCTGGAATACGCCAAGCGCATCCTGCCCAAGCTTGAGAAGTTTGAACCGCGATGGCTGGAAGAACCTGTGATTGCGGATGACATCGACGGCTACGCCGAGCTGAACCAACTGACCTCGATTCCGATCTCGGGCGGCGAGCACGAATTTTCGCTGTATGGCTTCAAGCAACTGCTGGACAGGAAGGCCGTGTCGGTGGTGCAGTACGACACCAACCGCGTGGGCGGCATCACGGCGGCGCACAAGATCAACGCGCTGTGCGAAGCCTACAGCGTGCCGGTCATTCCGCATGCCGGCCAGATGCACAACTACCACCTGACGATGAGCACGCTGGCTTCCCCCATGAGCGAGTACTTCCCGATGTTTGATGTGGAAGTCGGCAACGAGCTGTTCTACTACCTCTTCGACGGCGAGCCCGTGGCCAAGGAAGGGTTTATCGATCTGGACGACAACACGCCGGGGCTGGGGCTGACGCTGAAGACCGAATACCTGAACGATTTCAACATCATCGAGTAAGCCGCCATGACGATGACCCTGACCAAGCCCTTGTCCGCGACATCCCAGGCGCCGCGCTATCGCGGCATTTTCCCGGTGGTGCCCACCACGTTCACCGAATCGGGCGAGCTGGACCTGCCCAGCCAGAAGCGCGCGGTGGACTTCATGATCGATTCTGGCGTGGACGGCCTGTGCATCCTGGCCAATTTCTCGGAGCAGTTCGTGCTGTCGGACGACGAGCGCGAGGTGCTGACGCGGACCATACTTGAACACGTAGGCGGCCGCGTGCCGGTCATCGTGACCACCACGCACTTCGGCACGCGCGTTTGCGCGGCGCGCAGCCGGCGCGCGCAAGACCAGGGCGCCGCCATGTTGATGATCATGCCGCCGTATCACGGCGCGACGATCCGGGTGCCCGAAGCGCAGATCCAAGCCTTTTTCCAGCAGGTATCGGACGCGGTGGATATCCCCATCATGATCCAGGACGCGCCGGTGGCGGGCACGCCGCTGTCGGCCGCGCTGCTGGCGAAGATGGCGCGCGAGATCGAACAGGTGTCGTATTTCAAGATCGAAACCGCGGGCGCGGCCTCGAAGCTGCGTGACCTGATTGCGCTGGGCGGGGCCGCCATCGAAGGCCCGTGGGATGGCGAAGAGGCCATCACGTTGCTGCCGGACCTGGATGCCGGCGCCACGGGCTCGATGACGGGCGGCGGCTTTGCCGACGGCATCCGCCCCATCATCGAGGCGCATCGCGCGGGCCAGCGCGACGAGGCCTACCGCCTGTATGAACGCTGGCTGCCGCTGATCAACTACGAAAACCGCCAGGGCGGCATTCTGACGGCCAAGGCCTTGATGAAGGCGGGCGGGGTGATTGATTGCGACGCGCCCCGGCATCCGTTCCCGCCGATGCGCGACGAGGTGCGCCAGGGCCTGCTGGAAACCGCCCGCCGGCTGGACCCCCTGGTGCTGGGCTGGGGGCGGTAGCCGCCAGATGTCAAACACAGCGTTCCACCAGGCCGACCAAGCGGCCCTGGTGTAACGAGTAAAATCCCCGGCTATCGATCACGTTGGGGGCTTGTGTGCAGCCGGTTATATCAATTCAGGGTTTATCCAAGCGATACGCCTCGGGATTCCAGGCGCTCAAGGGCGTCAACCTGGACATTCAGCGCGGTGAAATCTTCGCCTTGCTCGGGCCGAACGGCGCGGGCAAGACGACGCTGATCAGCATCATCTGCGGCATCGTCAACCCGTCCGACGGCCGGGTGCTGGCCGATGGCCATGACATCGTGTCGGACTTTCGCGCCGCGCGTTCCAAGATCGGACTCGTGCCCCAGGAAATTTCCACCGACGCATTCGAAAGCGTGTGGAACACGGTCACGTTCAGCCGGGGCCTGTTCGGCAAGCCGGCCAACCCGGCCTACATAGAAAAAGTGCTGCGCGATCTGTCGCTGTGGGACAAGAAGGACAGCCGCATCATGGCCTTGTCGGGCGGCATGAAGCGCCGCGTGATGATCGCCAAGGCGCTGTCGCATGAACCAGCCATTCTGTTCCTGGACGAGCCCACCGCGGGCGTGGACGTCGAATTGCGGCGCGGCATGTGGGAAATGGTGCGGCGGCTGCGTGAAAGCGGCGTCACCATCATCCTGACCACGCACTACATCGAAGAAGCGCAGGAAATGGCCGACCGCATCGGCGTGATCCGCCAGGGCGAGATCATCCTAGTGGAAGAAAAGAACGCGCTGATGGCCAAGCTGGGCAAGCGCCAACTGAGCCTGACCCTGAAGGCGCCGCTGCCGGGCATTCCCACCGCGCTGGACGCCTATCAGCTGGACCTGTCCGCCGACGGCTACAAGCTGGTCTACACCTATGACAACCAGGGCGGCGGCCAGATTTCACAGTTGCTGCAGGACCTGAGCCGGCTCCAGATTGAATTCACCGATTTGAGTTCATCCGAAAGCTCGCTTGAGGACATCTTCGTCAGCCTGGTACACGGTCAATCATGAACTTCTACGCCATTCGCGCTATCTACCTGTTTGAAATGGCCCGCGCCTGGCGCACGCTGATGCAAAGCGTGTTGTCGCCCGTCATTTCCACGTCGCTGTATTTCGTGGTGTTCGGGTCGGCCATCGGCTCGCACATGGTCGAGATCGACGGCGTCAGCTACGGCGCGTTTATCGTGCCCGGCATGATCATGCTGTCGCTGTTGACGCAAAGCATCGCCAACGCCTCGTTCGGCATCTACATGCCGAGGTTTTCCGGCACCATCTATGAAATCCATTCCGCGCCCATCTCGTATGTCGAGATCGTCATGGGCTATGTGGGGGCGGCCGCCAGCAAGTCCATCATCCTGGGGCTGATCATGCTGGCCACGGCGCGGCTGTTCGTGTCGTTCGAGGTTGCCCACCCCTTCTGGATGCTGGGCTTCCTGGTGCTGACCGCCGTAACCTTCAGCCTGTTCGGCTTCATCATCGGCGTGTGGGCCGACGGCTTTGAGAAGCTGCAGATCATTCCGCTGATGATCGTCACGCCGCTGACCTTCCTTGGCGGCACCTTCTATTCCATCAAGATGCTGCCGCCGTTCTGGCAGACCGCGACCTTGTTCAATCCGGTGGTCTACCTGGTCAGCGGCTTTCGCTGGGCGTTCTATGGCGTATCGGACGTCAGCCTGGGGGTCAGCGTGGGCATGACGCTGGTGTTCCTGCTGGCATGCCTGATCGGCGTGCGCTGGATCTTCAAGACGGGTTATCGCCTGAAGACCTGATCAGCGGGCGGACGGCCCACGCACTCGAAGCGAAAAGCGTCGCGCAGTTGAACTGAGAGGCGCCACGCACGCTAAACGAAAAGCGCCCCGCACTTGAAATGAAAAGCGCCACGCACTTTGAAAGCGCGTGGCGCGGGCCGAACAATCCCCGGTTCGGCCGGTCATGCTCTCATGACCTTACTTGGACTTGCCCTGGCTCAGGTTCATCACCTTCTGCTTCAACTGCGGGTCCTGCTGCACGGCCTGGCCGATGCCGTTGAATTCTTCAACCGTCAGGCCGTCGGCGCGCACCAGTTGCACCATCTTCGCGTCGGCTTCCTGAACAACCTTTTGCTTGTCGTCGTTCGTTTTCGCGGCGTCGACCTTGGGACGGTATTCGTCGACCACGCCGGACACCTTCTGCGATGCCGACGCAAAGCGCTGCAGTTGCTGATCGGTGGGTTGGGTGATGGCGGGCACCATCTGCGGCTGAGCGGCCGGCTGGCTGGCGCTCTGCGCCATCGCGGGAGCACCGGACAGCGCCGTCGTCAGAATGGCGGCGGATAGGAATGCGTAAGTGGAACGCTGCATGAAACCTCCGTGTTCCGGTTAAGTGTCCGACCATGATGAAGACCGCAAGCGCCAAGGGGCAAGTTTCGCGATGTGTTTTCCTGTGTCGGCAGGCCACGAGCGGGCGGGTCCCTGCAGGAGGGCGGCCCCTGCGGCGGCCACGGAAACGTTTTGCGCGGTTTCGTAGTGGCTGCTGGCCGCGATGTTTCGGTAGGTGTGCGCCTGCGTGACGTTGCGGTGCGGGCGATCGTAGGATGGGTGTAGCGCGAGGAGACGTCCAGAAAAACCCAAGCGCCCAACGCGCGCAACCCATCACCCGCCGGTGGATAAAAATCGGACCGCTGCCAGATGGGTTGCGCGCGATGCTGCCCCGGCGATCTTGCCACCGACACCGCGCGCTTCACCCATCCTACGAAGTCATGGTCCGTCGCTTTGCGCCAGGGCGTCGAAGACGGCCCGTCAGATCACCAGCATGCTCACCAACACCAGCGCCAGCAGCGCGATGTAGACGCGTGCGTGCAGGCGGTCGGGAATGCGGGGAATCAGCGGGGCCGCCAGCCGGATGCCCGCCAACGAGCCCAGCGCCAGCACCGCGAAAGCCAACAGGTCGACATAGCCGATGATCCACGGCGCAAGCGGGGCCGGCAGGCCGCGCGCCGCCGCCATGTAGGCCACGGTGCCCACGATGGCCACCGGCAAGGTCAACGGGTTTGCCATCGCCGCTGCCTGGGCCATGGGCAGGCCGCGACGGCGCAGCAGCGGCACCGTCATCACGCTGCCACCCACACCCAGAAACGTGGCGATGGCGCCGATCACCACGCCGCCACCCACCACAACGCCCCGGCCCAGCGGCACGGGCGCGCGGCCGTCGGCTTGCGCCAAGAAGCCTTGGCGCAGCAGGCAGTCCAGGATGGTCACGGCCAGGTAGGCGATGAAGGCCCAGCGCACCAGGTCGCCGCTGGCGCGCGTGGCGGCCCACGCGCCCAGCAGCGCACCCACGGCGATATACGCCGCCAGCGGCCAGATGTACGCGCGCAAAAGGTTGCCCGCGCGCTGATGCTTGCGCGTTGCGGCGAAGGCGTTCACCACCATCACGCACGTGGACGTGGCTACCGCGATATGCATCGCGGACTGGCCGATAAGGTCGATGGCGCCCGTTGTTGTACCGAAGTTTGCACCTGAATTTGCGCCATGCATGGCGGTCAGTGCGCCATACAGCACGGGCACCACGACAAAGCCGCCGCCAAAGCCGAACAACACGGTGGTGACACCGCTGAGTCCGCCGAATAACGCCAGTAATAGATAAAGCATGGTTGTCATCCTGAAGAACAAGCCAGGACGATACGGCGTGGGGCGGTGGCTGGTTATCGCGCTTTGGACAATAATGTTTGAGTTTCGGCCAAACCCTTCTTATCGCATGCGCAATACGCATATCGACCGCTACGACGCGCTGGACCGCGCGGTGGTCGCCATCGGCAACGACTACCCGCCCGGTCATGTGCTGCCGGCGCATGCGCATCGGCGGGCGCAACTGCTGTATGGCGCAACCGGCGTCATGCATGTGGTCACGCGCGACGGCAATTGGGTGGTGCCGCCGCAGCGCGCGGTGTGGATCCCCGCCGGCGTGACCCATCAGGTGCGCATGTGGGACGTCAGCACGCGCAGCGCGTATATCGAACCGGGCGCGGCGCGCGCCGATCAGGATGTATGCGAAGTGATCGAGGTGTCGCCGCTGTTGCGGCAGTTGTTGTTGGACGCGGTAGACATGCCCGCGGCCTATGACAACACGGGCCGCGACGGCGCGCTGGCGGCCTTGCTGCTGCACGAGGTGGAACGCGCGCCCGTGTTGCCGCTGCATATTCCGCTGCCGCGCGACAAGAAGCTGGCGCCGCTATGTCGTGCTTTCATTGCCGCGCCGGATGCCCGCATGCCGCCGCAAACCTGGGCAGACCGCCTGCATATGAGTCCGCGTACCTTCAGCCGATATTTCCGTCAGCAGACGGGCATGGCGTTTGCGCAATGGCGTCAACGTGCTTGCGTGGTCTTGGCGCTGGCGCGCCTGGCGGCCG
The DNA here is from genome assembly GCF_002812705.1 of Achromobacter spanius. Classification (NCBI taxonomy): domain Bacteria; kingdom Pseudomonadati; phylum Pseudomonadota; class Betaproteobacteria; order Burkholderiales; family Alcaligenaceae; genus Achromobacter; species Achromobacter spanius. The sequence goes on along the minus strand of NZ_CP025030.1, from coordinate 5,113,751 downwards.
GTGGATCGGTCACCGCCATTGCGCTGGACTTCGGCTATCAAAGCCCCGCCGCCTTTTCAACGATGTTCCGCCGCGTGTTGGGGCGCGCGCCCACTGACTATCTACGGCATCGCTAGAGCCGGGGCGCCACGTGGGGGCGTCGCGCGAAGCTCAGGCCGCGTACCAAAGCACCGCAAAAAAGTGGCAGACCGTGCCCGCCAGCACGAACAGATGCCAGATGAAATGGCTGTAGCGCCAGCGGTTGTCAAACACGAAGAAGACGACGCCGCCCGTATACGCCAGCCCGCCCGCCACCAGCCAGGCAAGCCCGCCAGTGGGCACGCTTTCAATCAATGGTTTGACCGCGATGATCACCAGCCACCCCATGGCCAGGTACAAGCCGGTGGACAGGGCAGGGCGGTTCAGCCGCTTGCTGGCCTTCAACCCCACACCCAGCAACGCCATCGCCCACACCAGCCCAAACAAGGTCCAGCCCCAGGGACCACGCAGCGCGCCCAAGGCAAACGGCGTATAGGTGCCGGCAATCAGCAGGTAAATGGCCGAGTGGTCCAGCACGTTGAAGATCTGCTTGGCTCGGCACAGCGGCAAGGCGTGATAAATCGTGGATGCCAGATACAGCAAACACATCGACGCCGCGAAAACCGCCGCGGCCGCGATGAAGGCGGCATCGCCCTGACGGACTGCCGCCACAATCAGGATGGGCGCGGCGGCCAAAGCGCCCACGGCGCCAATGCCGTGGCTGATGGTGTTGGCGATTTCTTCGCCGAAGGTTTGGGGACGGTCGTTGGGAAACATGAATACGTCTTATTGATGCAAGGCTACAACCATAAGCGCTTTGGGCGGTGGGCTCAATGGGTGGCGGGGTGGTGGGCACGGGGGATGCGGGTGGGGCTTGATATTGTGCAAGCCCAGCGCACGCGATCAATGGGATCCGACCTCCTCCACAGTTACCCTGTGATACATTTCATGCGGCTGTCCAACCGCCCGCAGAGGCGGACGCCTTGTTCTTTTTCCTGGGCTCGCACCCGCGTTGGCGCATCGGCGTCAGCGCAACAGATACTCTTACCGTTCTGACCATCGCCGTTGCGTTGGTGTCCCGTTTGCAATGGCTGACGGGCGGCCCCGGCTTGGCCGGGAGGTTCTAGCAGGTTTACTGGCCGAGGCCTACCAATGGCGCGCAGTTTTACCAGTCTGTTTTTCAAAGCGGCAAAGAAGCTGAGCAAGCTGCAACGCACGGCGATGCGCATGGCGACGCCCAAGCCCGCGCGCAAGGCGGCGGCCAAGACGGCGGCCAAAACAGCGCCGGCCACGTCTACTCCACGGCAGCCCGTGGCCCCATCGCTGGGTAGCGGGCGCTGGGAAGGCTCCCGGCAGTTTTCCGATGGACAGGGGCGCCAACTGAGCTTTGCGCGCTATACCCCGGCTTCCGCGCCGCCCACGGGCATGCCCGTGGTGGTGATGTTGCATGGCTGTCGCCAGACCGCGCTGGCGTTCGCGCGTGGTACCCGCATGAACCAATGGGCGGACGCCGGCGGCTTCATGGTGCTGTATCCGCAGCAATCCATGACGCGCCAGGTGCAGCGCTGCTGGCGCTGGTTCCAGCCCGACGACGCTCATGGTGGCGCCGAGGCCGATTTGATCGCGGCGCTGATCCAGTCGGAAGTGGCGCGGCACGGCCTGGACCCCGAGCGTGTGTACGTGGCCGGCCTGTCCGCGGGCGCGGGCATGGCGGCCTTGGTGGCCTTGCGCCATCCGTCGTTGATCGCAGCGGTGGCGATGCATTCCGGGCCGGTGGTGGGCGACGCCCACAGTGCCACGGGCGGCATCAGCACCATGCGGCGCGGCTCGGTCAAGCCCTTGCTGCCGATGCTGGCAAGCGTGTCGGACCCGGCCGTGTTTCAACTGGGCATGCCCGCGCTGATTCTTCAAGGTCAACTGGACCCTGCGGTGGCGCCGCGCAACGCCAAACAATTGTTCGAGCAGTTCCGCGCACTGAACGACCTGCGCCCCGAAGACGTGCCGGTTGAGCGCGTGCTGGGCTTGGGCACCGACAAGGCCTACCGCCGCGTGGACTTGCTGCGCGGCCGTAAAGCCGTGTTGCGCTTATGTGAGATCACACGGCTGGAGCATGCCTGGAGCGGCGGCGACGCCTCGGAGAAGTATCACGCCCGGGGCGGGCCGGATGCGTCGGCGCTGGTGTGGCGGTTCTTCCAGGGCTTGCGCCGCGTGGGCGCGGGCCGGCCAAAACCCTAGGCAGGATTGTTCCGATTTCGGGAATGGATATGTCGAGCCCGCATGCCAGGGAAACCGCGCGCGGCGGCAGTAACATCGCCGCATCCCTGGCGCTTGCCGCATTCCGCGCGGCGCCCACCAGACGAACCCCTTTGGAATTTCCTGCCATGACGCTTTCTGTTTATCAGGCATCCGTGCCCGTGTTCATCCGCGGCTTGACCGTGCTGGCCAGCCTGCTGGAAAAGGGCCTTGCCCATGCCGAGGCGGCGGGCACCGACCCCGCTGATCTGGTCAACGCGCGGCTGGCGCCTGACATGTACCCCTTGTCGGGCCAGATCCAGCGCGCCAGCGATGCGGCCAAGTTCGCCGTGCAGCGCTTGTCGCAAGGGCAGGCGCCCAAGTTTCCCGATGACGAAACCACGTTTGCGCAATTGCAGCAACGCATCCAGGACACGATCGCCTATCTGCAAAGCGTGACGCCCGAGCAGTTCGACGGCGCCGAAGACCGGCAGATCGTCATCAACTTCGGCGACTTCAAGCCCGAGTTCAAGGGCGACACGTATCTGCTGAGCTTTGCGCTGCCAAACTTCTACTTCCACGTGACGACCGCCTACGCGATCCTGCGCAATGCGGGCGTGAAGCTCGCCAAGCTGGATTTCCTGGGGCCGTACTCGCAATAAGCGGCAACCAAACGCAGGCAAGGCGTTGAGCAAACGCAGGCAAGGCGTTGAGCAAACGCAGACCCTGCGTGCCCACCGCCTGCCAGGCAGGTTTACTTCTTGGCGGCCTCGCCGCAACCCGACATCTCGCCCATCTTGGCCATGTTCTGCTGGATTTCTTCGGGCGTGTAGTCGAACTGGTGCGTGGCGATCGACCAGCGGTGACCAAACGGGTCCACCACCTGGCCGTAGCGGTCGCCCCAGAACATATCCTCGGCCGGCATCGCCATGGTGGCGCCGGCGTCCAGCGCTTGCTTCATCGCGGCGTCCACGTCCTTCACGTACAGGTGCAGCGTGACGGGCGTGCCTTTGAGCGCCTTCGGCCCCAGGCTGCCCCATTCGGCAAAATCATCCATCAGCATCAGCACGGAATCGCCGATGCGCACGGCCGCGTGCATGATCTTGCCACCCGGGCCGGGCAAGCGCGCAAGCTCCTCGGCGTGGAAGGCTTTTTTGTAGAAGGCGATGGCGTCGGCGGCGCCTTCGCAGATGATGTGCGCGGTCAGCGTGTGCATGCCGGCGGGAATGGGCGTGGTGGCGGGCGTAGCCATGGTGCGTCTCCGGAAATTGTCGGGGGGTGAGTGGGGGACGGAGCGGCGCCGCACGCCGGCTGGTCCCTGCCTATACGACGAACGGGCGGTGCCGATATCGACACGCCGCGCCACTTTTTTTATTTGCTTACCAAAGTGCTGAATCCGCCCCAGCACATCCGCTTGAAATCGAACACGTTTTCGCAACCGCTCATATTGGCCAAGCGGGGGTCGGCCATGACCAGCGGGTTGATGCGGTCGCGGTCGGCCTTGCTTGCATACAGAATCCAGGCGAAGACCGCCGTTTCCCCATCCTTCACGCCTGCGGCTTCCGCAAACGAGCGCATGTTTTCACCGCCCGGTTCATCGGCCACGCATTCGCGGTAATCCAGCGCGCCATGATCCAGCCAAACCACCTTGGCCTGTTCTGCCATCTTCTTGTAGTCGGCCAGATTGGCCTTGGGCACCGGCAGCAAGAAACCATCTACGTATTCTTCCATCGCACACTCCTTTGGTCGCTGTTGTTGTATCGGCGGGGCGCGCCCGCTGGCCACGCCTGCCGCCGTCCGGCCTCCCAGGCCGTAAACGCCACTTTATCGGGATAGACGACGCTTTCAGATAGGGGATTGCGACATTCTTGCGGGTAGATTGCGTCAACGCGCGGGCGTATGCTTAGCGTCATGAAAAACGTCGCGTTTCTTCTGCCCACGGGCACCAACATTGCGTCCCTGGAAACCGCGCGCCACGGCTTCCTGGTGGCCAACAACTACCTGGCCGCGCAAGGGCGCGAACCCCAATTCCACGTGCGCACCCTGGCGCTCACGCGCGAGGTCAGCCTGGACGAGGGGCGCATCAAGGTGCAGGCCGATCTGGTGCTGGCTGACGCGCCGCACATCGACATCTGCATTGCGCCGCCATTGTTGGGCACCGTGTCCGACGTGGTCCAGTCCAACCGCGAGCTGATCGACTGGTTGTCGACGCATCATCGTAACGGCGGCGAAGTGGCCAGTTTGTGCGTGGGCGCCGCGTTGTTGGCCGCGGGCGGCGTGCTGGACGGACAGCAGGCGGTAGTGCATTGGGTGGCGCAAAACCTGTACGCCAGCCTCTTTCCGAATGTCCGCTGGATCAGCGACCGTGTCGTCATGGCCGAGAACGGCGTCTACACCAGCGGCGGCGCATTTTCCGCGGCGCATCTGGTGCTGCACCTGATCGAAAAATATACCGACCGCGACACCGCCATCTGGTGCGCCAAGTATTTCCAACTGGACTGGAGCCGCCAGAGCCAATTGCCGTTCGCGGTGTTCATGGGCCAGAAGGCTCACGCCGACGAGGTGGTGCGCGCCGTGCAGACCTATATCGAAGGCCGCTACACGGAGAAAATCACCGTGGAAGATCTGGCCGGCCGCCACGCCATGGGACGCCGCACGCTGGAACGGCGCTTTCGGCAGGCCACGGGCAACAGCATCGTGGAATACCTGCAACGCGTGCGAGTGGAAGCGGCCAAGAAACGGCTGGAAAGTTCGCGCAAGAGTGTGGCCGAAGTCATGTACGAAGTGGGCTACAACGACACCAAGGCGTTTCGCGATATTTTCAATAAATACTGCGGCATGTCGCCGGTGGGATATCGCGAACGGTATCAGTAGAAAATCGGACTTCTCTTACAGATGTTCGGAGTGCTCTCGGCCTATCCTTGATGCGTCGCGGCCTGACTCCCAGGCCCGGGAGGCAAGCCGACATGAGCATCAGCGTGACCCACGACGATCCCCGCTACAAGACCCTGAAAAAGGGCTTCAACCTGCGGTGGCCCGCCCAGCCCGGCGATGCGGCCGCGCGCATCGAACTCTGTGAAACGCCCGATGACGCGGCCCGCGCCCTGGCCCGCATCGTGGCCCAGGGCAAGCGCCCCACGATACGCAGCGGGGGCCATTGTTATGAGGACTTCGTGTCGAACAATCCGGGCGGCGCCATCCTGGACCTCAGCCTGCTGGACCGCGTGCCGCCGTCATCCGACGGGCTGCTGCGCATTGCGGCTGGTTCGCAGAACTGGAACGGCGACCTGGACCTGTACAAGCGTCATGGCGTGTCCTTGCCCGGCGGTTCCTGCTATTCGGTGGCGGCGGGCGGCCACATCACAGGCGGCGGCTACGGCCTGCTGTCGCGCCTGCAAGGGCTGGCGTGCGACTGGTTGAGCGCGGTCGACATCCTGACCGTGGACGCGGGCGGCAACGTCGTACCGCGCACCGTGGACGCCACGCGCGACGCAGACCTGTTTCGTGCCTGCCGAGGCGCAGGTGGCGGAAACTTCGGCGTGATCACCAGCTATGGTTTCGCCACATTGCCGCAGGCCCCGCGCGAAGTGGCTATCGCCACCGTCGCATTCGACTGGGCCGGCATGACGCCTCGGCGCTTTGCGCAACTGCTGGACATCTACGGCAGCTATTGGGAAACGCGGGGCAGGGCCGCCGACACCTGGGGCATGTTCTCGTTGCTGAAGCTCACGCATCAGGCGGCGGGGCAGATCGTGATGATCGTGCAGTTCTGCAACCCAGACGGCACCTGCCGAGATCTGACGGTGCTGCAAGATTTCCTGGACCGCTTCCGTGCGTGCGCGCCGGTTGCCGCGCGCGCCACCACGCCGGGCCTGCCACGCCCGCGCATGGGCGGCGACCTGCTTTGCAGCGAGCCGCATACGGTTATCCGCTACGACTGGCTGGCGGCCACGCAAACGCTCAATGGTTCGGGGCCCAATCAGCGCGGCAAATACAAGTCGGCCTACATGAAGCGCAACTTCAGCGCGCATGAATCCGCGCGCATTTATGCGCATCTGACCCACGACATGCCCGGCGCCGACCTGCGCCAGTCGTTGTTGCAGGTGGACTCATATGGCGGCGCCATCAACCGGCCCGAACGCCTGCGCGACACCGCCGTGCATCAGCGTGAATCGGTCATGAAGCTGCAATACCAAACCTACTGGACCCACGCCGACCAGGACGCCATCCATTTGCGCTGGATGACGGACTTCTACCGCGATGTGTATACGGATCCGGCGGCCTCGTCCGCCTTGTCCGAGTTTGCGGGCACGCCGTATCCGGGGGATAGGTATCAAGGCTGCTACATCAACTACCCCGACCGCGACATGCTTGCGCATGCCTTTTGGCCGCAGTTGTATTACGGAAAGGGCGAGCTTTATCCTTTCCTGCAACAGGTCAAGCGCCGCTACGATCCGAATAATGTCTTCCACCATGCGATGTCGGTGCGCCCGTGATGACGCACGATTCGCCTTGCCGGAGCCTGCCATGAACACCTTCTTCAGCGCGCCGCGCAGATCCTTCATCCAGCTTGCCGGTGGCTTGTCGGCCGCGAGCGCGGCGGCGCCGTGGCTGTCCGCGATGGGCGCGTCGGCATCGGCCACATCTTCCGCATCGCTTGCATCCCTAGCCGATCCCGCCGGCTTTGCCTATGTGGGCACGTACACGCACGATGCGCCGGGCGGCACGGCAGGCGGGCCACCGTCCGCGGGCATCCACGTGTTTGCGATGCGCGCGCAAGGCTGGCGGCTGGTCCAGGTAATGGAAAGCGACAACCCGTCCTATCTGGCCGTGCATCCCACGCGGCGCTTTCTGTATGCCATCAACGAGATCGAACACTGGCAAGGGTTGCCCCGGGGCACGGCCGAGGCCTATGCCATCGATGTCTCGGATGGCAGCCTGCGATTGTTGAACCGGCAGCCGCTGTCCCTATCCAGCACCGCGCCAGCGCACCTGGCGGTATCGCCGGACGGCAAGCATCTGGTCACCGCGCAGTACCTGGGCGGCACCTACAACGTGCTGCCCATCCAGCGCGATGGTTCGCTGGGCGCGGTGTCGGGCATCGTCAAGGAAACCGGCTCCGGCCCGCGTCCCGAACAGCAGTCCGCCCACCCGCACATGGTGCTGTTCGACCCCACTGGCCAGCGCGTGCTGGCTACCGACCTGGGCAGCGACCGCATCAATGCATTCACGCTGGAAGACGGCAACTTGTCGCTCTCCGGGCGCACTGAACTGCCCCCGGGCAGCGGGCCACGTCATCTGGCGCTGCATCCCGACGGCGCGCTGCTGTATGTCGTCAATGAGCTCGATGCCAGCGTGTCGTGCCACGGGTATGACGCCGTCGCGGGCCGTGTGCTGGAACACCGCCACACCGTCCCGGCCACGCCCGTCGGTTTTACCGGCACGGGTAACGCGGCGGCGCTGCTCATGCATCCGTCCGGCCGCTTTCTGTATGTTTCAACCCGCCGCGTGCAAAACGATCACCCGCAGGCGGACAGCATTGCCGTCTTTGGCATAGGCGCGGACGGCGCGCTGACGCCGCTGCAAGTCTGGACCGAAGGGCTGCGCTTTCCCCGCGCGCTGAGCATGTCGCCGGATGGCGGTGCGTTGTATGCGCTGAACCAGAAGGGCGATTCGATCCTGCGCTTGCGTATCGAAGCCGCAACGGGGCGCCTGGACAACCCCGACGTGGTGGCCCAGGTGCCCACGCCGGTGTGCCTGGTGTTTGCCTGACACCAGGGAACCCCCCCGACCGCTTGGCGTCGAACCGTTCATGAACGCCAACCCTGTCTTGCGCTTCATCAGGCGCATCGTTGTACTTTCCTTGTTGGCCGCGCTGGCGGTCTGGGCGTGGCCGCGCTTGCCCGACGCGGCGCGCGCGCCGTGGCATATGGCGCGCCTTGCTTGGCAGCAAGCCCCTACGTCATTGCCCGTACCGGTGCAGGGCGTGTCCGCCGCGCGCCTTTCCGACACCTGGGGCGCCGCCCGGTCGAACGGCCGGCGTCATGAAGGCATCGACATCTTTGCCCCCCGTGGCACGCCCGTGCTGTCCACGACCGAAGGCGTCGTGATGCAGGTGGGCACGAACAAGCTTGGCGGCCAGGTGGTATGGGTGCTGGGCCCTGGCCGCCAACGGCATTACTACGCGCATCTGGACGGCTACGCCGACATTGAACGCGGGCAATTGGTGGCGCCGGGCGATGTGCTGGGTTATGTCGGCAATACGGGGAATGCCCAAGGAACGCCGCCGCATCTGCATTACGGAATTTATGACGGCGGGGCCATCAACCCGCATGCGCTGTTGGTGACGAAGGAAACGCCGCCCTGACGCCCTCCGCCAGCACCTGCGCCGTCGCCGCCGATAACGTCCAGCCCAAGTGCCCATGCCCGGTGTTGTAGAACACCCCCGGGCGCTTGCCCGGCCCCACGCGCGGCAGCATGTTGGGCGTCATGGGGCGCAGGCCGCACCACGGCACGACGCGCGATGTCATTACGTTGGGAAAATGCTTGCGGGTCCAGTCGATCAGGGGTTGCACGCGCTCGGCGCGGATGTCCAGGTTGAAGCCGTTGAACTCGGCCGTACCCGCCACGCGGAAGCGGTCGCCCAGGCGGCTGGTGACGATCTTTGCGGCTTCGTCCAGCAAGCTGACGCGGGGCGCAGCGGCGCGGCTGTCGGCGTCGTCCAGGTGCACGCTGATCGAATAGCCCTTGACCGGGTAGATGTTCAACCTGTCGCCCAGCAGCTTGGCGAATTGTCGGCTGGCGGATCCCGCGCACACCACGATGGCGTCGGCCTCGTGCGGTTCGCGTTCGGTGCCGCCGTTGCGCCGCACCTCCAGCCCGTAACCGCCGTTGTGCGGGCGGATGGCGCCGATGTCGGCGTCTTGCACGAAGCTCACGCCACGGCGTTCGCAGGCGCGGGCCAGGCCTCGGGTGAACTTATGGATGTCGCCGGTGGCGTCCGATGGCGTGTAGAAGCCGCCGTGGCATCCGGTTTGCAGGGTGGGTTCGATGGCGCGGGCTTCGTCGGCCGTCACCGCGTAGCGGTCCAGGCCGCCGGCTTGCAGCAGCGTGTTGGCGCGGTGCGCCGCCTTGAAGCTGGCAGCGTCATGGTAGATGTGCAGGATGCCCCGGCGTTCCAGGTCGAAGTCGATGCCTTCGGCCTCGGCCATGTCAAACAGGTGCTGGCGCGCCTGGATCGCCAGGCGGGTGGTGGCGATGGTGTTGTCGCGGTAATTGGGAATTTGCGCCATGAACGGCGCCAGCCACGAATACTTGTGCCAACTGAACCGGGGGTTCAGCAATAGCGGCGCGTTCTTGCGCAGCATCCAGCGCAGCCCTTTGAAAATGGTCGCGGTGCTGTTCCAGACCTCGGCGTTGCTGGCGGACAGTTGGCCGCCGTTGGCGTAGGACGTTTCCATGGCGGGATAGCGCTGGCGGTCGTAGACGGTGACCTGGTATTTCAGTTTGCACAAGGCATAGGCGGACGTGACGCCGGTGATACCGGCGCCAATGATGGCGATGCGAGGCATGGTGGCTCCAGACGGTGTGGCCGCGACCAATACGGATGCGGCACCCCATCTGTCTTTGATACCTGAGTGCTTCACCCGGCCGGCTTTGCGGCGGGTTCCCCTTCGGTGGGCGCGCACCGCGCCTCTCTCCAGATTGTCTAGACGCGCGCAGTCCTGTTGCCTGAGAGTTTCCGGGGCGGTTGCTCCGTCGGCGCCGGCCGCAAGGGCCAATCTCTTCTACGCGGTTTTGAATCGACGGGGTAGAGAATAGCCAAGTTCCTGTCGTAATTGATTCAGGGTTAGTACTATGTCGCGTGCGCCGCCTGCGTTGTTGGGCCGGCGCAAACCAAGAGGACGATAGGAATGACGTTTCACGCCGCGCGACGCGCCTTCTTGCAAGCCCTGGCCACCGTGGCCGGCGGCGCTGTGTTTTCGTTGGTGGCCGTGTCCGGCGTTCAGGCGGGCTCGTCGCCTGCAACGGCCGATCAATCCGCCGCCTCCAGCCAGCCCGTGCGTGCCGAGCCGGTGCCTCCTGGCGTCGATATCGATGACGCCGTGCACGCGCTGATGCAGGAGTACGACGTGGCCGGCCTGGCGATTGCCGTCACGCGCGACGGCCACCATGAATTCCGGAACTATGGCGTGGCCTCGCTGCAAACGCACACGCCCGTCAGCCGCGACACGCTGTTCGAGCTAGGCTCCATCAGCAAGACCTTTACCGTCACCTTGGCGACCTATGCCCAAGCGCTGGGCAAGCTGTCGCTGACCGATAGCCCGGCGCGCTTCGTGCCGGCCTTGCAAGGCACGGCATTCGGCAAGCTGAACCTGATCCACCTGGGTACGCACACGGGCGGAGGCTTTCCCTTGCAAGTGCCGGACGCGGTGACGAACGACGCCCAGCTGATGGCCTACCTGGCCGCGTGGACGCCGCGCTACGCGCCGGGCACGTACCGCACCTACGCCAACCCCAGCATCGGCATGCTGGGCGTGGTGGCGGCCAAGAGCCTGGGTGAGCCTTATGCGCAAGCCATGGAGAAGACGCTGTTGCCCATGCTGGGCTTGGCCAACACGTATATCCACGTGCCGGCCGCCAGGATGGGCGACTACGCGCAGGGCTACAACAAGCAGAACGCGCCGGTGCGCGTGAACCCGGGCGTGCTGGCCGACGAAGCCTACGGCGTGAAGACCAGCGCCAGCGACCTGATCCGTTTTGTGGACGCGAACATGGGCGTCGCGTCTGCCCCGCGCGAATTCAGCGCCAAGGCCGCGCGGGAAGCGAAGATTGCCAAGCGCGTCATTGGTGACGCCGTGATGGCCAAGGCGCTGGCGGATACGCACGTGGGTTACTACGACGTGGGCCCGATGACGCAGGACCTGGCGTGGGAACAACTGGCGTACCCCGTGACGCTGGAAGCGCTGCTGGCCGCCAACGCCGGCACCTTGAACAGCCGGAGCTACCCCGCCAAGGCCTTGACCCCGCCGCAGGCGCCGCGCGCCGATGTGTGGATCAACAAGACCGGTTCCACCAACGGCTTCGGCGCCTACGTGGCGTTCGTGCCGGCCAGGAAGGTCGGCGTGGTGATCCTGGCCAATCGGAATATTCCGAACGAAGCCCGCGTGCGCCTGGCGTATCGCATTCTTGAGGCGGACGCGCACTAAGGGGGCGGCTGGCGCGCACCACCCGCGCGCGGCAATAGCCCCATCATTTCCAGCCGCTTGCACAACTGCCCCAGGCGTTCCATCTTGTAGGCATCCACGTCCACGCCCGCATAGTCGTAAAAACCTTTGCCATCGCGCAGGCCGTTGCGGCCTTGTTCCATGTTGCGGGCGATGACGTCCGGCGACGCGAAGCGCGGGCCGATCTCGCCTTCAAGGTAGCGCGAGGCGTAGTACAGGATGTCGCCGCCGCCCCAGTCGATGAATTCCAGCAAGCCCAGCACCGAAAAGCGCAAACCGAACCCCAGGCGCACGGCGGTGTCGATGTCTTCGGCGCTGGCCACGCCTTCCTCGACCATGCGGGCGGCTTCGTTCATCGCCAGTGCCTGGATGCGCGGCACGATGTAGCCCGCCGAGGGCGCGCACTGCACGGGCACCTTGCCGGCCTGACGCAGCACGTCCAGCAAGGCTTGCAAGGCGGCATCATTCGTACGCGGCCCACGGCTGACCTCAACCAGCGGAATCAGATACGCCGGATTGAGCCAGTGCGCGTTCAGAAAGCGCTCTGGGTATTGCACCAGTTCCGCCAGCTCGGTCACCAGAAACGTGGAAGTGGTTGATGCGATGATGGCGTCCTTCCCGCAGACTTGCCCCAGCCAGGCGAAGGCGTCGCGCTTGGCGTCCAGGCGTTCGGGCACGGCTTCGAAGACGACGCGCGCGGCTTGCACGTCGGCGGTGGCGTCATCGCGCCCGCACAGGCGCACGCGCTGCATGGCGGTGTCGGCTTGTGCGGCGTCCAGCAGGCCCAGCCGGCTCAAGGTGCCCAGTTCGCGCCGCAGGTTGGCCCGCACGCGCGCGTGGTGCTCGGCTTGCTCGGCGGCCATTCTTGGCTTGATGTCGATAAGCGTCACCTCGCGGCCGGCATGCACGTACGACAAGGTGATGCCTTCGCCCATGCGGCCGGCGCCGATCACGCAGATTCTGTCTTCCATGGTCAGCACCCCTGTTCCAGCAGTTCCGCCATGCCGGCGCGCGACAAGCGGTCCAGCCCCAGGCGTTCCAGCGTGCGGCCTTCGGCGTAGAGATCACGGCCGGTAATGGCGCTGGCGATGTTCAGCAGCCCCTGCGCCACCGGCGTCGGCACGCCCGCCCAGCGGCCGGTGGATACCAGGAATGACAGGCCCAGCCGCGTGTCTTCCAGCATGTAGCGGTGCGTGTGCAGGTCGATGGTTTCGCGCCAGTCGCCGCTGTCGGTCAGCTTGCCGTGCGCGCCGCGGCCGTACATCCATTCGTCGCCTTCGCTGGCGTAGTGATCGGCCAGCGGAAAGTGCGGCGCGGCGTAGCCCAGCGCCTCGCGGATGGCCACGCGTTCGGCGTCCAGCGCGTCGGTCACGCGGCGGATGGACGGCTGCGTGCCTTCGTTGTGGATGTCCCACTTGTCGAAATGCTCCAAGGGGCCGGCATTCATCAGGATAAGCGGCGGGTGGATGATGGGGCCGGCGTTCATCAATGCGCCGGCCAGCCCGTCTTCAATGGGCTCGATGCTGGGGTAGGCCTGGCCCAGCAGCGCCAGCGCATTGTCGGCCAGGCGGCTTGGGAACACGCCGGTGGGCAGGCGCGTGGCGTAGCCGCTGATCACCACCGTGTTGCCGTGCTTGCGCGCCAGATAGGGCAGCGTGCCGGTTTCCGCGTAGGCGACGCGGGCGGGGTTGCCGGCGTCTTTCTGCGCGCGCGCGAAGATGTAGCTGCCGAAGGTTCCGGGTGGCAGGAACACCACCTGGTCGTCTTGCAGCAGCGGCGCCAAGGCGGGGGCAAGCGCGTCGTGGGTGGTGCAGGGCAGGGGAATGACCAGCACTTGCGCGTCGGCCACCGCTTCTGGCAAGGCGTCGGCCAGGGCAATGTGGCCCGGGCCGGTGCCCAAGGGAACGTGGCGCGTGCCGCGATAGTCGGTGACCGTCAGCGCGCCGGCGTCGCGCAAGCCCTGGAAGGCGGCGCCGTCGCGGCGCCACCAGCGCACCTCGTGTCCGTTTTCGGCAAGTTCGGCGGCTGCCGCGTAGCAGCCGTGTCCGCCGCCTATGACGCTGATTCGCATGATCAAGCTCCTTCGATGAAGGCTTGATCCTAGCGGTGGCGCGGGGCGCGGGCTGCGCCAAACGCGCAAGCGCCGTTCAGATCCGGCAAGGGATTGCATCGCGCGCGACCTCGTAGGATGGGTGAAGCGCGAGAATCCTTAAAAAAGAACAATGCTGCGCAACGCGCGCAACCCATCAAGCAACGGTGGAATTCTTAACGCCATCAGCCACAGCACCACCCCCGCGCGATGGGTTGCGCGATCTCCATTCCATTTCTTCTGGATAGCGCCTCGCGCTTCACCCATCCTACGATTTTGGCGCAGGGTGTCTGATGGCAGGCAGCGATGAGTTACGCGCGAATGCTGCGCATCGCGCGTAACCCCGTAGGATGGGTGAAGCGCGAGAATCCTTAAAAAAGAACAATGCTGCGCAACGCGCGCAACCCATCAAACAGCGGTGGAGTTCTTAACGTCACCAGCCACAACGCCACCTCTGCCCGATGGGTTACGCGCGATCTCCATTCTATTTTTTCTGGATAGCGCCTCGCGCTTCACCCATCCTACGATTTTGGCGCAGGGTGTCTGATGGCAGGCAGCCGTAGCGCTTGCGGTAGTGCGTGGCGAAATGGCCGAAGCTGGTTACGCCGTGGCGCAGCAGGATGTCGGTCACGCTGTCGCCCGCGCGGGCCTGTTCCAGCGCGGCGTGCACCAGCGTCAGGCGCTGGTTGCGCACGTAGTCGCTGGGGCTTTGCTTGAGAAACTGCGTGAAGCCGTTTTGCAGCGTACGCACGGACACGCCACAATGCGCCGCCAGGTCAGCCAATGAGATCGCCTCATCGACATGGGTCTCGATGTAGTCGCGTGCGCGGCGCACATGCTGCGGCAAGGGCTGGCGATGGTCGGCGCGCAGCGCGTCGGAATAGTTGTGCGGCAACTGCGTCAGCAGCAAGGCCAGCAGGTAGTCGGAAAAGCCCGCCGCCAGCGTCTGCGTGACGCCATCGATGGCGGGGTGCTGGTACAGCCGGCAAAGATAGTCCAGCGTTTCGCGCACGGCGGCCAGGCCGGGGGAATCGGGGCCGACCGCCAGGTCGAAGACCAGCGCGTGCTTGATGGGCCGGTCCAGCAGGCGTTGCAACTGATGTTCAAGCGCCTGGCGTTCCACACGCAGGATCAGGTTGCGGCAGTCGCGGCCGATGCTGATGATGCTGGGCTCGGACGGCGATGAAATCGTCAGGCTGCCCGCTTGCATGGCCGCGCTGCGCTTGCCCAGCGTGACCAGGCCCGAGCCTTGCAGCGTGATGCGGATCAGGTAGTAGCTGGCGATGTCGCCCGCGTCGATCTCGACTTCGGCGCCGTAGTGCAGATCGAACAGCGCGGCGTTGCCGAAGAACACGCCGTAAAGCCGCGACTGCAAGGGTTTTCCCTGGGCGACGCACATGCGGTGCGACCACAAGTGTTGGCTGACCTGATCCTTGACCTCGGCGGCGTTGCCCGAGTTCAGCAAGCAATGGCGGTTCAGCGGATAGGTGTCGTTGAACATGCTTTCCTGCGCGGTGGGAACAGTCGTTGCGCGCGGCGTATAGAGTCAGGCGGCGCAAAGACCTACAAACGATGGACAAAACAAGGACAAGACAAGGGAAAAAAATGACTGACGCCACGTTGCCGCCACTGGCCAAAAGACGCTACGCCTACGAGTGGTACGTCGTGGTGATATGCATGCTAGCGTACATATTTTCCTTCGTCGACCGGCAGATCCTGGCGCTGATGATCGAACCGATCAAGCACGATCTGCAACTGTCAGACACGCAGTTCAGCCTGCTGCACGGTCTGGCGTTTTCCTTGTTCTATGCCGTCATGGGCATTCCCATCGCCTTGCTGGCCGACCGCTATTCGCGCCCGAAGATCATCGCGATCGGCGTGGCGTTCTGGAGCCTGGCGACGGCTGCCTGTGGCCTGTCGCGCAACTTTGCGCACATGTTCCTGGCGCGCATCGGCGTGGGCGTGGGCGAGGCCGCCTTGTCGCCCGCCACCTATTCCATGCTTAGCGACATGTTCCCGCGCGACAAGCTCGGCCGCGCGGTGGGCGTCTATTCGATAGGGTCGTTCATTGGCGGCGGCATGGCCTTCCTGATCGGCGGCTACGTCATCAATCTGCTGAAAAGCGTGGACAGCGTGGTCGTGCCCTGGGTGGGCGCGATGCGGCCCTGGCAGGTTACGTTTTTTATCGTGGGGCTACCCGGCTTGCTGGTGGCGCTGCTGATTCTGTTGACCGTGCGCGACCCGCAGCGCCTGGGCCTGCGCCGCGCCGCCGACGGCCAGGCGCAAAAGCCCAGCATCCGCGACACGTTCGAGTTTCTGGGGCGGCACCGGCGCACCTTCTTCTGCCACTACCTGGGCTTTTCTTTCTACGCCATGGTGCTGTTCGCGCTGCTGAGCTGGACGCCCGCGTTCTACATGCGCCGCTTCGGCATGTCGCCCGTGGACACCGGCTACATGCTGGGCGTGGTGGTGCTGGTGGCCAACACGGCCGGCGTCTTCTGCGGCGGCTGGTTGATGGATGGGCTGGCCAAGCGGGGCTATCGCGATGCGCCGTTGCGCGCGGGCGTGATCGGCGCGGTGGGCATGGCGCTGCCGGCGGTGGCGTTCACGCAGGTGGACAGCTTGTGGCTGTCGGTGGGGCTGCTGCTGCCCGCCATGTTCTTTGCCTCGTTTCCGATGCCGACGTCCACCGCCGCCATGCAGATCCTGCCGCCCAACCAGATTCGCGCACAGGTCTCCGCGCTGTTCCTGCTGATTTCCAACCTGATCGGCTTGGGGCTCGGCACCACGGCGGTGGCCTTGCTGACCGACCGGTTGTTCGGCACCCCCGGCGCGGTGGGGCAGTCGCTGTCGCTGCTGATTGCGGGGGCGACCGTGCTGTGCGTGCTGCTGCTGGCGGCGGGCTGCGCCAGCTACCGGCAGAGCCTCACGCGCGAACACGGCCAGGGCAACGTCTTGTAAATGGGGCTTGGCAGGGCGCTGGTACACAGCGCAGAATCGGGCGAATCCTAACCAGAACCCGTGCCGCGAGCTTGCGCGGCCGCCATGTCAACAGGAGTCCCCATGAGCCTTGCCCCCGTTACCGAAACGCTGGCCGACCTGCGCGTGGATGGCGCGCGCCTATGGCAGTCATTGATGGATCTGGCGCAGATCGGCGGTACCGAAAAAGGCGGCGTGTGCCGCCTGGCCTTGACCGACCTGGATCGCCAGGGGCGCGACCTGTTCGTGCGTTGGGTACAAGAGGCCGGCTGTGACGTCCGCGTGGACGCCATCGGCAATATCTTCGCGCGCCGCCCGGGCCGCAACAACGACTTGCCCGCCGTCATGACGGGCAGCCACATCGACACCCAGCCCACGGGCGGCAAGTTCGACGGCAACTACGGCGTGCTGGCCGGGCTGGAAGTGCTACGCACGCTGAATGACCATGGCGTGCAGACCGAGGCGCCGATGGAACTGGCCGTGTGGACCAATGAAGAGGGCTCGCGCTTTGTGCCGGTGATGATGGGCTCGGGCGTGTATGCCGGGGCCTTTACCTTGCAGCATGCGCTGGCGCAGCAGGACCGCGAGGGCGTGAGCGTCAGCCAGGCCCTGGAGGCCATCGGCTATGCGGGCCAGGTTGCCGTTCCGCCAGCGCGGCAGGACGGCGTCCCTGCCTATGACGTAGGCGCCTACTTCGAGGCGCACATCGAGCAAGGCCCCGTGCTGGAAGCCGCCGACACGGTCATCGGCGTGGTGACCGCCGCCTTGGGTCAACGCTGGTACGACGTGGCGCTGACGGGCGTCGAGGCGCATGCCGGCCCCACACCTATGCCGCTGCGCCGCGATGCCTTGCTGGCGGCGTCCGAGCTGGTGCTGGCGGTGAACCAGATTGCCCTGGCGCACGCGCCGGATGCGCGTGCAACGGTGGGCTGGATGGATGTGTTTCCCAATTCACGCAATGTGATTCCCGGGCGGGTGCGCCTGACCGTGGACCTGCGCGCGGCGGACGACGCCACGCTCTCGGCCATGGACGCGGCCTTGCGCGCGGCGGTGGATGCGGCGGCCAACAGCCGAGGCGTCACGGCGCAGATCGAGCAGGTGGTGTACTTTGCGCCGCAGCCGTTCACGCCCGCCTTGGTGCAGTCGGTGCGCGAGGGCGCGCGCGAGCTGTCCTTGTCGGCGATGAACGTGGTCAGCGGCGCGGGGCATGATGCGGTCTATGTTGCCCGTGTGGCGCCCGCGGCCATGATCTTCGTGCCGTGCAAGGACGGCATCAGCCACAACGAAATCGAAGACGCGCGCCCGGATCATCTGGAGGCAGGATGCAACGTCCTGCTGCGCGCCATGCTGGCGCAAGCGGGCGTCGCCAACTGATGCGTTGATGCGTTGATGCGCTAATGCGCCGACGCGCTGATGCGCGTACGTGTGCATGCTGCACCAAGGCGGCGCACGGGGCGCGCACGTCGCGCCGCCTTGGTGCCTGCCGCCCATCTGGCTTCTAGCTCCCCGCATCTTCCCCACGCCGCCGGCACCCGCTGGTATTCCCTTTGCTTTGATCTTCCACGCGCGCACGGATGCGTTCGCACGGCGGGAGCGCTGGGCACCACGCGCCACGCCGCACCCAGCATCGCCATACGCGGCTTGGGACTATCCCTGACTCTGCCTTCCACCTCCAAAAATGGCACGGATATTGCTTATACAAAATCTGTGTACTAACCCTGTTCACGCGCGCCGCACCCTCGCGGGGAAGGCCTTTTGCAAGACATTGGAGAACCACATGCAGACACGGAGTTTCCGCCTCAAGTCCTATGCCGCCGCGCTTGCGTTGACGGCGGCCGGCGTTGCAGTGATTGCCCCTGGCGCGGCCCATGCCGAAAAGGTGTTGCGCATCGGCATGACCGCCGGCGACATCCCCCGCACGCTGGGCCAGCCCGACCAAGGCTTTGAGGGAAACCGCTTCACCGGCATTCCGATGTACGACGGCCTGACGCAATGGGACCTGTCCAAGAAGGACGGGCCCAGCGTGTTGATTCCCGACCTTGCCGTGTCGTGGGACGTGGATGCGGCGGACAAGACCAAGTGGGTGTTCAAGCTGCGTCCGGGCGTGAAGTTCCATGATGGGTCCGACTTCAACGCGGACGCCGTGGTCTGGAACGTGGGCAAGGTCTTGGACAAGAGCGCGCCGCAGTTCGACGCCAGCCAGGTTGGCGTGACGGCCTCGCGCATGCCGACCCTCAAGTCCGCGAAAAAGATCGACGACCTGACGGTGGAATTGACGACGTCCGAGCCGGATTCCTTCCTGCCCATCAACCTGACCAATCTGTACATGGCGTCGCCCGCGCAGTGGAAGAAGAAGCTGGCCGAGGTGCCGGCGTCCGTCACCGATGCGGCCGAGCGTTCGCAAAAGGCCTGGGCGGCTTTCGCCGCCGATGCCTCGGGCACGGGCCCCTTCAAGATGGCCAAGTTCGTGCCGCGTGAACGGTTGGAAGTGGTGAAGTACGACCAGTACTGGGACGAAAAGCGCCGCCCGAAGATCGACCGCGTGGTGATGCTGCCGCTGCCCGAAGCCAACTCGCGCACGGCCGCGTTGATGTCCGGCCAGGTGGATTGGATTGAAGCGCCGGCGCCGGACGCTTTCGACGCCATCAAGAGCCGTGGCTTCATCATCTATTCCAATGAACAGCCGCACGTGTGGCCGTGGCAGTTGTCGTTCAAGGAAGGCTCGCCGTGGCTGGATGCGCGCGTTCGCAAAGCGGCCAACCTGTGTGTGAACCGGGGCGAGCTCAAGCAGCTGCTGGGCGGCATGATGGCCGAACCCAAGGGCACGGTGCCCCCAGGCCATCCGTGGTGGGGCAACCCCAAGTTCGACATCAAGTACGACCCGGACGCCGCGCGCAAGCTGATGACCGAAGCGGGTTATTCGCAGGCCAAGCCGATCAAGGTGAAGGTGCAGACGTCGGCATCGGGTTCCGGCCAGATGCAGCCCCTGCCCATGAACGAGTTCGTGCAGCAGAACCTGAAAGACTGCTACTTCGACGTGAGCTTTGACGTGGTGGAGTGGAACACCTTGTTCACCAACTGGCGCAAGGGCGCCAAGGACCCGTCCGCCAACGGCAGCGACGCCATCAACGTCAGCTTCGCGGCCATGGACCCGTTCTTTGCCATCGTGCGCTTTGTCAGCACCAAGACCTTTCCGCCGGCTTCCAACAACTGGGGCTACTTCGGCAACGCCGAAATCGACGGTTTGATCAAGGATGCGCGCACCACCTTCACCCCCGCCGAACGCGACGCCGCCTTGGCCAAGCTGCATGCGCGCGTGGTCGAAGAAGCGCCGTTCGTCTGGATTGCGCATGACGTCGGCCCGCGCGCGATCTCGCCGAAGGTCAAGGGCGTGGTGCAGCCCAAGAGCTGGTTCATCGATATCGCCACCATGTCGATGGATTGATCCTGAACGCGCTGGATGCCGCCCGCCGACTTGTGCGCGCGGCGTCCAGCGCCCTAGCCGGTGACGCCTATGCTGTCTTACATCCTGCGGCGCATCGTGTACGCCTTGCCCATCATGGTGGGGGTCGCGCTGCTCTGTTTCCTGTTGATCCATTTGGCGCCTGGCGATCCGCTGGTGTCCATTCTTCCTCCCGATGCGTCGGCCGACCTGCAACGGCAACTGATGCAGCTCTACGGCTTTGACCGCCCCTTGATCGAGCAATTCGCCGGCTGGCTCTGGCGTGCGCTGCATGGTGACCTGGGCACGTCCATCGCCACCGGCCGCCCCGTTTCCGCCGAGGTCTTCAAGGCGGTGGGCAATACCTTGCGGCTGGCCTGTCTGGCCACGCTGCTGGGTTTTATCGTCGGCGCCTTCCTGGGCTTTGTCGGCGGCTACTTCCGCAATTCGCCGATGGATCGCGTGGCGTCCTTCGTGTCGGTCATCGGCGTCAGCGTGCCGCATTACTGGCTGGGCATGGTGCTGGTCATCATCTTCTCGACGCAACTGATGTGGCTGCCGCCCACGGGCGCGGGGCCGGGCGGGTCGGGCGAATGGGTGCCGGACTGGGCGCATTTCCGCCACATGATCCTGCCCGCCGTGACGATGTCGGTGATACCGATGGGCATCATCGCGCGCACGGTGCGCGCGCTGGTGGCCGAAACGCTGTCGCAGGAATTCGTGGTGGGCCTGCGCGCGCGCGGCCTGACCGACCTGGGCGTGTTCCTGCACGTCGTCAAGAATTGCGCGCCCACCGCCTTGGCGGTAATGGGCCTGCAACTGGGCTATCTGCTGGGCGGCTCCATCCTGATCGAAACGGTTTTCTCGTGGCCGGGCACGGGCTTCCTGCTCAACGCCGCCATCTTCCAGCGCGACCTGCCGCTCTTGCAGGGCACGATCCTGGTGCTGGCCTTGTTCTTCGTGGTCTTGAACCTGGCCGTCGACATCCTGCAAGGCCTGTTCGACCCTCGCATCGAAAGGAGCTGACATGACCGATTCCGTTGCCAGCCTGGCCGCCACAGCGGTCGTGGCGCCCGTGGCGAGATCGCCGGGCTATTGGTCGAACGTGCTGCGCCGCTTGCGCCGCGACCCCGTGGCGCTGGCCGCCGGCGGCGTCATCCTGGCGCTGATCATCATCGCCATCCTGGCGCCGTGGATCACGCCGGCGGACCCGTTCCATGCGTCCATGCTCAAGCGCCTGCGGCCCATCGGCACCGAGGGCTATCCGCTGGGCGCCGACGAGCTGGGCCGTGACATGCTGTCGCGGCTGATGCTGGGGGCGCGCCTGTCGCTGTTCATGGGCATCGTGCCGGTGATAGCCGCCTTCGTGGTGGGCAGCGCCATCGGCATCCTGGCGGGCTACGCGGGCGGCTGGACCAGCACGCTGATCATGCGCGTGGTGGACGTGTTCTATGCGTTTCCGTCGGTGCTTCTGGCCATTGCGCTGTCGGGCACCTTGGGCGCGGGCATCTTCAACGCCATTCTTTCACTGACCATCGTCTTCATTCCGCAGATTGTGCGTGTGGCCGAGAGCGTCACCACGCAGGTGCGGCGTAGCGACTACGTGGACGCGGCGCGGGCCTCGGGCGCATCGCCCTTGACCATCGTGCGCGCGCATGTGCTTTCCAACGTGCTGGGCCCCATCTTCGTGTATTCCACCAGCCTGATCTCGGTGTCCATGATCCTGGCCTCCGGCCTGTCGTTCCTGGGGCTGGGCGTGCGCCCGCCCGAGCCGGAATGGGGCTTGATGCTGAACACCTTGCGTACCGCCATCTACACCCAGCCCTGGGTCGCGGCGCTGCCGGGCGTGATGATCTTCATCACGTCGATGTCCTTCAACCTGCTGTCCGACGGACTGCGCTCGGCCATGGAGGTCAAGGAATGAATGCGGTCATCGACGCAGTGCGCGTGGCGCACGAAGACGTGGGCGGCCCCGCTCAGCCCTTGTTGAGCGTGCGCGGCCTGATCAAGCACTTTCCGCTCAAGCGCGATCCGCTCTCGCGCGGCCGGGGCGGAAACTCGGTGCGCGCGGTGGACGGCGTGGACTTCGACGTGAAGAAGGGCGAGACGCTGGGCGTGGTGGGCGAATCCGGTTGTGGCAAGTCCACCACCGCGCGGCTGGTCATGCAGCTGATCAAACAGGACCAGGGCGAACTGGTGTTCGACGGCATGGCGGTGGGCTCGCGCGCGCTGGCGCTGCGCGAATTCCGTCGCCAGACACAGATGGTGTTCCAGGACAGCTATTCGTCGCTGAACCCGCGCATGACCATCGAAGACTCCGTGGCCTTCGGCCCGCTGGTGCACGGCAGCCCCAAGCGCGATGCCATCGCGGTGGCGCGCGGGCTGCTGGGCCGCGTGGGCCTGGATGCGCAGCGCTTTGCGGGCCGTTACCCGCACGAATTGTCGGGCGGCCAGCGCCAGCGCGTGAACATCGCGCGCGCGCTGGCCCTGCACCCCCGTCTGGTGATTCTGGACGAAGCGGTGTCCGCGCTGGACAAGTCGGTTGAAGCGCAGGTGCTGAACCTGCTGCTGGATCTGAAGGACGACTTCGGGCTGACCTATATGTTCATCAGCCACGACTTGAACGTGGTGCGCTACATCTCGGACCGCGTCATGGTGATGTATCTGGGCGAAGTCGTGGAGCTGGGGCCGGTGGATCAGGTGTTCGACGCGCCGCGCCATCCCTACACGCAAGCGCTGCTGCGTTCCATGCCGTCGATGGAGCCCGGACAGCGCACGGAATCGGCGCCCTTGTCGGGCGACCCACCCAACCCGATCGACCCGCCTTCGGGGTGCCGCTTCCACACCCGCTGCGCGTTTGCGCGCGCCGCCTGTGCGGCCGAGGCGCCGGCCATGACGCAGCAGGGCGACCATGCCGTGCGTTGCCTGATCCATCAACCCGATTCCGGCTATGCCGCTTCCGGAGCGCTGACATGACCGCGACTACATCCCCCTTGGTCCGCATCCGCAATCTGGAAGTAGCCTTTCAGGCGGGCGCCAAGACCGTGCATGCCTTGAATGGCGTGAACCTGGAAGTGGCGCGCGGAGAAGCGGTGGCGCTGATCGGCGAATCGGGCTCGGGCAAGAGCGTGACCCTGCGCGCGCTGATGCGGCTGCACCCGCCGCGCCGCACGCGCATCAGCGGCGAAATGACGGTTGATGGCCGCGACGTGCTGGCGATGAACGCCCGCGAGCTTGCCGCCATGCGCGGCCCGGTGGTGTCGATGGTGTTCCAGGAGCCGCTGCTGGCGCTGGACCCGGTCTACACCGTGGGCCGGCAGATTGAAGAAATGGTGCGCCGGCACACCGGCAAGAGCGCCGCCGAGGCGCGTGCCCGTGCGTTGTCGCTGTTCGAGCGCGTGCGCATTCCCAGCCCCGAGCGGCGCCTGCAAGCGTATCCGCATGAAATGTCCGGCGGCATGCGCCAGCGCGCCATGATTGCGCTGGCTTTGTCCTGCAACCCCAAGGTGCTGCTGGCGGACGAACCCACCACCGCCCTGGACGCCACCGTGCAGATCCAGATTCTGCTGTTGCTGCGCGAGCTGCAACGCGAGTTGGGGCTGTCCATCGTGTTTGTGACGCATGACATCGGCGCGGCCGCGGAAATTGCCGACCGGGTGGCGGTGATGTACGGCGGGCGCATCGTGGAGCAGGGCAGCGTGGCGGACCTGTTGCGCGCGCCGCGTCATCCCTACACGCTGGCCTTGCTGAAGGGCCGCGCGCATGGCGC
Organism: Achromobacter spanius; assembly: GCF_002812705.1. Lineage (NCBI taxonomy): Bacteria > Pseudomonadati > Pseudomonadota > Betaproteobacteria > Burkholderiales > Alcaligenaceae > Achromobacter > Achromobacter spanius. The sequence goes on along the minus strand of NZ_CP025030.1, from coordinate 5,089,995 downwards.
CATGCAAAAGGGCCAACGGCTGGAGACTATTCCCGGATCGCCGCCCGACCTGGCTGCCTTGCCGCCCGGATGCGCGTTCGCGCCGCGTTGCGGTTTTGCCGAGCCGCGCTGCCAGGCGGCGGTGCCGGACATCGTGCCCGTGGCGGCGGGACACGAGGTGAGGTGTATCCGGGTGATTTAACTGTTTCAACGCATCACGGCCCAGGGGGAATCGTCGGCCAGTCATTCGCCAGCGGTTTCTTTCTGGTCGATAATGCCCGCTTTACGCCAAAAGCTGGACCCCTCATGCCCTGCGTTACCCGTCGTCTGCCTGTGTCCCTGTTTGTCTGCCTGACGGCGATCCTGGCGGGATGTACCTCCCCCAAACCGGCCTACGAACGCGAAGACTTCACGCAGAACGACGTGTTCTCGCGCACCTTTCCCACCGCCAGCACCACGGCCTGCGATGCGGGCCGCCGCGCCTTGCTCAGCCAGGGCTACAACATCGATCGCTTCGACCCGGCGCGGGTGTCCGGCCACAAGAACTTCCAGGGTGAAGACGGCTTGCACACGCAGATCAATTTCAATATCGACTGCGCCTCGGACGGCAGCGCCAACCAGCGCGCCACGGTGTTCGCCAATGCGGTGCAAGACCGTTATTCCATCAAGCGCACCAGCAGCTCGGCCAGCGTGGGCGTCAGCGTGCTAGGGCAGGTGTCGATGCCGTTTGGTTCCAGCGACGATTCGCTGGTGAAGACGGCCAGCCAGACGGTGTCGCGGCCAAAGTTCTACGAAGGGTTTTTCCAGCTCTTGCAGCGTTTCCTGCCCGATGCCGAGGCCGCCGCGGCGCCCCATGTTTCGCCCAAGCTTGCGCCCCAGGTTGTGCCGCAGGTTGTGCCCCATTCGGCTGCGCCCAGCCCTGCCGGAGCCGCTCAGCCCGTACCGCCCACGCCGCCGGCGGCGTCCAAGCCCGCCGAGCCGCCTGCCGACCCCGTGGTGTCGCCCGACGCACCGGCCGACACGCTGAACCCGGCCACGGCGAACGGCCCCCCGGGCCCGCCCGCCATCAACGAAAAAGCCGAACCGACACCCGAAGCAGGCGGCGACAAGCCCGCGCCATGACCTACCAACTCTTGAAGATGGCCCACGTGGCGGCCGTGGTTACGTGGATGGTCGGCTCGCTGTTTGTCTCGTTGTTCCTGTTGTCCTCGCAACCGCAGGACAGCGACGAAGCGCCGAAAGAACGCAAGATGCTGGGCGCGCTGCGGCGCTGGACGCTGTGGGTCACCACGCCGGCCATGGTGGTGTCTTGGCTGATCGGCCTGCACCTGGCCATGACGTTCGGCTGGTTCGCCATGAACTGGATCTGGGTCAAGGTGGGCTGCGCGCTGGCGCTGTCGGCCTTGTTGGGCATGCAAAGCGCGTCGTTGCGCCGGATGGTCAACGGCTCGCTCAAGCGCCCGCCGCTGGTGGACCTTTATGCGCCATTCACCGTGATCGCGTGCGCGGTCATCGTGACGCTGGTGGTGGTCAAGCCGTTTTGACGGCGCGGCGCCGGGCGGCACCGCAGACGCTTAAGGAAGTACCCGCTTAAGGCAGTACCGCGAACAGGTTCGCCAACTGCTGCTTGCCTAACTGTTCCTGTTCAAGCGCCATCTTGTTGATCTGCACCATGTGCTGGTGAAACCGCTTCAAGTCGCCGTCGCGTTCAAACATCAGCTCGTCATGGTCGGCGTACCAATACTGGCGGTTGTCATCCAGCAGTGAAATCATCTGGCCGAACTCGTGCAGGATGCGCGTTTCCAGCAGCCAGACTTTGCCCAGGCTGTCGCTGCGGCGCGCCAGGGTCGAGGTCAGGGTGCTCATCATCTTCTGCTTTTCGGGTTCGCGGATGGCCAACGATCGGATCAGCTCCGGCATGTCTTGCAGCACCCGGATGCTTTGGTCGCGATACTTCGGCACCAGGCGCTCGGCCTGCTCAAGAATCATCCGGCTTTCCACCAGGCCCGTGTCCAGCGCCAGCCGGTGCGCATCCAGCAGCCGGGGCATGCCGATGTCTTTCAGTTCGGTCAGATAGGCCTTGTGCTGCGCTACCCGTTCACTGGCCACGGTCTTCACGGCCCGTTCCAGTTCGCCATAAAAACCCGTGGCCTTGGGCGTGGGGTCGATGGACGGCAGCGTCTCCGGCTCGCCCTCGGCGCCCGCCACCATCTGGCTGAGCGTGTCGGCGACTTTGCGGATTTCAGCGGTGGCGACCTTTTCCTGTGCACGTTCGCCCAGGTGGTCCCAACCCTGGGTGGCCGCGATGGCTACCAGCACGATCACGCCTGCACTTAACGCGACGCGCCCGCCACGGTGCGCGCGTAAGCGCTTCCATGGCGAGAGCGTGTTTTCCTGGGAGTTCATGGCGCACCGAAAAATGGGGTCATTGGGCTTGACTGTAGTCAGCGGGTTTGACGACGTCAATGAAGGCGAATAAAGGATTCAACGTCAGCAAGTGCCGTGCCAGGCACCCGCATGCCGCGCTATTCCCCGGCGGCATCGCGGCGCCAGGCCGCCCATTCGCCTTCACCTTTGAAATGGCGCAGCCCGCCGCGCGCGGTGGCCAGCCCGGCGTGCAGCACGCCGATGTCCAGCCCAGGCAGGTTGCGCAGCAGCGCGGGCGGCAAGTGGTCGGCGTCCAGCAGCCGTTCATCAATGAACACCCGCATCATGTCGCCGTCTTCGCAGCGCACCCACAGGTACCACAGGCTTTCCATGTAGTCGCCATACCAGGGGTCGGGATAGAGCGCGCGCTGGAACGAAAAGCCGAACTCGTGCACGTCCGCCCAAGGCCAGAACGCTTGCAAGCCCATCGCGCGCGCCAGCTCGCAGTGCCGGGTGAATCCGGCCTCGTCGAAGCTCACGGTTTGCCGGAAAGGATCTTCAGGCGGGGGCGGGCCGGACAGAAAGCGCTTGATGCGTGACCACATGAGAAGCAGGGAGCGATGAGGATTCGGTAGTGTAGCGGCGCCTGGCGTTGTAAAAAATGTTACAACCTTTGATTCTCGTCAATTCCACGCCGCATGCAAGCAGGTAGGGTTGCGCCTTGCCCTGACGGGCCGCTCGCCCTGGGCTGGCCGGCGGGCAGACGACAAGCGCAGCAAGGACAGGATCGATGACAGACAAGACACCGCAAGCCACCCCGGACAACGTTGCCGCCGCGCCGCGCAAGCGCCGCAGTGCGTCGCCAAGCGTCGCCAAACGCAGCGCCGCGACCCGCAGCGCCGCGGCCACGGGCCCGTCCGCTGACAAGGCCGACAAGGCACGGGTGGCGCGAGGCAAGCACGCAGTGACCCCGGCAGTGACCGAGTCAGCGAATCAGGCAGCAACCCAGGCAGCAGGGCTGCAGGCGGCTCAGGTGGCGGCTCGGGAAGACGCCGCGCGGCAGGAAACGGTGTCGGTGCTGGCGGACATTGCCCGCCGCTATACCGTAGGCCCGGAAGCGCAAGCCCACGAGGCGCTGCGTTCCGTCATCGAAGAACTGTCGGCCGACGACGCGCGCGCCGTGCATCGCGCGCTGTTGGAGGCCAACACGCAGGCGCCCGCCACGCGGCGCAACCCCGACGAAGAGCTGGCGATGGACTGGCGCGAAGGCATCTACCCCTATCGCCACCGCATGCTGCGCCGCAATTACGAAAAGCAGAAGTACCAGTTGCAGGTGGAGTTGCTGAAGCTGCAAGCCTGGGTCAAGGCCACCGGGCAGCGCGTGGTGATTCTGTTTGAAGGGCGCGATGCGGCGGGCAAGGGCGGGACCATCAAGCGCATGATGGAACACTTGAATCCGCGTGGCGCGCGCGTGGTGGCGCTGGAAAAGCCGTCGGATACCGAGAAGGGCCAGTGGTACTTCCAGCGCTATGTGCAGCATCTGCCGACCGCCGGCGAGATCGTGATGTTCGATCGGTCCTGGTACAACCGCGCTGGGGTTGAGCGCGTGATGGGCTTTTGCTCGCAACAGGAATATCAGGACTTCCTGCGCCAGGTGCCGGACTTTGAACGCCACCTGGTATCCAGCGGCATCCACCTGGTGAAGTTCTGGTTTTCGGTCAGCCGCGAAGAGCAGCGTCGCCGCTTCTTGCAGCGCAAGGTGCATCCGCTCAAGCAATGGAAGCTGAGCCCGGTGGACCTGGCGTCCTTGGACAAGTGGGACGATTACACACGCGCCAAAGAAGCGATGTTCGCGCATACGGATACCGCGGATGCGCCGTGGATTGTGGTGAAGTCGGATTGCAAGAAGCGCGCGCGCCTGAACGCGATGCGCTATGTGCTGAACCGCCTGCCCTACGAGGGCAAGAGCGGTGAACCCGGCCTGGCGCTGGACCCGCTGATTGTGGGCCGCGCGCTGTAAGGGGGCAGCCGCCCCGCGCCAGCGGGGCAAGCGCTTTACGCCCGCAAAATCAGCCGCCCAGCGCGTGCAGGTTCAGCACATGGCTGTGCCCGATCCACACCGCGCAATCGCGGTGGTCGCGCAGCGAATCGCCCGTGTTCGGATGCATGAACACGTCCAGCTCACCGTGGTTCAGGGTGAGCCAGGTGGCGATGTCGGCGAAGTGCTCGGGCGCGAACGCAATCTGGTAGCTCCAAAGCGGATGCGGACCGACGGGGCGCTCATGAAAGCGCCCCATTTCCATCTTGCCGTCCCACTGCGCAAGCACGCGTTCGCGCAACGCCAACGCGGCATCGCGGCTGGCCGCGCCGAAGTACACATGCGCGTGCCAACTGGCCACGCTGCTTATTGGCAAATCATTCATGAGTGTCTCGTCAGGTTCAGCCGCCCGCGCGCTTGGCGCGATGGCCGCTGCTTGTCAGCGCGTTGATGATGCGTTCGCAGTGGTCGCCTTGCACCTCGATCACGCCATCCTTGGTGGTGCCACCCGAGCCGCATGCGGTGCGCAGTTGCTTGCCCAGGGCGGCAAGCGCCACCGGGTCCAGTGCCAGCCCGCGCACGACCGTCACGCTTTTGCCGCCACGCCCCTTGGTTTCGCGCGATACGCGCGCCACGCCGTCACCGGAGGGCGTGGCGCGGGCGGCGGCTTTGCATAGGCATTGCGCAAGCGCCTGGCGGCACGTCGGACACATGCGGCCGGTTTCGGTGGAATAGACCAGGCCGCCGCTTGAGCTGCGTTTCATGATGCTTACTTACCCCGCATCATGTCGATCAGCCGGCGGTCGCGTTTGGTGGGGCGGCCGGTTTCAATGCCCAACGCGGGTTCCGGCGCCAGGCGCCGCATTTCCGCCGCGCGTTCACGCGCGGCAATGCTGTCGGGCGTTTCTTCGTACAACAGGCGCGCAACCGGCGCGGGGCCACGCACGCCGCTCACCGCAACGACCCGCACGTGTAGCGCGGGGTCTTCCTTGCGGATGGTGACGCGGTCGCCGGCCGAGACCTCGCGCGACGGTTTGGCGGCCTGGTCGTTGACAAAGACGCGGCCCTTGCCGATCTCTTGCACGGCAAGGCTGCGCGTCTTGTAAAAGCGCGCGGCCCAGAGCCATTTGTCGAGTCGAATTTTGTCCATCTTGCTGCTCTCTGCGATGTACGGTAGCCAAGCCGCAATGATAGCGCCGCGCGCGCATCCGAAAAAAAAGCGCCCCGTAAGACGCATCCAAAAAAAAACGGCGCCCGTGAGGACGCCGCAAGTCCGGCGGCTTTTAGCAGACCGGGCCCTGTCAGCAAACCGCGCTGAGTAGACCCGGCAGGTCTGTTGAATCAGTCTGTTCGTCCGGTCTCTTAGTCCGCACCCTTCGTCAGGTCCGTTAGTCCAGTTTCAGATTGGCTTCCTTGACGACGCGCTGCCATTTGGCAATTTCAGCGCGGCGGAAGGTGTCGAGTTCGGCCGGGGTCGAGCCGATGGGTTCCGCGCCGATACCGGCCAACTGCGCGGCGATGGCGGGGTCCTTCAACACCTTGGCCAGCGCTTGCGATACCTGGTCCACGATGGCGGGCGGCGTGCCGGCCGGTGCGAACACGGCATTCCATTCATAGGTTTCGTAGCCCGGCACGCCGGACTCGGCGATGGTGGGCAGATCGGGGGCGGCCTTGGAACGCTCTGAACCGCCAACCGCCACCGCGCGCAGCTTGCCGTTCTTCACGTGCTGCCACGACGAACCCATGCTGGCGAACATGACGGGCACCTGGCCCGACATGACGTCGATCATGGCTGGGCCGCCGCCCTTATAGGCCACGTGTTGCAGATGCGTCTTGGCAAGCAGGTTGAACAACTCACCGGCCAGGTGCTGCGCCGAGCCGGGGCCGGCCGATGCGTAGTACACCGGTTCCTTGGCGTCGGCCTGACCCAGCCGGATCAGGTCTGCCACCGATTTCACTTCATACGACGGTGTCACGACCAGCACATTGGGCACGCGCAGCAGCAAGGAAACGGGCGCGAAGGCGGTCAGCGTGTCGAACTGCATCTTGGAATGCAGCGCGGGATTCTGCGCGTGGTTGGAGGCGTCCAGCATCAAGGTGTAGCCGTCGGGCTGCGCCTTGGCCACGACCGCGCCGCCGATCATGCCGCCCGCGCCGCCCCGGTTTTCAATCACCACGGGTTGGCCCAGTTCGGCGGCCAGCTTCGGGCCGATCAGGCGGGCAACGACATCCACGGTGCCGCCGGGCGGGTACGTCACCACCAGCGTGACCGGGCGTTCGGGATAGGCCGCCGATGCGGCGCCCGCAGCGCCCGCCAGCAGGCCTGCCGCCATCAGCACGCTGCCACGGTGGGCCAGTCGTTTGAAGAATGCGTTCATGGTTTGTCTCCTTGGAATTGGAATAATTGCAACGGCGTATCCGCAAGCACGCCACGCCGTTGCGTTGGGTCGTCGATCCAGGCGTCCAGCCATTGCGTTGCCGCGGGGTAGGACGCCACGTCGCGATGTTCGGTGTGCGGCCAGTCACTGCCCCACATCAGGCGTTCGGCCGTGTAGGCCTGAAGCAAAAGCTGAGTGGCCTGGCGGCCGGATGTGGCGCATTCAGTGCCCACCCAGTTGCGGTAGGGCGCGGAGAGCTTCACCCACACCTGGCCGCTGTCGGCGTGTTGCAGCAGGTAGGCAAAGCCGGGGTCGGACACACCCAGCGCCGGATCGGGGCGGCCGAAGTGGTCGACCACCACGCGGCAAGCCGCCGCCAGCAGCGCGGGCAAGACCTCATGCAAACGCGCGGCCTGCAAATGGACTTCTACATGCCAGCCCAGCGCATTGACACGGGCCAACAAGGCCTGCCAAGGGGCGGTGTGCAAGGCGGGGGAGGGCAGGCCGATCAGATTCAAGCGGATGCCCACCACGCCGGCGTCGGCCAGCGCGTGTAGCTGCGCGTCCGTGATGTCCGGCGACACCACCGCCACCCCGCGCAAACGCGCCGGCGCCGCACGCAGCGCTTGCACCATGTGGCTGTTGTCGGTGCCCAGAAAGCTGGGTTGCACCAGCACGCCATGGCTCAAGCCGTGCGCGTCCAGCAGGGCCAGGTAGTCGGCCAGGGTGGCGTCGTAGTCCGGCGTATGGCGGCGCGTGCCGGCCAGCGCCAGGCCTTGCCGGAATACGTGTGCATGGGTGTCGACGGCGGCGCCGATCGAAAGCGGGGGCAAATCAGTCTCCTGTCCGTGGCGCGGGCATTGCGGCGCGCTCTTCTATAGGCCGGATTCTAGGGAGTCGAGGTATAGTTTTCTATTGGTTAAGTGTGCGTTTTATATATCGGATCAATATGGAAACCCGGCACCTGCGGTATTTCCTGGCGGTGGTGGACCACGGCAGCGTGAGCCGTGCGTCTGAATGGCTGGGCATTGCGCAACCCGCTCTGAGCCAGGCGCTAAGCCGCATGGAAAAAGATCTGGGCGTGCGCCTCTTTGAGCGGTCGCGGCTGGGGGCCGCGCCCACGCCCGCCGCGCTGGCCATTCTGGAAGACGTGCGCATCAGCGTGGCCCGCATCGACGCGGCAGCGCACCGCGCGCGCGAGATCGGGCGCGGCAGCGCAGGGCAGTTGACGGTGGGCCTGGTGTCGTCGGCGCTGTTCGACACCTTGCCGCGCGCGCTGCGCGAAATGCGGCGGCAAGCGCCCGGCGTGCGCGTGATCTTGCGCGAAATGAGCAATGCCGAGCAGGCAGACGCGCTGCAAACGGGCGAGATCGACATCGGCCTGATGCACACGCCGGTGGCGGTGGGCGGGCGCATGCGCGAACGGCAACTGTTGCGCGACCGCCTGGTGGCCGCCGTGCCGGACGAGTTCGACGTGGCTGACGACGGCACGGTATCCATGGCGCAGATCGCGCAAGCCGGGCTGGTGATGTATCCGCAGGCGCAACTGCCGGCGTTCTATGCGGGCATTCTGGACGCCATGCGCAAGGGCGGCCACGACGCGCAAGTCGCGCAAGAGGCCAATCGCACGTTGACGGTGCTGTCTTGCGTGGCGGGTGGATGCGGCGTGGCCTTGCTGCCCAGTTGGATCCGCACGATGAACTTTGGCGGCGTGCGCTTTTGCGAAGTACGCGATGGCCAGGCACTGCCCAGCTTCGACCTGAGCGCCATCTGGCCCGCGCGCTCGGTGCCTGGCTTGGCCGATGTGTTCGCCAATCTGGACCTGGGCACGCGCTGACGCTGCCCATGCTTTCATTCCGCCTTCAGCTACCCAGCCAGAACGCTTAAGCGACGCTTAAGACCGCATTTTTCGTGGAACCCCGAACAAAGGCTCCGTCTAACCAGGATCGGTGTTGATAGGGGCGTGTCGATGGATCTGAACTGGCAGCGGCAATTGGTGGACAGCGCCATCTGGCTGGCGAGCGCGTTTGGCATCACGGCAGTGGCGTTGGCCGTGGTGGCCGTGGTGCTGGCGCGCACGACCGATTGGGGTCGCAAGTTCTGGCGCCTGGCCTGGCCGTATCTGACGCCCCGGCGCAGTTGGCGACCCTTGCTGACGCTGGCCTTGCTGCTGCTGTTGGCCATGGCTGCCGTGCGCATGACGGTGCTGTTCTCGTTTTGGTACAACGGCTTTTACAGCGCGCTGCAAGCGCTGGACCAGACCGCGTTCTGGCGCTTTCTAGGCATTTTTTCGGTGCTGGCCTGTGTGCACGTGGTGCGCGCGTTGGCCGACAGCTACGTGGGCCAGGCCTTCGACATCCATTGGCGCGTGTGGCTTAACGACCGACTCACGCGGGACTGGCTGGGCGCGGGCGCGTACTACCGGGGCCACTTCGTGGATGAGCCCGTGGACAACCCCGACCAGCGCATCGAACAAGACATCTCGATGTTCGTGACCGGGTCGCGCACGCTCGCCATCGGCGCGTTAAGCGCGATTGTGTCCTTGGTGGCGTTCACCGGCATCTTGTGGGGCTTGTCCGGCCCCTTGACGGTGGCGGGCGTGGAAATTCCGCGTGCCATGGTGTTCGTGGTGTTCCTGTACGTCATCGTCGCCACGTGGTTCGCCTTCAAGATCGGCCGGCCGCTGATCAAGTTGAATTTCCTGTCTGAACGGCTGACCGCCAACTTCCGCTATGCGCTGGTCCGGCTGCGCGAAAACGCTGAGAACGTGGCGTTCTATCAAGGCGAAGCGGTCGAGCGCGGCAACTTGTGGACGCGCTTTAGCGCCTACATCGCCAATCTGTGGGCGCGCGTCTATCGGGGTCTGAAGTTCGACGGCTTCAACCTGTCTGTAAGCCAGGTGGCGGTGGTGTTTCCCTTCATCCTGCAAGCGCCGCGCTTTTTCAGCGGGGCGATCAAGCTGGGTGACGTCATTCAAACGTCGCAGGCGTTCGGCCAGGTGCAGGACGCGCTGTCGTTCTTTCGTACGTCATACGACAGCTTTGCGCAGTACCGCGCCACGCTGGACCGGCTGAATGGTTTTCTGGACGCCAACGAAGCCGCGCGTGCGTTGCCCTCGGTGGATACGGAACCCTTGCCCGACGGCCTGGACATCAACGACGTGACGGTCAGGCGGCCCGACGGCCACGCCTTGCTGCAGGGCTTGAACCTGCGTTTGCGTCCGGGGCAGACCTTGCTGATCAAGGGGCCGTCCGGTAGCGGCAAGACCACCTTGCTGCGTGCGCTGGCGGGCTTGTGGCCCTATGCGCAAGGCCATGTGCGGCGGCCCGAGGGGACGGCGGCCCTGTTCCTGTCGCAGCGGCCGTATCTGCCGCTGGGTGATCTGCGCAGCGCGGTGGCTTATCCCGGGCAAGCGCTGCCGCAAGATGACGCGCGGCTGGCGGATGCATTGCGACTGGTCAACCTGGGGCATCTGAGCCAACGGCTGGACGAGGTAGCGGATTGGTCGCGCATCCTGTCCATTGGTGAGCAGCAGCGCGTGGCGTTTGCGCGCGTGCTGTTCAACCGCCCGGCCATCGTGTTCCTGGACGAAGCCACGTCCGCCACGGACGAAGGGCTGGAGCACATGCTGTACGGCTTGCTGCGCAGCGCCTTGCCTGAGTGCATGCTGGTCAGCGTGGGGCATCGCAGCACGCTGGACCCGTTCCATACCCATCGGCTGCATCTGGACGGCGTGGGCGGGTGGACGACGGGTCCGATGGCGCCGCCGCAAGACGAGGCCGCGCTGCGCGAGGCGGCGTGATTCGGCTCAGGTCCCCACGCGCAACGGCCCGGTCAGCTTGCGCAACGCCGCGATGACGCTTTGCGCGGTGATGCGGCCGGTCTTGGGGTTGGCGGACGGAATGTTCTGGATTTCCATCGAGAACATGGCGGCATCCGACACGACTTCCACACGGTGCACGTTACGTTCCAAGGACGGGTCGGCCCAGATTTCCAGCGTGGTCTTGTCGGGCCCGATGCCCGCCAAGGACACGCTTACCGCCACGTTCAAATTGGCAGGGAAACCCGTGGCGGCTTCGCGCGGCGATCCCCGGAAGATCAGGCGCGGTTCGGTCAGGCCTTCAAGATTGATGTTGTTGTCGGTGAGGTAGGGCGCGCCCATCAGGCCGCGCGGCGGCTTGCGGGTGATCATCGTGACGGAGTGGATGACGCCTTCGGCGGCGGCGGTGATGGCGTCCAGCCCCAGGATGGCGCCCGACGGCACCAGGATCTGCCCGTGATGCTGGCGGGCGAGTTCGATCAGGTCATCGTTACGCAGCAGCGCGCCGGAACTCAGCACCACCATCTTCTTGCCGGCGCGCAGAACGGGTTCGGCAATGTTGCGGAACACCGACGCGGGCGCGCATTCCACCACCACATCGCAATGCTCGTGCAGCGCATCGATGGTGGTGAAGACCGGTGCTGCCTGGGTCCACGCAAAGTCGGGCGCGGCCTTGGGGTCGCGTACCGCAACGGCGGCAAGGGTCAGGCCGGGTAGCCCGGCATCCAGGGATTGCGCCACGGCCTGGCCGATGGCGCCGAAGCCGGCGATGCCGACGCGGTAGCTGTTCATGGAAATTCCTGGGTTGATGCGGATTGGCCCCGAGGCGTCCACGTACACGTACACCTAAACGCAGACGCAAACGCAAACGCACTCGGGGTAAAAAAGGCAACGCCATCGATGTCGATGGCGCAGGGTTGCCGGCCAATGTATCCAGGGGCTGGCCGGGCGTCAATGCGGGATGGCCGCAAGGCGTTGGTCAGGTTCCTTGTTGCGCGCGGGCCAGGTAGTCGATGGTCAGGTTGGACAGGGCACGCACGCCGTTGATCAAACCCGATTCATCCACGTAAAAGCGCGGCGAATGGTTGGGGGCGGCCTTGTCCACGTCGGTGCCCTTGGGCGTGACGCCCAGGTAGAAGAACATGCCCGGCACCTTTTCCTGATAGAAGGAAAAGTCCTCCGACGCCGTGGACTTGGGTTGCAGACCATAGTTGCCTTCGCCCGCCACACGCCGCAGCGTCGCGCCCATTTGCTCGGTCAAGGCGGGTGGGTTGACGGTGGCGTTGTAGAGCTCGACCACGCGCACATCCGCGCGGGCGCCGGCGCTTTGCGCAATCATGTCGGCGGTGCGGGCGATGCGTTGGTGGATGTCCTTCTTCATGCCTTCGTCGTAGGTGCGGATGGTGCCCGTCATGGCCACGCTGTCCGGCACGATGTTCATGCGGTTGCCGCCGTGGATGGCGCCCACGGTGATGACGGCGGGCTCCAGCATGCTGTTGATCTGGCGGCTGGGAATGGTCTGCAGGCCCAGGATGATCTGCGAGCTGACGACGATAGGATCAATGCCCGACCAGGGGCGCGCGCCGTGCGTCTGTTTGCCGGTGACGTCGATCCAGAATTGGTCCGCCGCCGCCATGGCGGGGCCGCTGCGCCACGACAGCCAACCCGCCGGATAGGCGCTGGACACGTGCAGGCCGAAGATGGCGTCCACCTTGGGATTTTCCAACACACCTTCCTGCACCATCATCTTGGCACCCCAGATCTTCTTGCCGTCGGGTTCGAAGTCGGCGGGGCTTTCCTCGGCGGGCTGGAAGATGAATTTCACGCTGCCGGGCAACTGGTCTTTCATGCCGGCCAGCACTTCAGCCGTGGCCATCAGGATGGCGGTGTGGGTGTCGTGGCCGCAGGCGTGCATGACGTCGACTTCCTTGCCCAGATACGTGCCCTTGGCTTTCGACGCGAAGGGCACGTCCACCTGTTCCTTGACGGGAAGCGCATCCATGTCGGCGCGCAGCGCGACAACCGGGCCGGGCTTGCCACCCTTGAGCACCGCAACAACGCCCGTGCCGGCCACGCCTGTCTTCACGTCCATGCCCAGCGCGCGCAGATGGTCGGCGACCAGCTTGGCGGTGCGCGTTTCCTGGTTGCCCAATTCGGGGTGCTGATGAATGTCGCGGCGCCACGCGATGAGTTTGTCCTCAATGGCACGGGCGCGCTGCTCGATCTGCTCGGACAGCGCCGCATTGGGCGCGGGCATCAGCGGGCCTTGCGTGCCGGGCGCCGGTTGCGCGGCGGCCGGGCCAGCGATCAGAAGATGGGCGGCGAGCGCCAGCGGCGCCAGCCGGAACAGCGGTTTGCAAGACGGCATGGGGTGGTCTCCTCGTGGTTGTTAACCTGTTATTGGCTGAGGATCTTACCCAAGCGCGGCGCGGCCGGCGCGTTTGTTACGGATGCTTAAATTCCGGCCCGTTTGATTCCGAGCCGTGAAATTTTTGCTACTGCAATTTGATGCCCAACTCCTTGATCAGCGGCGCCATATCGGCGCGATCCGCCTTGATCGTGGACGCGAGTTCCGCAGGGGTACTGCCGATGGGTATCATCCCCAGCGTTTCCATTTGGGCGCGCATCTCCGGCTGCTTCAAGATGTCCGACACGGCTTTCTGGATCAGCGCCACGCGGTCTTGCGGCACGCCGGCGGGCGCCATCAGGCCAATCCAGGGTTGCGGCGCGTAGTCCTTCAAACCGGATTCCTTCAGCGTCGGCGTGTCGGGCAAGCCGCCGAAACGTTGCGGGCTGGTGATGGCCAACGCACGCAGCCGGCCGCTGTCGATCAAACCCTTCGAACTGGAGGGCGCATCCAGGCCCACATCCAGTTGGCCGCCGATCAGATCGTTTTGTGTCTTGCCCGATGACGACGATGGCACGTACAACGCCGTGATTCCCGCGCGCCGCGCGGTCTGTTCCCACACCAGGTGGAACGCTGTGCCGATTGAAAACGAGCCCACGCTCAGGCTGCGCGTTTTGCTCTCGCGCACAAAGTCGTCCCAGGTCTTGATGGGGCTGTCCTTGGGCACGATGAAAATGAACGGCGTGCGCGCCACCAGTGAAATGGGTTGCAGATCTTTTTCGGTATCGAACGGCAGGCTGTCCACCGCGAAGGGCACGATGGTGACCGACGAGGCCACCACCATGCCCAGGGTGTAGCCGTCGGGCGCGGACTTGACCAGCGCGCTGGTGCTGATGATGCCGGACGCGCCGGGCCGATTTTCGACCACCACAGGCTGGCCCCAGGCCGCGCCGAGCTTGCTGGCCAGAACGCGCAGCATCACGTCCACCGGCCCGCCCGGCGGATTCGACACGATGATCTTCACTGCTTTGTCGGGATAGGCGGCCTGCGCGGTCTGAACGGCCAATGGCGCCAGCAGCGCAAGCGCCAGCACGGTTTGCTTGAACATGGAATTCCCCTTGTTGTGTTGCTTGGTTTGTTTGCTTTGCTTATTCGCTTGGCTGCGCCGCCCGATAGTTCAGGCCAGCAGTTGCTGATGCGGCGCCATCGGCCAGTCAGGTGCATCGCCGCGTATGAACGCTATCCATGCACGCTGGGTCTGCGCCACCAGCTGTTCAGCGTGAGCTTGGCCCAACCCTGCCAGCATGGGCGCATCGGCAAAGGCCGACAGCGTGCCGAACACGAAGGGCAATTCAATGCAATGGCAGGCGCCGAAGCGCACGGAAGGCGCCACGTCAAAGCGCGCCAACCAGGCTTGGCGACCTTGGGCCAACGCCTCTTGCGCCCACAGGCGGGAAGGCGCGCCGAAAACCTCGTCGCCCATCTTGCTGCTGGCCGCATCCACGGCATGGCCGGGAAACGCGGCCATTTCGTCGCGGGTATACGCCACCAGCACATCCGCGCGCGACGCGGCCTGGCGCAGTGCCGGTGCAATGTCTTCGGGCAATACCTGTCCGTCCAGAACGGGGCCGAATTGGCTGCGGCTGCTGCCTTCGGCGCGTAGCGCGTCGGCCACGGCGGGCGCCTGCTGCGCGGCCAGCAATGCGGACACGGGAAGCGCGCGCGCGGCTTCCAGGGTATCAACGCCGGCGGCTTGTAGAAAGGCACGTCCCAGCGCGTCGGCTTGGGATGCGGTGCGGAACCCCCGACCCAGCGCGGCGCTTTGCAGAATGGCGCGCGAAAAGCGCGGACGGCGCGCCAACATCGCGCAGATGGACGACGCGCCGGCCGATTGGCCCATGAGCGTGATGCGTTCGGGGTCACCGCCCAGGTCCTGGATGTTGTCCAGCACCCAATCAATGGCGGCTTCCTGATCCAGCAGGCCCACGTTGGCGGTCTGCCCCGGCACATAGAGCCAGCCCAATGCGGCCAGGCGATAGTTGACGGCCACGACCACCAGGTCGCCACGCGCCGCCAGGCCAGCACCGTCGTACCAGTCCAGCGCGCCGCCACCGCTTTGCCACGCGCCGCCATGCAACCACACGACCACCGGCCGGCGCTGTTGGCCCGCGCCTGGCGTCCACACCGTCAGGTGCAGGCAGTCTTCGGATTGCGGGGTATCGAAATCGCCCATGGCCTCGCGCAGCCGCGAGGGCAGTTGTGGCGATACCGGCCCCGCCCGGGTGGCGTCGCGCTCGCCGCGCCACGTTGGTGGCTGCGGCGGCGCAAAACGCAGGCTGCCCACGGGTGCCTGCGCATAGGGAATGGCGCTGTAGCGACACACGCCGCTGGCTTCTCGCACGCCGGTCAGCGTGCCGGCTCGCAGCGCCGCCTGGACGGGTTGACCCATATCTGCCCCTTGCCTGGTTGTGATGCGGCTGGCGCGAAAGGCGCCGTCGCCGGAAGGCTTAATGGTAGGGATGAACGGGGCAGTGCAGTCATGCCGGATTTGATCAAGGCCATGCGGAACACGCATGGCCACCGCTTCACTTCACGATCCGCGCATCCAGGCTGTTGTCCGCCAGCGCCTTGGCCTGTTCCTGCGTCATGCCCAGATGCTCATGCAGCGCATGGAAGTTCTCGTTCACATAGCCGCCAAAGTAAGCCGGGTCGTCGGAGTTCACCGTGACTTTCACGCCCGCGTCCAACAGCTTCAGGATGTTGTGGTCCCGCATGTGTTCGAACACGCGCAGCCGCGTGTTGGATAGCGGACAGACGGTCAGGGGGATCTGTTCGTCGATCAGCCGCGCGATCAGGTTCGGGTCTTCGGCGGCGCGCACGCCGTGGTCCACGCGCAGCACCTTCAGCAGGTCCAGCGCTTCCCAGATGTATTCCGGCGGGCCTTCCTCGCCCGCGTGCGCCACGGCGGGCAGGCCTTCGGCGCGGGCGCGGTCGAATACGCGCTGGAACAGGCGCGGCGGAAAGCCCATTTCGCTGCTGTCCAGGCCGACGGCGACAAAGGCGTCGCGATAGGGCAGGGCCTCGTCCAGGGTGCGCATCGCCTGTTCTTCGGGCAGGTGGCGCAGAAAGCTCAGGATCAACCCGCTGGATACGCCCAGTTGCTTGCGCCCGTCTTCCAGTGCCCGGCTGATGCCCTCCAGCACGACGGCGAAGGGAATGCCACGGTCGGTGTGCGTCTGCGGGTCGAAGAAGGGTTCGGTGTGCACCACGTTCTGCTCGCGGCACTTCAGGAGATAGGCCCAGGTCAGGTCGTAGAAGTCCTGTTCGGTGCGCAAGACGTTGGCGCCCATGTAGTACAGGTCCAGGAATTCCTGAAGATTGCCGTAGTTATAGGCGCCGCGCAGGGCATCGATGTCGGGCCAGGGCAGCGCAACCCCGTTGCGTTGCGCCAACTGGAACAGCAGCTCGGGTTCCAGTGAGCCTTCCAGGTGCAGGTGCAGTTCCGCCTTGGGCAGTGCGTTGAGCCAGTCGTACATGGGTGCTCCGATAAAAAGGGGCGTGATCAATGAGGATTAATTGCGGAGGCGTAAGCGCGGGGGCCTGAGCGTGTGCTTTACGCGGCAAGCGCGGTCTGATCCGCCTGGATGGCTTGCTCCAGGTGCGCCGCGAAGGCGCGCGCCTGTCGGGTGCTGGGGCGATCGCGCCGCCATATCGCGGCAAGGGGCGACTTCTTGATGGCGGGGCGCGCGGGCAGCACGATCAGTTCGCCACGCGCCTGGCGGACGGCGGCCACGCTGCCGGGCAGCATCCACAGGTAGTGCCCGTCCAGCAGCATTTCGCGGCCAAACTCCAGGGACAGGGCGCCGATCATATCCGGAATTGCCAAACCGGCCTGGCGCAGCGACATTTCCAGTTCGCCACGGATGCGGCTGCCGGGCAACGCGGTAATCCAGGGGTAAGCCACATAGTCGGCCAGCGTGGTGTCCGGCAGCCCCGCCAGCGGATGATTCGTGGCGCAGCCCAGCACGACGGGGTCTTCCAGCAAGGTCGTGGACCGGTATACCTGCGGGTTGACGGTGGACGAAAAGCGGCTGATCAGCACGTCCAGCGCACCCGCGTCCAGGTCTTCGATCAGGCGCTCGTGCGTGCCGATCTCGATGGTGAGCGTGATGCGCGGATAGGCCTGGCGGAATGAACGCGCGGCTTCAGCCACCGGCCAGCCCGCGAACATGGAAAAGCAGCCGACCGTCAGGCTGCCTTCGTCGCCGCGCGACACGGCGGCCAGATCAATCTCGGCCTTGCGGAAGTCAGTAAGCAGCAGGCGGGCATGGCGGCACATGGCGTCGCCCAGCGGCGTGCAGGTCGTGCCCTTGGCCGTGCGCTCGAACAGGCGCGCGCCAACCAGCTCTTCGATTTCAGCGATGGCGCGCGACAAGCCCGACTGCGTGCTGTGCAACTGCGCCGCCGCTTTGGACAGGTTGCCCAATTCGGAGACGGTCAGCACGATTTCCAGGTGCCGGATGCGGAGTTTTCCTCGGAACGGTGTCATGGGAAGCGGCCGGTGGCGATGTGCCGATTATTCTCTGCCGCGCCAGGCTTGGCAACGGCGATGCGGGATTCAGATATAGTTCGTCGCCAAGCGAGGCCTCGAACCCATCGCGCCGCACGCTGCGTAGGCCGCCCGTGCGGCGGCAAGAAAGGCACATCATGCATCCATCCCTATCCGCTATTTCCACACCCCGCGCGCGGCGGCTTGCCCAGTATGCGGGGGCCGGGCTGATGGCGCTTGCACTAAGCGGCTGCGGCGTTTCCCGCGTGGATGAGGTGTCGGTAAAGTGGCCGTCTTTCAAGAGCGAAACGCCGGTGGTGCTGGCGTCGGACCCGGCCCAATGCCCGGACTTGGCGGGCACCTACCGCGCCCAGGGCGAGTTGCGCTCGGGTGAACCCTCGTACTCGCTGAAGGATCTGCGCACTTTTTTCCTGTATCCCTTGGCGCTGCCCGGCATGCGTGACACGCTCTTGCCGGAATGGCGCTCTACGCCCGCCGCGACGGTGTCGCTGTCGGCCGACGGCAAGGGATGGAACGTGTTGGCCCTGGACGGGCAGGGTGCGCGTTCCGTGGCGCGCTTGCCCATGCTGGATGGCGGCGAGGATCCGGCGGCCAAGTCCGGCGAGGGCGGGTTCTACATGCCGGACGACATCCGCCGCTATACCGGCTGCACGCAAGGCCGGCTGTGGGTCAGCGTGCGGCACGACTGGCGCCAACATGAATCCATGGGCGTCAGGCGCCACGTGGCGATATTCCGTCCGCAGGCAGGCGGCCTGCTGGTGACCGTGCAGCGCGAGTCGGACAGCATCGGAATGTTGCCGTGGTATTCCAACGAAAGCAGCGTGTGGCAATACTGGTTCGCCCCGGTTGCCCGCTGATGTTTTTCAACCAGGCGATGCCGCGGTTGCGGCTTGCCGATGTGCTTCTGACTCATGACACGTAAAAGCCTGTTTATCTCGACCTTGCTTTTGATTGCGTTCACGCTGCTGGTTGCCTTGTTCTGGCGCCACCAGTTCGCCCACACGGCGCCTTCACTGCGCGGGCTGATCGAAGACCCGGTGGGCAGCAACGCCCACGTCTATGGTGAATCGCCACGCGAAGACGCCCAGGCCCTGCGAGCCTTGCTGGCCGACGCGCAACGCGGCAACCCCGAGGCACAGTTCATGCAGGGCCTGATGCTGGAACAGGTGGACATGAAAGAGGCGCTGCGCTGGTACGAGACGGCCGCTGCCCAGGGGCATGAGGCTTCCATCGAGCGTCTGGCGCAATTGCGCGGGCAGGCGGCGGCGCGGTAGGCATCGCCTTGAACGTACCGGCTACGGCCCGATCCTCCTCGACACCCGCCGCCTCACCCCCCGACGGCACGCGCGCCCGGTTCGTGTCCGGGCCGCTGGGACCGCATGTGCTTGAAATGGTCCTGACCGGGTGGGCCAGCATGCTGGCCGTGTTTGCCGTGGAGTTCTTGTCGTTGCTGTACCTGGGGACGCTGCAAGACGAAGCGGTGCTGGGCGCGGTGGGCTTTGGGTCGATGACGCAGTTCACCATTACCTCGGTCTGCATCGGCGTGACCGTGGGCGGCGCCGCGTTGGTGTCGCGCGCATTGGGCGCGGGGAACATGGCGCGCGCACGCACGTTGTCGGGCGCATCGTTGATCCTGATGGCAGGCGCCGCGCTGGCTGCCGGTGCCATCTTCCTGACGGCGATCGGTCCGTTCACGGCAGCGATCGGGCTGGCCCAGGACGTGCGCGAGCACCTCTTGTCGTATGTGTTGATCACGACGCCGTTCGCGATTGTGATGGGCGTGGGCATGATGCTGTCCAACCTGCTGCGGGCGTCCGGACGCGGCCGGCAGTCCATGTGGGTGTTGCTGGCCGGCACCGCGACGGTGGCGGTGCTGGACCCCATTGTCATCTTCATCCTGGACGGCGGCATGGAAGGCATTGCCTGGGCGGGTGGGGTGGGGCGGGTGGCGACGGTGGTGCTGGGCGCCTGGCTGGTGTTCGGCAAACATCGCCTGGTGGCGTGGCCCGCTCGGCAAGCGCTGCTGGCTGATCTGGCTGCCATCGGCAAGATTGCATTGCCCGCCGCGCTGACCGCATTGGCGACGCCGGCGGCCGTGATCTTCACGGTATCCACCTATGCCACCTTTGGCCCCAGTGTCATGGCGGGGGCAACGGTGGTGGACCGGGTGCTGCAACTGGCGTATTCCCTGTACTTCGTGCTGCCCGGTGCGATTGGTCCCATTCTTGGGCAGAACCTGGGCTCGGGCCAATGGGACCGCGTGAAACAAACGGTGTGGCTGACTTCGCGCTGGGCCTTGCTGTACGGCTTTGCCGCTGCCATGGTGCTGGCGCTGGCTGCCCCCTGGGTGGCCGACATGTTCCAGGTGGCCGGACCGGGGCGCGACCTGATCATCTTCTTTTGCCGATTCGGCAGCTTCGCGTGGGCGGTGAACAGCCTGTTCTTCGTGGCGATTGCCGTGTTCAACAACCTGGGATACGCCACTTACTCCACGGTCATCGGATGGTTGCGGGCTACCGTGGGGACCTTGCCGTTCGTGTGGTTGGGCGCCCATTACGGCGGCGCCGAAGGCGTGCTGCTGGGGCAGACGCTGGGCTTTGCGCTGTTCAGCGTGATCGCGATGAGCCTCTGCCTGCGCGTACTGCGCGGCCCGCCGGGTGAGTCCGGCACGGGTCGCTCCGCGTAGTGAGGCCGGGATAGTAGATTGGCGCGCAGAGGCGCGGCCCAGGGGGCGGCGATGGGGCGCGCCAATATTGCGCCAAGCTGCGCGTTCGATTTCAACCGCCCGTCGCGGTACGATCCTGGCTGACTTCGATTTTTCAGGATTACCATGCGTCAGCCTTCATCACGCCCTCGAATCGATACCCTTTCCCGTGTTGTGCTTGCGGCTTGCCTCACGGCCGCGGCCGCGGGCGCCGCCCAGGCACAATCGCCCGCGTCCGCCACCGGATCGCGCGCGCAGACAACGCCCGCGCCGGCACAGCCGCAACCGGCTTTGACGCCCAAGCGCAGCTTTGACGATGTGGTCGCCGCGCAGGAAGCGGCAAAGACGGCGGCCCCCGCTGCTACCCCGGCAGCAGCCGCGCCGGCGCCGGCAACGGCGCCTTCCGCGGGGTCTGCAACGCCAGCCGCCGCTGCCACACCCGCAGCCACCGCCGCACCTGCTGCCGCAGCCCCCACCGTCATCATTCCGACCGAGCTTGACACCAAGGCGTGTATCGCCAAGTTGCGCAACGGCGCCACCGCCAATGGCTTGACCGTCGCCGATTGGGACAAGTACACCGCCAACGCCAAGCTGCTGCCCACGACCGTTGCGTCGGCCAAGGGCCAGCCGGAAGGGCGCGAAAGCTGGTGGGACTACATCGCCAAGACCGTGGACGATGAGCGCGTCAACGACGGCCTGGCCGTGATGAAGAAGGTGGGGCCGCAACTGTCCGCCATCGGGCAGCAATACCAGGTGGACCCCGCGACGCTGGTCGCCATCTTTGGTATCGAAACCAACTACGGCCGGCAGATCGGCAAGACCGATGTGCTGAACGCCTGGTTGACGCGCGCCTGCACCGAGAACAAGACCCTGTGGGAAAAGAACGCTTACGCGTCGGTGCGGCTGCTGCGCGACGGGACCGTGCCGGCCGATAGCTTCGTGGGTTCCTGGAGCGGTGCGTTCGGCATGACGCAGTTCATCCCGACGTCTTTCTATGAACTGGCGGCAGACGGTGATGGCGATGGCCGCATCGACCTCTACCATTCGCTGCCCGACGCGCTGGCCTCCACCGCCAACCACCTGCGCAAGCGCCGCGCCAAGTGGACGCACGGCCTGCCCGCCGTGGTGGAAGTGCGCGTGCCGGCTGACGTGGCTGCTTCGATCCCGCCTGAACCCGACGCGGAATACGTGGGTTCGCAAGACCGCCGCACCATTGCGCAATGGGCGCAAGCCGGGTTGAAGCAGGGTGATGGTTCGGTCCTGAAGCTGCCGTCTGGCAACGATGAAAAGGCCTATCTGTTTGCGCCCACCGGCGCCAAGGGGCCGGTGTTTCTGGCTACAGTCAACTTCGACGCCATCCTGCACTACAACCAGTCGCGCCGTTACGGCCTGGCGGTGTCGTTGTTGCTGAACCGCTTGCAGGGCCGTCCGGGCATCATCACGGCCTGGCCTACCGATGACCCTGGCCTGTCTCGCGCCGAGATCAAGGAATTGCAAGAGGCGCTTTACGGACGTGGCTACGATGTGGGCGAAGCGGACGGCATCCCCGGCGCCAAAACCCGCGATGCCGTGCGCGCCGAACAAGAGCGCCGTGGCCTGCCGCAAGATGGTCGGGTAGGCAAGCGGATCCTGGACGCGCTCAAGGCCGACAAGCCCGACGCCTTGCGCGCCCGCCCGTCCAAGTAAGGCTGCCGCCCGCATCAGGGCGAGGCGAATGCTGGCGTCTGAACGGCGCGGCATTCGCCATTGATGGGGCGGTGGATGCCATAGGCTGCCAAGCACCGCTATGATGGATCCCCGCCCTATCTTCGTAAAGAATGTCATGCCGTCCGCTGGTTTCCCTGACGTATTCCTGACCCCTCGGTTGCGTGCCCAGCGCATGAGCCAGGCGCATCTGCCGTTTATCGAGCAGATGCACACCAATCCCGACGTGATGGCCACGATGGGCGGCACGCGCGACGCCGCCGCCAGCCGGCTGTATCTGGCGCAAAACGAGGCTCATTGGTTGGACCACGGCTACGGCATGTATGTGCTGGAAGATCGGGAAACGGGCACGCTGGCCGGACGCGCGGGCTTGAAGTACACGGTGTCTGATGAGCAGGGCGCCATTGAGCTTGCCTATGCGTTTGCGCCGGAATGCTGGGGCCGTGGCTATGCCGTGGAGATTTCAGCGGCGCTGATCTCGTTGGGCTTCAAACTGCTGCCGGTCGACGCGCTGTGCGCGGTGGCGATCCAATCCAATACGGCGTCACGCCGCGTGCTGGAAAAGAGCGGCATGCGTTATGTCGGCGAAGCGGCGGGCAACGGCACCAATGTCAAGGTGCGCTACGAGATCCGTCGCGCGGATTGGCAGGCGCGTCAAAGTGCCACCGACTACACGCGACAGCCCCGGCGTTAACATTCGGCTATGAGCACCACCCCGATTCCCGACGACGATCCCCAGCCCGTCCCCCCCGAACGCCCCGCGCCGGAAGAATGCTGCAACAGCGGCTGCATCCCGTGCGTGTACGACATGTACGACGAAGCCATGGACAAGTACCGCCAGGCCATGAAAGCGTGGCGAATAAGGCATGAAGCGGAAGGCACGTAGGATGGGTGTGGCGCGCACGGGTAAATAGAAGAAAGCAGATGCCCAGCGCGCAAACCCATCAAGCAGCCCATCTCAATGATCGCGATCGATTGGATGGCGCCGCTGTTCGATGGGTTACGCGCGTTATGCAGTCGCGTTCTATTGGCCAGTCTTTCGCGCTACACCCATCCTACGATTGGCACGCGGAAGGCCGTAGGATGGGTGTAGCGCGCACGGGTAAATAGAAGAAAGCAGACCTTCAACGCGCAAACCCATCAAGCAGCCCATCGCAATCGCTTCCCTCAACCCGCCAGCTTCATATGCACGATCGGAAACGGGCGGCCGGCGTCGTCGTGGGCGGAGCGGCCGGTGTCGACGAAACCGTAATGTTTGTAAAAACCGTGTGCTTGCGGATTCTGTTCATTCACGTCCACCAGCAGGGTGCCGTGCAGCGAGCGCGCGAAATTCAGCAGGCGGCGGCCGGCGCCTTTGCCCCGTTTGCTGGCGTCTACGAACAGCATTTCGACTTTGTTGCCTGACAGCCCCATGAAGCCGGCGATCTCGCCGTCGCCGTCCTCACAGACCCACACCCGCACCGATGGCAGATAGGTGTTGAGGACCTGCGGGTACATCGCCTGGATTTCCTTTTCCGTCAGGAAGGAATGCGTGGCGCGGACCGAGCGGAGCCAGATGTCCGCCAAGGCCAGGTCGTCGCCGTGGTTGCGTTCTCGGATATTCATGTTCTTGTTGGTGTTTACAGTCCCGAGCGATACAGGTCGGTCGCGGCCAGGACGGTTTCCATTTGCACAGTATGCGCGAAGACAAAGCGGTCGCCGTAGACGGTTTCATCCGGAAACTCGGAAATCAAGGCCATGGGCAAATCCTCGCGATCCGTCTCCGTGATCTGTACCGGAATGCCGTTCATGACCTCGAAGCCGGTTTCCAGCGCGTGTGCGTGAAAGAGTTCCAGTTGGCGGGCGTTGAATTCCACCAGCCCGGTCACGTTGGCGGCCAGGCGCGCGGTGACCCCTTCGATCAGCCGGTGCGCGCGCGCGCGCCAGCCCGGATGATGGCGCAACACCAGGAAAAATCCCTTGGGAATGGTCCACAGCTCGAAGTTGCGCGGCAGATAGCCGGACAGGGGGCGCGTCCACTCATGCGCGGGGTAGCCGTGCAGGTTGATGTGCAACTGCGCGCCGCTGATTGCCTGCGCCTGATGACGCGCGTCGCGTTCAAAGAACGGTGCATGTTCGCGGTAGGCGATGTCGTCGCCCAGCGCGCTGTAGCGCGAGGCGTGCAGCATGTGGCGCGGATGATGTTCGCGCAGGCGGTTGAACAGGGCGTAGCCATCGGGGTTTTCGGCGGCGACCAGCGCAAAGTGCGCGTTGCCGCGTTCGGCCAACGTTTGCGCCGCGCGCAGCGCGCCGACAATGCCGGACGTTTCATTGGCGTGCTGCGCGCCCGAGATGAAGACGGCCGGCCCGGGTCCGCGCACATAGGTGCCCAGCACCGGGCGCCCCTGGCGCGATACCGCCTGAAAGGTGTCGCCGCCAAACGCCGCCACACAGCCGGCAATCTGGGCGGCCGTCAGTGGTTCGCGACGTTGCGCCAGCGGCGCATCGGGCAGGGCGGGCGTAACCGGAGCGACCGGGGCAAACGGTTCAAGCGAAATTTGCACACGCGCCGCGCCGTCATGGCGGCGGATGTCGGGAATGATCTGGCCGGGCTGCAAGCCCCGGTCGCCCGACGGCCGGCCGGAGTGGTGCTGAAAATGTTCCAGCAGCGTGAAGTAAACGTCTTCGTGCAGGGCTTCAAAAGTGCTGACGATTTCTTCGTCCACCGGCAGCGCGAAGTCCATGCCGGGCAGGTCCACCCGGATTTCCAGACGGTCGAAATACGGTTCGTGCGCGCCCCAGGCATGGTTGCGCACGGTGTCCACGATGCTGCGGAACACTTGCTGGTATTCGGTGGCTTGGGCGCCGTCGGTCTGCACCGCCCCGTCGGCATCACGCACGCGCAGCCAGCCCGTGGGCGATAGTTCGGGCGTGCCATCTTGCGCCGCGCCCAGCACGTTGGGCGCGAAAACGCGGGACTCGACCGTGCGGCCATCGGCGTAGCTCAGGGTGACGTCGTAGTGCAGATCGTGGTGCAGATCGGACCCGCCTTCCTGCATCACGACGCGCACGCCTTCCAGCAACGCGACCAGCGGATAGGCTTCCAGCGTAAAGCGCTTGGGCAGCGCGTGTTCGTGCAGCGGATAGCGCACCAGCACCGACACCAGGCCTTCGCGATTGACTTCTTCCAGGAAGTAATGCAGCAGCGGCTTGTAGGCGCTGCGAAAGCGCGCGGTGACGCCGGCCTGCGCCAGCCGCGCCTCTGCCGCACGGCGCGCGTCAACACCTTCAAACAGCCAGCCTTCCACCACCGCGCCGCGCCAGACGGGCGCCAGATAGGAATGGGTCCAGGCGTCCAGCGTGCGGTCAAATGATTTTTCAAGCAAAGACATGCGTCGTATTCCTTCGGGGTTCTTGCGGCATCCGGCAAAGAGAAAAATGCCCCTTGCGGGGCATCTGATCTTTTACACCTTTCCGGTCGGGTCCAGGCGGTCTCGCAACCAATCTCCCAACAGATTAAGCCCCAGCACGGTCAGCATGATCGCCAGGCCGGGGAAGACGCTGACCCACCATGCGGTCTGCATGTAAGTGCGGCCATCGGCCAGCATGCCGCCCCAACTGGGAATCATCGGATCCACGCCCAAGCCCAGGAAGGTCAGGCTGCTTTCCAGCAGGATGTTGTTGGCCACGTTCAAGGTCATCAGGATGACCAGCGGACCCAGCAGGTTGGGCACGATGTGATGGCGGATCATGGCCAGGTCGCGCACTCCAAAGGCGCGGGCGGCCAGCACGAACTCGCGCTCGCGCAGCGCCAGCACCTGGGCGCGCACCAGCCGCGCATACTGCACCCACTGCGACACGATCATGAAGAAGATCACGTTGAACAGGCCGCCACCCAGGATGGCGATGAACGTGATGGCCACCAGGATGAACGGCAGCGCCAGTTGCACGTCGGCAAAGCGCATGACGACCATGTCCCAGAAGCCACGGTAGTAGCCGGCGATCAGGCCCATGATGATGCCCAGCAGCGCGCCGCCGATGACGGAGGCAAAGCCCACCATCAGCGAGATCTTGCCGCCCACGATCACGCGGGCCAGCACGTCGCGGCCCAAGGGGTCGGTGCCGAAGGGATGCGCGGCCGACGTGAACGGCGCCATCAAACGCGAGGCCAGGTCCATGGATTCGCCGCCGTCGGGAAACAGCCAGCCGGACGTCAGCACCAGCAGGATCATGACGCCCGTCAGGATGGCGCCCAGCACGAATTCCAGCGAACGGTAGCGGCTGCGCGGCTTGAAGGCCTGGGGCGCGGCGGGGGGTGTGGTTGTCTGCATAAGGCTTAGCGCGTGCGGATACGGGGGTCGACGATGCCGTAGGCAATGTCGACGATCAGGTTGACCAGGACGATGACGGCGGCCAGCACGGTGACCGTGCCTTGCAGCACCGGATAGTCGCGGCCGGAAATGGCGTCGAAGGCCAGCGTGCCCAGTCCAGGCCAGTTGAAGACCATTTCAATCACGACGATGCCGCCGATCAGGCCGCCGAATTGCAGGCCCAGATACGTGATGAGCGGAATCGCGCAGTTGCGCAGCGCGTGCTTGTACAGCACCACGCGCTCTTTCAGGCCCTTGCTGCGCGCCACCATGATGTATTGCGCCGACAGCGTTTCCAGCATGGTGGTGCGCACCAGGCGGATGTTGGTGGCGCTAAGAATGATGGCCATCGTCAAGGACGGCAGCACCAGGCTGGCTGGCCCGCTCCAGCCCGAAGGCGGCAGCAGCGGAAAGGTGATCGACAACAGCAGCACCAGCATCAGCGCCAGCCAGAAGTTGGGAAACGACAGCCCCACCAGCGACAGGATGCGGATGGCCTGGTCCGTGGACTTGCCGCGCTTGATCGCAGCCTGGATGCCCAGCGGCAACGAAATCAGAATCGACACGATCAATGACGTAAACGCCAGCATCAGCGTGGCGGGCAGGGCGTCGCCGATCAGCTTGGCAACCGACGTGCCGCCCATGAAGCTGCGGCCGAAATCGCCGTGCAACAGGCCCTGCATGTACGACAGGTATTGCTCGTGGAAGGGGCGGTTCAGCCCCAGCGCCTGGCGGATGTTGGCCAGGTCTTGTTCGGTGACGCTGCCCGAACCCTGGCTGAGCATCAGCGCGGGGTCGCCGGTCAAGCGCACGGCATAGGAAACCAGCAGTGTCACGGCGACGATCACGAAGACCGCCTGCAACACGCGTTTGATGAGAAATCCGGTCATGAGGCGCCGCCCCGGTTTTCACCGGGGCGGATCGTTGGGTTGATGCTTACTCGACGGTCGCGTTGAGGAAACGGAAGCGGATGTCGCCCGGGACTTCAAGGTTCTTCACGCGCTTGTTCACGCCGACGATCGTGTTCAGGCTGTACAGCGGCATTTCCAGCGCCTGGTCGGCCACGTACGCGGCAATTTCCTGCAGCATGGCTTCGCGCTTCTTCACGTCATAGACGGTGCGTTGCGCTTCCAGCATGCCGTTGAGCTTGGCGTCCTTGTCATACGGGTTCCACTTCTGGCCCGTGTGATACATCAGGTACGCGGTGTTGTCGTAGTCATACGTCCAGCCGCCCCATTGGTTTTGCCACATCTCGCCCGTCTTGCCGCCCGGGATGATGTCGTTCAGCAGCACGCCGGTTTCATACGGCTTGATGGTGGCGCGCACGCCCACGCCTTGCAGGTAGCCAGACACGGCCTGGGCCACTTCGCGGAAGTTCGAATCGCTGCCGCGCACGTCGATCTGCACGGTGGCGCCCGGCTTCACGCCAGCGGCTGCCAGCAGCTTCTTGGCTTCGGCGGGGTTGAAGGGCAGGGGCTTTTGCTCGGGGTTGTAGCCGAACGATTGCGGGCCCTGGAAGCTGGCGATGACCTTGGCCTGGCCCAGCAGCAACTGCTTGACGATGGCCTCGCGGTCCACCGCCATGATCAGCGCACGGCGCACGTCGCGGTTCTGGGTGATGCCGCCCGTGGTTTTGTAGCGCAGCGCGTAGGCGACCGGGCCGCCCGTCGAGATGACGTCGGCGTTGCCGGACTTCTTCACGGTGTCGATCAGGCCCAGCGGGATCAGCGTGGCGATGTCGATGCGGCCGGCTTGCAGCTCGGCCACTTGCGTGCCGGGTTCGCTGATGAAGCGGTACACAACCTTGTCCAGCTTGGGCCTGCCGCCCCAGTACTCGTCGTTGCGCGCCAGCGTCACGTTGACCTTGGGCTGGTAGCTTTCAAACTTGAACGGGCCGGTGCCGACCGGGTTCGTGTTGAAGTAGTCCTCGCCCTTTTCCTTGATGTACTTGGGCGGCACGATCATGGCGCCGTAGCCGGCCAGCTTGGTCAGCAGCACGGGGTCAGGCTGCTTCAGGATGAAATCGACGGTGTATTCGTCCACCACCTTGATCTCGCCGATGGAGTCGTAGTTGGACTTTTGCGGGCCCTTGGCGCCTTCCGCGCCCAGCAGGCGTTCAAACGTGAACTTCACGGCTTCGGCGTTGAAGGGTTCGCCGTTGTGGAACTTGACGCCTTCGCGCAGCTTGAAGCGCAGGCGCTTGTTCTCGTCCAGGTATTCCCAGCTGGTGGCCAGGCCCGGTTGCAGCTTCAGGTCGGCGCCGCGCATCGTCAGGCCGTCGTACAGGTTGCCGCCCACCGAACCCCAGAAGGTCACGAAGGTGTCGATGGGGTCCCAGCTACCCGGGTCCTGGTTGATGGCCACGCTGAGCGTGCCCGCGGCATGCGCGGTCGACAGGACGGCGGGCAGTGCGCCGCCCAACGCCAGGGTCAGGGCGGTGGCGGTGAAAGTGGTGCGGAAAAATTGCATGGTCGCTCCAGGGACGGGAACTCGGATCACACCGAGAAAAAAAGGGGGCTGCTGCTACGCCGCGCGGGCCACTTGATGGCCGGGCGCGAATTCAGTCAGCGGAATGATGGCCGGTTCGTCGCCGACGCGGCGTACCGGGCTGGGAATTTCACCTTCGATCAGCGAGGTATCAATATGGCGGCCGGGCTCGGCCACCGGCACGGCGGCCAGCAGCTTGCGCGTGTAGGCATGCTGCGGCGATTCGAAGATCTGCCGGCGCGTACCCAGTTCCACGATCTGGCCCAGGTACAGCACCGCCACGCGATGGCTCACCTTTTCCACCACCGCCATGTCGTGCGTGATGAACAGGTACGACAAGCCACGGTCTTTTTGCAGATCCATCAGCAGGTTCAGGATCTGCGCTTGAATGGACACGTCCAGCGCGGAGACGGATTCATCGGCAATGATCAGCTTGGGGTTGCTGGCCAAGGCGCGCGCGATGCACACGCGCTGGCGCTGGCCGCCCGAGAATTCATGCGGATAGCGCGTGGCGTGCTCGGGCTTCAAGCCCACTTGCTCAAGCAGTTCGCCCACGCGGCGGGCGATGGCGTCTTCGCCATGCAACAGGCCGTGCGTGCGGATCGGTTCGGCGATGCTGAAGGCTACGGTCTTGCGCGGGTCCAGCGATGCGTACGGATCCTGGAAGATGTACTGGATTTCCTGGCGCAGGCGCTGGCGGCCGGCGGCGTCCATCGAAAAAATGTCCTGGCCGTTGTAGCGCACCGCGCCCGAGGTCGGCGCCACCAGTTGCTGCAAGGTCTTGCCGATGGTGGACTTGCCGCTGCCCGATTCGCCCACCAGCGCCAGCGTTTCGCCGGGGTAGACATCAAAGCTGACTTCTTCCACCGCATGCACGCGATGCGTGACGCGGCCGAACAGGTTGTGGCCGACGTCAAAGCGGGTGGTCAGTTTTTCCACGCGCAGCACGGGTTCGTCGTAGCTGGCGGTGTCTTGTTCGCGGGTTTCGCCCACTTCGCGCAGGGTGTCTCCGTCCAGCACGGTTTGCGGCGTGCGCAGCGGCAGGTCGCGGCCGGTCAGGCTGCCCAGGCGCGGCACGGCGGCCAGCAGCGCGCGCGTGTACGGATGCTTGGGCGCGTTGAAGATCTCATCAACAGTGCCTTGCTCGACCTTCTTGCCGCGCAGCATCACGACCACGTCGTCGGCCATCTCGGCCACCACGCCCATGTCGTGCGTGATGAAGATGACGGCGGTGCCCAGGTCGCGTTGCAATTCGCGAATGGTGTTCAAAATCTGCGCCTGGATGGTGACGTCCAGCGCGGTGGTGGGTTCGTCGGCGATCAACAGGCGCGGCTGGCATGACAGTGCCATCGCGATCATCACGCGCTGGCGCATGCCGCCCGACAACTGGTGCGGATAGCGGTCCAGCAGTTGTTCGGCGTCCGGCAGGCGCACTTTTTCAAGCAGCTTGCGGGCCGACTGGCGCGCGGCCGAGCGCGACAGTTGCTGGTGCAGCATGATGGCTTCCACGATCTGGTCGCCAATGGTGAACACCGGGTTCAGCGACGTCATCGGTTCCTGGAAGATCATGGCGATGTCGTTGCCACGTATGGCGCGCATCTGCTCGTCGGTGGCCTGGGTCAGGTCGGTTTCGCGGCCATCGTTGTCGCGAAACAGGATCTGGCCCGTGGCGACGCGGCCGTTGGAGTAATCCGTCAGGCGCATGATGGCCATGGACGTTACCGACTTGCCCGACCCGGACTCGCCCACGATGGCCAGCGTCCTGCCCGGCTTGACGTCGAAGTCCAGGCCGTCGACAGCGCGGAACACGCCGTTGTCGGTATTGAAGTCAACCGATACGCCGCGCACGGACAACAGCGGGGCGGTAGAAGAAGCGGTGGTGCTAGACAACGTGGATTCTCACAGCGAGGTGGCGGCGCGGGCGGCTTGGTCGTACAGGCCCGAGAGGGCGCGCAGGGTGTTGGCCAATTGGTGGCTGGCCTCGTCCGCCGCGGGGGAGTCGATGAACGATTTGACGAGGCATTGCTCGCGCACTTCGGCGTAGCGCGCAATGGCGGCAGCGCCGGCGTCGGTGGTGGTGTAGATCACTTCCTTGCCCGTCTTGGCGCTTTGCACCACACCCAGCCGCTCCAGCTTTTTCAGCGAGTAGTTCACCAGGTGGGTGTCTTCGACGTTCAGCGTGAAGCAGATGTCGGCCAGCTTCTTGCCGCGTCCTCGGTGAAACACGTGGTTCAGCACCAGGATGTCCAAGGAAGTCAGGTCAGGCAGGCCGGCGCAAGCCATGCAGCGCACCATCCAGCGATTGAACGCGTGGGACGCGATGATCAGGCCGAACTCCACCTCGGACAACTGCGGGGCAGAGGTAGCGAGATGGGCGGAAGAAACGATGGCGTCCCGGATGGATGCAGACATGACAGGCGTGTGTGGGGACGGTTCGATGACAAAACGTTGGCGAATTATTGACGATTTGTTGTTATGGAGGCATTCGGGATAACCCTGGGTAATAAAGCAATCGGATCGCGTTACGGCGTGCCAGTGATTGCCGCCGTTGAACGATCCGTATCGGGCGTGCTTTCCCGCAGTGACCAGGTGCCATCGTCGTTGGACGTCAACCAATGCGTGGGCTCGATCCGTTCCAGGAACACGGCATCGTGCGACACCACCACCATGGCGCCGGGGTATTGCGCCAGCGCGTCTTCCAGCGCCTGGGCCGACGCCATGTCCAGATGGTTGGTGGGTTCGTCCAGCAGCAGCAATTGGGCGGGCTGCTTGCGCCATAGCGCGGCGGCCAGCGCGGCCTTGATGCGTTCGCCGCCGCTCAAGGTGGCGGCGGGCGCCTGGACCAGAGCCGGTCCCAGGCCCAGCAGGGCCAGGCGGCTGCGCAGTTCGCCCTGCGACAGCGGCGCGCCCAGGGCGTCCAAGGTTTGCAGTAGCGATGCATGTGCGGGCAATGCGCCAGCGCGTTGGTCCAGCATGGCGGTGGGTACGCGCACATCGCAGCGGCCGGAACGGGCCGGCAGATCGCCCGCCAGCATCGCCAGCAACGTGCTTTTGCCGCAGCCATTGGGCCCTTGGATCGCCAGCCGAAAAGGGCCGGCCAGGCTCAAGCTGATCGGTTGCGCCTGTTCCGGAAAGGGAAGCCGGGCGGCTTCCAGATGCAGGACGCGCCGTCCGGCGGGCACCGTGGTGTCGGGCAAGGCCAAGGCCACGCCCGGCGTTGGGGGCGCCCGCAAGGCGGCCAGCCTGACGGCGTCTTCCAGCGCGGCGCCCGCTTGCAGGCGGCGCAACCGGTCGCGCCCGGCATGGGCTTGGGCATTGGCCTTTTTGGCGCTAAGCAGGATGGCCGCCTGATTGGACTCGCGGGCATTGCGGCTATTGCGCGCGCTGCGTTGCTGCTGCGCATCGTGCTGTTGCCGCAACGCGCGCAAGCCGGCCGCGCGTTCGTTGCGGGCGTGCTCCAGGGCGGCGTCGGCGGCAGCATCCTGCCTGTCCCGCTGGGCGCGCCAGGCACTGTAGTTGCCGGCGTGCCCGCTTAGCGCGCCGCCGTTGAGTTCAACGATATTGGCCATGACATCCAGCAGGCGGCGGTCGTGGCTGACGACAATCAGCGCGCCGCGCCATGCGCTGATTTTTTCGATCAGCCAATCGCGTGCACGGGCGTCCAGGTGGTTGGTGGGTTCGTCCAGCAGCAGGCCGTCGGCGCCTTGCAGCAGCGCGCCTGCCAGGGTCACGCGGGTCAATTCACCGCCGCTGGCCACGTGGGCGGGGTGCGTCAGCGGCCAGTCCGGCAGGCCGGCGCCGGCAAGCATCCGCGCCCAATCCTGATGGATCAGCCAATGGCCTTCGGCCAGATCGAAATCGGCGCGATCGGTGCTGCCCGCTTCGATGTTGGACAGGGCGCGGACGACGGCGCCCAGGCCGGCGACATCGGCCAGCGTGGTGTCGGGGCAGTAGCTTGGCGTCTGCGGCACATGGGCCATGCGCCCGTGGCGCACGACACGGCCTGACTGCGGGGCCAGCGCGCCAAGCATCACCCTTAGCAGCACCGATTTCCCCGCGCCGTTGCGGCCGATAAGGCCATGGCGCGCGGTGGTGAACTCGTGGCTGACGTCGTCAAGCAGCACGCGGCCGTCGGGCAGCGCCAAGGTGACGTGCTGCAAGCTGAGGAAGGCGGAACCGAGCGCGGGGGACGTGACAGAAGGAGATGCGACGAAGGGGGACGTGACGCGGGACGGATGCGTCGGGGATTGCGTCGAAGGCGGCGCGCTGGAAGACCGGGCCATGGATAGCTCTCCGAAATAATGAAACGCTTTGCGCGGCGGGCGGCAAAGAGGGATCAGAAGGAGGGCTTAAAGAATCATGGCCTTGCGGGTCTCCATGGTGAGGGCGAAGGGGTTCGAACTGAATCGGTCGTCAAAGTTCCCGCCTGTCGCGGTGGGCCGGCAGTCGGACGGGCTAGCTCAGGTTTCCAGCAGCCGAAGATCCGGCGGACGGTTTTCGATAATGGCTTCCATGCTGAAGAAACCCGTCACGGTCGACAGTTCAAAATCGGTGATCAGCTTCTGATAGAAGCGGTCATAGCCGGCCATGCCTCGACAGACGACCTTGATCAGGTAATCCCAGTCGCCGCCGATGCGATAGAACTCCGTCACTTCGGGCAGGCGTTCAACGTGCTGGCGGAAGCCGTCGGCCCAGGCCTTGGCGTGGTGGCTGGTGCGGATCATGACGAACACGGTCAGGTCCAGCCCCAGCGCGACCAAGCTGACTTCGGCCCGGGTGCCGCGAATGATGCCGCAGGCATTCAGGCGTTGAAGCCGGCGCCAGCATGCATTTTGCGAAAGGCCCACCCGATCGGCCAGCTCGCGCTGCGACAGCGAACCGTCTTTTTGCAGGCAAGAGATGATGCTTAGATCAAGCTTGTCTATTTTTTCCAGTTGACCGTTCATATGACCCATATTTAGCAGATTTACGCAAAATTACGGTGATGTTCGTTGTTGGCTTCCATCGTATGATATTTCGGATCAATTGGAAGACCATCATGACTACGCTTACCGCCACGGCCTCCGACACCGCAGGACCGTTGCAGCAGTTTCAAGACAGCCTGAAAACCGGCGATATCGCCGCCGCGCTTGCCGACGGCCTGATCGGCAAAGACGCATTCATCGACGGCCCCTTTGGCCGCAAGCCCCTGGTCTACGCCGACTACGTCGCATCAGGCCGCGCCCTGATACAGGTCGAGCGCTTCGTCCTGGAACAGGTGCTGCCGTACTACGCCAATTCCCACACCGAAGCGTCTTACTGCGGTGGCTTCATCACGCGCTTGCGCCGCGAGGCCCGCGCCGCAATCGCCCGCTGCTGCGGCGCCAGCGACGCGCATGCGGTGATTTTTGCGGGCTCCGGCGCAACGGCGGGCATCAACCGCCTGGTCCACCTGTTCGGCGTGGATGCGGCGGTGGCGGCGGGCAAGCCGGTTCGCGTAATCATCGGCCCGTACGAACATCATTCGAATATCTTGCCGTGGCGCGAATGCGGCGCGGACATCGTCGAAGTGCCTGAAAGCGCGCAAGGTGGCCCCGACCTGGCGGCGTTGGACGCGGCGCTGGCCGCGCCCGCCGGCACGCTGGTGATCTGCGCCTTGTCGGCCGCGTCCAACGTGACCGGCATCGTGGCGGACGTGGCCGGCATCACCCGGCAGGTCAAGGCGGCCGGCGCGAAAATGCTGTGGGACTACGCGGGCGGCGCGCCTTACCTGCCCATCCAGATGTCGCCCGCCACGGACGCGCAGATCGACGCCATTGTCTTTTCACCGCACAAGTTCATCGGCGGGCCGGGCGCATCGGGCGTGCTGATCGTGCGGCGCGACGCGGTGCTCGACACCACGCCGACCTGGCCGGGCGGCGGCACCGTCAAGTTCGTGTCACCCGAGGGCCATGATTACAGCGGCAGCCTGGAATCGCGCGAAGAAGCGGGTACGCCGAACGTGGTGGGCGACATCCGCGCCGCGCTGGTCTTGTTGGTGAAGGACGCGCTGGGCGCCGATTTCATGCGCCAGCGCAACGCCCACTTCGTGCAGCGCGCGCTGGCCGCTTGGCAGGGCGCGGGCCAGTTGGAATTGCTGGGCTCGCTTAGCGCCAATCGTTTGCCCATCTTTTCGTTCCGCGTGCGCAATGCCCAGGGCGGGTTCGTGCATCAGCAATTGGTGACCCGCCTGCTCAGCGACCGCTTCGGCATCCAGGCGCGTGGAGGCTGCGCGTGCGCGGGGCCGTACGTGCACCGGCTGTTGGACATCGACCCCGCCCAGTCGCGGCAGATGCGCCAAGCCATTCTGGATGGCCGCGAAATCGAAAAGCCCGGCTTTGTCAGGTTGAATTTCAGCGTGTTGCTGTCGGATGAGAAGGCCGACTTCATTCTTGAGTCGGTCCTGGCGCTGGCGAATGACGCCTGCCAATTCGAAACGCGCTACGGCTTCGATCCCAGCCGCGCCATCTTCTTCCCGCAACA
Source organism: Achromobacter spanius (assembly GCF_002812705.1). NCBI lineage: Bacteria > Pseudomonadati > Pseudomonadota > Betaproteobacteria > Burkholderiales > Alcaligenaceae > Achromobacter > Achromobacter spanius. Next base: position 5,054,751 of record NZ_CP025030.1, on the reverse strand, counting down.
CAGCGAGATGGAAATGTCCATCTGATGCCAAAGGCCTCGCCGCGCTGATTCACGGCGTGGCGACGCCAAGCGCGAGGCTTCAGCCCTCAGTCTTGCATCTGCCTGGCGCACGTCCGGATCCAGGCGGCCTTCATGTCGGCAAGTTCCTCGGACGCCTGGGTCAGCCTGCGCACGACGGCGTTCGAAAACGCGGCGCCCTGGCGGCGGCACGCTTCAAAATCATCGCTGAGCGCGTAGCGCGCATCCAGCAGATCCAGGCGGCCCTGGCAAAGATCCCGGTTCAGCTCCAGATTGTTGGCCGCTTCGTGCGTGCGCTGCGCGTCTTGCTTGCGCTTCAAGCTGGCCTCTGCCGCATCGATGCGGGCAACACAGTCGCTATCGGCGCGCGCCGGTGCGGCGGCGCAAGCCGCGAAGATCAAAAAAATGGCCAGTGGCCGACGGTGCTTTGCTGCCATGCGAAAAACCTTGGTGTGGCGTGGCGTGCATCATAACTGGTGCGAAAAGCGCTCGAGATTCTGTTGCGCCGCACGCCTGCCACTGCATGGAAAACCAGTATGGTGATTCGCGGGAACCGGTCTACCATCGACCACGGCTTTCTGATTCAAAAGACCCGAGCCGCAACGGAATCGGGCGCCTGCCTTCCGGCTGAAGTTCTGTTTTATCAACACGTCACGTTGGAGATGAAAGAGAATGACCACACCCCTCATCAAGGTCGATCTGGACCAGTCCCCTTACGAAAACAAGCACATCCACAACCGTTGGCATCCGGATATTCCGATGGCCGTGTGGGTCAAGCCCGGCGACGATTTCGTACTGGAAACCTATGACTGGACGGGCGGCGCAATCAAGAACGACGACAGCGCCGACGATGTGCGCGACGTAGACCTTTCGACCGTGCATTTTCTTTCCGGCCCGGTGGGCGTGGAAGGCGCGGAGCCCGGTGACTTGCTGGTGGTTGACCTGCTGGACATCGGCGCCAAGCCCGACAGCCTGTGGGGGTTCAATGGCTTTTTCAGCCGCAACAACGGTGGCGGTTTCCTGACCGAACATTTCCCGCATGCGCAGAAATCCATTTGGGATTTCCACGGCATGTTCACGTCGTCGCGCCATATTCCCGGCGTGAATTTCGCCGGCCTGATCCATCCCGGCCTGATCGGCTGCCTGCCCGACAAAAAGCTGCTGGACACGTGGAACCGGCGCGAACAGGCGCTGATCGACACCAACCCCAACCGTGTGCCGCCGCTGGCCAATCCGCCCGCGCCCAAGACGGCTCACATGGGTGCCCTGCAAGGCGCAGACCGTGATCGCGCAGCGGCCGAAGGTGCACGTACGGTGCCGCCCCGCGAGCACGGCGGCAACTGCGACATCAAGGACCTGTCGCGCGGGGCCCGCGTGTTCTTTCCGGTCTACGTGCAGGGTGGCGGCCTGTCGGTGGGGGATCTGCACTTCTCTCAAGGCGATGGCGAAATCACCTTCTGCGGCGCCATTGAAATGGCGGGCTGGGTGCATATGCGCGTGTCGCTCATCAAGGGTGGCATGGAAAAATACGCCATCAAGAATCCCATCTTCAAGCCCAGCCCCATCACCCCCGCCTACAAGGACTACCTGATCTTCGAAGGCATCTCGGTGGACGAAGAAGGCAAGCAGCACTACCTGGACGTGAACGTGGCTTATCGGCAGGCGTGTCTGAACGCCATCGAATACCTGAAGAAGTTCGGCTATTCGGGCGCGCAGGCGTATTCGCTATTGGGCTGCGCGCCGGTGCAGGGCCATATCAGCGGGGTGGTCGACATTCCCAATTCCTGCGCCACGCTGTGGCTGCCCACCGAGATCTTCGACTTCGACATTCAGCCCTCGGCGTCAGGGCCCGTCAAGCATATCCAGGGCGGGGTGGACATGCCGCTCTCGCGCGATCGCTAAGGAGAGCCGCGATGCCCATGTATGACTATTCCTGCGGCGGGTGCGGCGATTTTGCCGCCCTGCGGCCGCTGGCGCAGTGGCGCGATCCGGCGGCCTGCCCGCAATGCGGCGCCGCGTCGGGCCGCATCATCAGCGGGGCGCCGGCGATCTCCGCACTGTCGTCCGCCGTGAACCGCGCACGTGCCGTGAACGAACGCAGCGCGAACGAGCCGCGCAGTTCGCGGTCGGGGCATGGCATGAACTGCGGTTGTTGTGGAGGCGGGCGCGCATCGGGCAAGACGCGCACCAGCGCTGATGGAGCGAAATCATTCGCGGGCGCAAGGCCCTGGATGGTCAGCCATTGAGGTGTTTGCGTGATGAACGAAGCGCCGGCCGATTGCAACATCGGCCGGCGCTTTTTGTTTGCGCGTGGCTGGCTTCAGGCTTGGGCTGGCGCCACCGCAGCGCCTTGAATCTTGTGGCGCGTCAGGGCCTCAGCGACGAACCCCGATTTCTTCATGGCTTCGACAAAGGCGGCCAAATACGCGCTGGCCTTGTCGCCACGGCTCTTGGGTACGCCCATGGCCTGGCGGATCAGCATGAAGTGGCCGTCCAACAGCCGCAGCCCGCCCAGGCGCGCGGCGTCGGCTTCAAGCTGTTGCTTCACGCCCGCCGCCACTTCCAGGTTTTCCTGCAAGAACGTGTCGACCACGGCGGGCGAGGTCGGGGCGCGGAAGATTTCCGCGTGCTTCAGCTCGCGCGTCAGGTACAAGTCGTACGCGCTGCCTTTGCCGACCACTACGCGCACGCCGTCGCGGTCGACCTGCTCCATGGCGGTGACAGGCGAGTCCTGGCGCACCAGGTAAGCCCCTTCGATGACGACATAGGGGGCGGTGAAGGCGATCTGCTCGCCGCGCAGCGGGTCAATGGCAAAAAAGCCCACGTCCGCCTGTTCCGTAGCCACGGCGTTGACGGATTCGCCGGCTGACTTGAACACCACCAGATCCAGCTTCACGTCCAGGCGCCGCGCCAGTTCCGTGGCCAGATCCACCGACACGCCGCCAGGCTGGCCGGTGGCCGGGTCGGTGTTCGCCAGGATGGGGTTGCCCAGATTGATGGACGCGCGCAGCGTACCGTTCGGGGCAAAGGCGGAAAGCAACTCGTGGTCGGTCTTCATGGCTTCCTTGAGGGTGGGGCGCCGATGGGCTGGCGCGCGGTTCGCATCAAGAAGAATAGCCGGAACGGAATCGCTGGAAAAGGACAGGCAGTACCAAGGCGCTGGCGGAGACGGGTAACACCCAGGCGTTTGCGCGATGCCGCGCCCAGCCCCGCGCTGTATTGCAGGCCTGATTGCTCAGCTTACTGCGCGCGGCGCAGGACGTAGTGCGGGGCCAGCGGGCCGGTGGGGCGGGTGCCGTCGCGGTACAGCATGATCACCTGGTTCTCGGCGACGAAGTAGCGCTGGCTATCGCCCGAGGCGTCCAGCCGGATGGTGCTGCCGTCTGATTCCCAACTGAACGTGCCGGTAACGATCTCGGGCTGCGGCTCGCGGTCCAGATACTGGGTCTGGCGTTCATAGCGGTCGCCCTTCATCAAGGTCAGCCGCGTCTTGATGCCGGGGCAATCGGCGCAGGGCAGGGTGCCTTCGTAGCTGCCCGGCCAGTCCAGCGCGTTGCGCGCGGTGTGGCCATCGGCCGGCGTGTCGCGAGCGTCAGGCGACGAAAAGGGGGCGCAGCCGGCAAGCAAGGCAAGGCTCAGGGTGCAGGTCAGGGTGGTTTTCATCATGGCGAGCTCCTGTGGGTAAACGGGTTCACGATACGGACAGTAAATAGGGTGTGCTGAAACGGGATGTAAGGTGCGCAGCGTGGTCTTGGCATGCAGGCGGCGCTCTGGTAGGGGGCTGAGGTAGACTGCGCGCCATGGATCCCGAACTGCTCAATCTGTTGGTGACTCGCGACATGCCGTTCGGCAAGTACAAGGGACGCCTGATCGCCGATCTGCCCGGCCCGTACCTGGCGTGGTTCGCGCGCAAGGGCTTTCCCCCCGGCGAACTCGGCCGCCTCCTGGCGTTGATGCATGAACTGGACCACAACGGCCTGTCGTCCTTGTTGGCGCCGCTGCGCGCTGCGCGCTCGGGCGCGGCGCCAAAGCGATAGCAAGCCGGGCTTGGCCGCGTCGGAAGGCCGCAAGAAACCGCGAGAAACATCTCTGCCGTCGCCGGTAGCGTCTTGGCACGCCGGGTGGCGGCGGGCGGCGCTACGATAAGCGGCGCGCCCCTGGGGGCATCCCACGCTTTGCTGTTCCGGATGCCCAGCGCGGAAAGCCCGCCGCCCCGGGGCGCCTGCCCATTCAAGAGAGAGGTCTTTATGAAGAAATATTCCGTTCCGGCTTGCCTGCTTGCCGCGGCGTGCGCCTTGGGAGCCGTGAGCGTCTCGCATGCACAGAATGCCGCGCCGGCCACGCAGGAAATGCAGTTTCCCAGCCAGCCGTCCAAGGATGGCAGCCAGTCGCCGCCGTCGACCCTGCGCATGACGGTTACCCCCGCGCCAGGAACCGGCCCCGTGGTGATCCGGGATTCGGCGGAAAGCCAAGCTGAATATGTGCGCTGCCGCGAAGTATCCGACCGCGCCGCCGTGTCCAACGCGCAGATGCAGGCCGGCGTGGCGCAGTGCCTGAAAGAGCTGGAGCAGCGCCGCCAGCAGTAGCGCGGCGCGTCAGGCGGGCGCATGGTGCGGCAAGACGTTTGGCTCATCAGCCAGCCTGGGCGCCGCCGCGCCGGCCTTCGGGGGCGATCGGGGCGGGCTCTTCGAGGCAGGCGTTTTCGGGCGAGCCCGTGGCGCCGCAACCGGCGCGGGCTTGGGCGGCGAGGGTTTGGACGCCTCGGCCAGCAAGGTGTCGGGCAGCGCAAAGCCGTCGAAGCTGGCTTGCGTGAACGGGTTGTTGGCCTTTTCGGCGGTGATCCGGTAGCGCATGGCGCCGTCGTTTGCCGAGAAACTCAAATCGACGCTATTGGCCGTCGCGCTATCCAGCCGCGCCTGGCTCAGCAAACGAAACATCGACCACGACCCGCGATACGCCAGCCCGCTGCTGGTGCCGGCCGCGCTGACCAGTGTGATGCGGCTTTCCGTGGAGTCGCCTAGGCTATTCGGCCAGATCAGCCCCACGCTGTTGCTGGCGCCATGGCTGTAACTGATCAACTGGCCTTCCACGCTAAGAACGCTGCTGCGGCGGCTGGAGGTCAGCCCCAGGGGCTGGATACTGAACTGCACGCCCAGCGCGCCCCGGCTGTTGAAGAAGGCGTCGCGGATGCGGTCGGCGGCCTCAAGCTGCGCCAGCACATCCATCCGTACCAGATAGCCACCCCGGCGCTCTGAATACAGGGCCTCGAGGTTGTCGTCGAAGAACAGTTTCAGGTATTGCTCCTTGAACTGCGCCAGCCTGCCTTGCGGCCCGAACAACGCGGTGAAATCCTCAAGCGATGCGTCGATGCGACTATTCGGGTTGAAGGGATAGCGTCCGGCCAGGCGTTCCTGGTAGTAGCGGTACACGTCCGTCTCCCAGCGCCGCTCAAGCTCTTTCAGGGCTTCGATCAACAGCACTTGCGACGATTCGTCGGCCAGCTTCTTCACCTGCCGGTTCAAGGGCTCGGGCAAGCCGACGGCCACGCGCTGCAGGTTCCCGATCGGGTCCGCGCCCTTGAGCGCAAAACGGTCCAGCACCACCGCAAGCGCGGCCTTGCCGGGTTCGGGGCTGTCGTGCACGGTCTTCAGGGTGTCGTGGACACGGCTGATGGCGGCCATGCTTTCGTCCAGGTAGGACGGCTTGTCGCCCTTGGCCACCAACAGGTCCGCCAAGGGCGCGAAGGGCCGCGCGATGGCGGCCTCGGAGCCGGCGTTGTCGCGCACCGTCTCGACCAGCCGGCGCAGCGGCGCCGCGGGGCCGATCACACTGCCCAACACGGTCACGGCCTGGCCCAGGTCGTTGAAGTCAACGACCTCAAGCTGGTTCAGGCCGCGTTGCCAGGTATCGATGTAATCGCTGCGGTACAGCGCGCGCACCCGTTCGGCCAGCACCTGTTTGTCGGCGTCCGAGAAATCAATTCGGTGTCGCTCGCCCAGCGTCCAGCGGTCGATCATTGCGAGGTCGATGTAGTCCGTGCCGTGCGCCGTGAAATAGCCGTGATAACCGGCTGCCGTCAACAAGGGATCGATGCTGGTTGATGCTCGGTGCGGCCCCGTCGTTGCGGCGGGATTCTTGTAGACGATGTCGAATGCGGGGCCGACTTCATTGCGCAGGTCGAGCGGCGAGTGCAGGATCTTGCCGGCCTGCTCGCGCAGGGTCATGTAGACGCGCTGCGGCATGGGTATCTGCCGCAGGCGCTGCTGCACCTCGGCAATGCGGGCCAGGTTGCGGGGCAGTTCGGCGTCGGCATGCTTCATGGCGTAGTCCAGATGGCGCATCAGCGCGTTCTGCACCCATCGTTGGCCGGGAAAGGCTGCCTGCCATTGTTGCTTCATCCAGTCTTCCACAATGGGGGGGCGGCGGTTCTGACGGTCTTCGATCATGCGGTAGACGCGCAGCGCCGCCAGTTGCTGGTTGCTGCCGGAAGGCGCGCCATTGATGGCGTTCATGACGCCGTTTGCCAGTTCCGGTAGAAAGCGCCTGGACAACCACTGCACGTAAGCGTCGTCCACGGTCGCCCCGATCTTGCGGCCTTGATACAGGCCCAGTTCCGAGAGGACGGGCCAAGCCTTGCGGTAGTCTCCGACCACGGCGACGGCGCTGCGAAGCTGATCCAGCGGCTGCAAGAGCGTGCGGCCGGATGAGTCGTTGCCGTTGATCTTGCTGACGCTGAATTCGCGGTTCATCTCCTGCACCGGCATCGCTGTCTGGCGGTTCACGCGATGGGCGTGATACCAGCCAGCGGCCATCAGCAGGCATCCCAGCGCGGCGACGCCGAAGCGCACCATCAGTGTGCGCCGCCACGGCGCCTGCAAGCCTTCCATGTTGCGCATGACGCGATGGGTCACCAGTGACACGCCTCGCGTTGGCGCGACAACAGCGCTTGCAAGCCGGTGGCGTTGAAGGTCAAGCCGTTGAACAACGCGTAGTCGCTCTCCACCCGCAGGCGCTGGCCCGCCACGAAGGGCCGCAACTGGTCAATGGCGACCAGGCCTCGTCCGGCGTCGGCCACGTTGCCTTCGGCCAGCACGCGCCACGGGCGGGCGGCGGACAAGGGCCGATCATCCATATAAAGCTGGACGGTCATCTGGTGGCGCTCGAAGGGCCGATCCGCCTGCAACTGCAAGCGCGAAATGTTGGACAGGCAGGTGATGGCCAGATAGATGGGAGGTTGCGTGTTCAGCGCCGGCGCGGAAATCACCACGCGCTGTTGCCCGGCAGGAGGCTCGTTCGAGTCGGTCAGCAGGAACGTCGAGTCGCCCTCAGGCCGTGTCGATTCGTTCTGCCGGATGACGTCCGACGCGCGCGCCGATGGCGGTGTTCCCGTGGCCGCGTCAAAGCATGCCAGCCGCTCGACGTTGGAGATGAGCTGTGTGCAGTGGCGCAAAGGGGTATCGGCGGCCAGCGCGGCGTGGCCGGCCGGCGCGGCCATCAACAGCATAAGCAGGGTAGCTGTGGGTTTCATGCAGAGTGTTCCTCCCCGTGCAGATTTCACGCCTGACAGCGGCGCGCCAACATGTTTTTGAAGATGCTCAGGATTTGAGAGGCATCCAGCGATCATGAATCGCACACTTTTGAACAAAGTGGTAATCAACAACGAGACCATGCCACTTCGTTTTTATCCATAGGAAGAATCAGAAAGCGGCGTGAATGGCGGCAAATTCCAAGCGTCATTGCGCGCGTTGATGATTGTTTTTCTATTTTCGAATTCGTCCTATTGCGACGGCTCGGCAAGCCGTCTGCGGCAACACGCTTCGTAGAAGGGGCCGGATGCCCTGGAACCGCGCATGACGCCCCCGCCCCGGCGAAGCGAGTACACTTGTCCGCCGTTTTGCTTTCAGCCCCAGAAATCTCCATGATCTCCACCGCATGCGGCGTCGACTTCGGCACGTCCAACTCCACCGTAGGCTGGAGCCGCCCCGACCAGCGCGCGCTTCTCGCCCTGGAAGACGGCAAGACCACCTTGCCGTCGGCCATTTTTTTCCACGATGAAGACGCGGAGGTCAGCTATGGCCGCGCCGCGATTTCCGACTATCTGGCGGGTTATGACGGGCGCTTGATGCGGTCGATGAAGAGCCTGCTGGGCAGTTCGTTGATCGATGGGTCCACCGAAGTCCAAGGGCGTTCGATTCCGTTTCGCGTGCTGTTGACCCGCTTCATCGCCGAACTGAAGCGGCGCGCCGAAACTGCCGCAGGGCGCGATTTCACGCGGGCGGTGCTGGGCCGGCCGGTGTTCTTCGTCGACGACAACACGGCGGCCGACCAGACCGCGCAAGACACGCTGGGCGAAATCGCGCGCAGCGTGGGGTTCACCGACATCGAATTCCAGTTCGAACCCTTGGCTGCCGCCTTCGACTATGAATCGCAGATTGATCGCGAAGAGCTGGTGCTGGTCATCGACATCGGCGGGGGTACCTCGGACTTTTCCTTGATCCGTCTGGGGCCGGGCCGCGCCGCCAAGGCAGATCGTCGCGACGACATCCTGGCTTACGGCGGGGTACACATCGGTGGGGTGGACTTCGACAAGCAGTTGAGCCTGGCACACGTCATGCCGCTGCTGGGCTTGGGCAGCCAGTTGCGCAGCGGCAAGGATGTGCCGTCAACCCAATACGGCAACCTGGCTTGCTGGCACACCATCAACCAGGCGTACACCCGCAAGGCCGCGGAGCACTTTGCGTATATTCGCGCCGAAGCCGGCGACCGCGACAAGATCGACCTGTTGCTGAACCTGGTGAAGCAGCGCGCCGGCCACTGGGTGGCGGTGCAGGTGGAAGAGGCCAAGATCGCGCTGTCGGAAAACCCGTTGGCACGCATCGACCTGTCGCGGATTGCGCCGGAATTGGCGGTGGACGTGACACGCCCGTCGTTCGATGCCTGCGTGGGCCGCTTGATCGAAAAGGTCGAGACCACGGTGGGCGCGTTGCTGCGCGATGCGGGCGTGGCCACCGCGGATGTAGACACGGTGTTCTTCACGGGCGGCTCCAGCCGCGTGCCGCGCTTGCGCGAGACCGTGTCGGCGCTGGTGCCGGGCGCGCGTAGCGTGGAAGGCGATTTGTTTGGCAGCATTGGCGCCGGCCTGGCGCTGGACGCCAAACGCAAGTTCGATTGAGCCTCCGGCCGGGCAAGCGGCCGTGCGGCGTCGGGCGGCGGTGGTAAGCTGCATGGCTTGCCCCGGGGCGGCTCGCCGCCCGCCTGTTTCAAGAGACTAAGACGCCGTCATGACCCGCCCCTCCGCTGAAAGCGATACGCATCTTGTTGAAACGCTGGTGACCCGCGAAGCGCCGTTTGAAGGCAGTTTCCTGAAGGTTCGCCGCGACACCGTCAGCCTGCCCAACGGCAACACCGCAACGCGTGAATACATCGTGCATCCGGGCGCTGTCGTGGTGATCCCGTTGCTGGACGACGGCAGGGTGTTGCTTGAACGCCAGTTTCGCTATCCCATCGGGCGCGTCATGACGGAGTTTCCGGCGGGCAAGCTGGATCCGGGCGAAGACCCGCTGGTGTGCGGCAAGCGCGAATTGCTTGAAGAAACCGGCTACACCGCCGACCAGTGGGCGCACGCCGGCGCCCTGCACCTGGCCATCGCCTATTCCACCGAGATCATCCACATCTTCTTCGCGCGCGGTTTGCGCGCCGGGCCGCGGCAGTTGGATCAGGACGAGTTCCTGGACGTGATCAGCGCGGACCCCGCCGAGCTTCTTGCTGCATGCAGCAAGGGCGAAGTTACCGACGCCAAGACGCTGACCTGCGTGCTGTGGATGCAGAATGTGCTGTCCGGCGCCTGGAAGCTGGACTGGCAGGACAACGCCGCCTAAGGCGTCGCCTGGACCCGTCGTCGTCATGGCCGCATTTTCCATTCTGATCGAACCGGCCGGCCTGCGTTATGACGCGGACGCCGGCAGTTCGGTGCTGCTTGCGGCGCAGGCCGCCGGGATCAAGCTGCCCAGTTCTTGCCGCAACGGGACCTGCCGCGCCTGTATGTGCTTGATGCTGGAGGGTTCCGTGACGTATGCCGTTGAATGGCCGGGGCTGTCGCGGGATGAAAAGGAAGAAGGCTGGATCTTGCCCTGCGTGGCGCAGGCCACGTCCGCGCTGACGATCCAGGCGCCGCTAGCCGCACCGATAGAACCCGCCGCGCCGGTGGAGCGTGCGCTGACCGGGGCGCGTCGCTAAGAGCGTCACTAGATGCGCGCCTACTTGGGCCATTACCTGAGCCATTACCTGAGCCACTACTTGGGCCACTACGCGCACCGCTAATCGCGGGCCCGGCCAAGCAGCGCCAAGGGCAAGAGCGCGGCCGCCATCCCGGCCGCCATGCCCAGCACCAGGCCGGCAAATATCGGCGCGCCCAAGCCCAGCGCCGTCACCACGCCCAACCTTGCACCCAAAATCATGCCCACGGCCATGAGCCCGGCGCAGAGCACACGCTCGGTCAACGGGGGCGCTGCGGGCCAGGGCGCCAGGGCGGCCAGCGCCATGGCGGTGCTGGTCACGGGCATCAGCACCGCGTGCCGCCACGCCATGTCCAGCAAGCCGCCCGGCGCGCCGCATTCGCTGGCCAGCAAGGCGGCGGGCGTGTGGCGGGTGTCGGCCAGCAGGCCGATCAGCATGGCCGCTACACAGGCAAGCCATGGGCCGGTTATCGCGCGCAGCCGTTTAGCCGCAGACGTGGCAGTTGGCGTTTGCGTGGTCGTACCGGTCATGATGGCGCACCCAATCGGTCACGTCGAAGTTCGGGCCGTTTTCATTGCGGCCAAACGCGGCGAAGTCCAGATAGTTATAGGCGCCCGCCAACCTTTCCACGCCACGTTCAAAGGCGGAATACGTCAGGAAGATGTTGCCGTCCGGATCGCGAAAAAAAGCGCTGGCGCCAGGCCGGTCTTCCATGCTGCCGTCGGCGTTGGGCACGGAGGCGTGCATGTCGCCGTTGAAGTCGCAACCTTCGGAAGACAGCCAGGTAAAGCGCCAGCCCATGCGCCGCTTGAACGCGTTCAATTTGGCCAGCGGCGCGCGCGATACCGCCACCACCGTCACGTCGTGATGGCGCAGGTGCACGAGCGCGGCGTCCAGGTGGTCGGCCAGGAATGAGCACCCCACGCAGCCTTCGTCCCATTCGGGCGCATACATGAAGTGATAGATGATCAACTGGCTGTTGCCGCCAAACAGGTCGGCCAGGCCCAGCGGCCCTTGCTCGCCTTGAAACTGGTAGCGCTTTTCGACGCGCATCCAGGGCAGGGCGAGCCGGTCGCGCGCGAGCGCGTCCTGGCTGCGCGTCAGGGCTTTCTCGCGGACCAGCAGGGCTGCGCGGGCAGCTTCCCATTCCGGGCGGGATACAACGGCGTGGTCGGTGTGCATGGTGCGTCTCCTGAGTGGCGGGCGCTGAGACCCGCAGCGGGGCGGGCCTTGCGACCCGCCTGTGGGGCAATCGGCAAGTCAGACCGGGCTTGCGAGGTGATCCGCGAGCCGGTCCATGGCGCCCGCCCAGCCGGTTTCGTGGCCGTCTCGGGTGGCTTGGTCGACAAAGGGGGTTTGCAGGAAGGCCAGCTCGGTGCCGCCCTGCACGGGGGTGAATTCAAGGGTGATCAGCGAGGTGTCGTCCGGCGTATCGCGCCATGCCCAGGTGAACACCAGGCGGCGTTGCGGCTCGACCTCCTGGTATTCCCCGCTGGCGTAATGCGCCTGGCCGTCTTCGGTCACAAAGCCCACCTGATAGGCGCCGCCCACACGCACGTCGGTGTCGGCCTGCAGCACGCGCTGGGTGCCGGCGGGGCCAAACCATTTCATCAGCGCTTGCGGGTCGGTCCACGCGCGCCAGAGCCGGTCGGCGGTGGCGGTGAAGCGTCGGGTGAGCCGGAGCTCGATGGGGGTGTTGCCCTGGGCGGGGCCGGGGGCGGGGGTGTTGCTGGGGGCGGTGGACATGGGTGGATCTCCTCGTCGTGATACAGGTAGCGGGCCAGCGAATCGAATTGGCCGGTCCAGAACTTCTCGTAACGCGTCAGCCAGTCGGATGCCGCCTGCATGGGCTGGGGCGATAAGGTGCAACTGACCACGCGGCCGTCCTTGGCGCGTGCGATCAGGCCCGCGTCTTCCAGCACGCGCAAGTGCTTCAGGAAGGCCGGCAGCGACATGGCGTGGGGACGCGCCAGTTCGCTGACCGTCGCGGTGCCCTGTTCCAGGTCCGCCAGCACGCGGCGGCGGGTGCCGTCGGCCAGGGCAGAGAAAACGCTATCCAGCGTGTCGTCGTTTAAGTTAACCATAAGGTTAAGTATCGGCCCGCCACAACGCCGGCGTCAAGCCGACGCCGTCAGGAATTTCCCTAGGTTCTTATTTACCGCGCGGCTTGATGATGTCGCAGGCGGCTGCGCGCTCGCCCGTCTGGGCGCCGAAACCCAATAGCGCCTGGGCGCCGCAGACCGAGCCGAACATGCGCTTGCTGTCGTGCCCCACGCCGCCCACCTCAAAGCTGCTGTGATGCAGCGGCACGGGCTTGGCGCCGCGTGCGGCCAACACATGTTCGTACTGCACGTAGCCGGTGCCACGTGCCAGGCGGGTGGCGCCCTGCGCCTCGGCGCCGCAGGTCTTGTCCAGCAGCCGGTGTTCGGGGTTGTTGTCCGCGCCGCCCAACAGGTAGATGACCTCGCGCGCGGCATAGCGCACGAACAGCCGGCTGTCGTCGGTGTCGCCCGCGTAGGCGGGCAGCTTGTCGGTGCCGTACTTGTACTGGTTGTAGGTGGGGCAGATGCCGCGTTCGTAACGGGCGTAGCCCTTGCCGTCGGCGCGGGGCCGCTCGTTGCTCAGGTACAGGTAGGACGAGGGGTTGGCGACCACGTAGCGCAGCGACAGGCCGTCGCGCCGCAGCGTGCCGTCGAGATTGTTCAGGATGGCGTAGCGGTGCACCAACTGCGCGCCGGCCGAATGGCCGGCCAGCACAATGCCGGCCAGCGTGGGCAGGCGCTTGCGATCGTCCAGGCTGCCAAGCAGGTCGTCCAGCACCTGGAAGGACGTGACCGGGGCGGGCCGGCCGCTGGCCTTGACGCTTTCGCCTCCGTCTTCCCAGTCGGCTTTACGCCATGCGGCCATGCCGCCGAACCCGGAATCGATCGAGCCCGAGAAGCGCGGCGCCAGGATCAGCGTGTTGCGCGCCCGGTCCGGATTGTGCGTGAGCAGTTGCGCGACGGTCTCGTAGTAGCTGTCGGCATCCCGCTTGACACCGTGCACGACGATCACGATTTGCTTGATGTCGCGCAGGTCATCCTTGGCCAGGTTGCGATTGGCGTAGACCGGCATCTTGTAGCGGTGGCCCGGCTTGCCCAGTTCAACGGTTTGCCACCGCAAGGGCGCGGCGCGCTGGGGCGTGGGGACGGGCTCGTCGTAGTCGTAGGGCGGGGGGAGCGGCGTCTGGGCATGCACGGCCGCGGGGGTCTGTATCGCGGCCAGCATCGCAGTCAGCGCCACGGCCGCGCCCAGCCGACGCCCACGGGCCAGGCGCGTAACGTGGGACAAGGAAGGAGCGGGCGCGCAACGCATGGCGCGAGGGGCGTTCAGCAGCTTTCTTGGCCCAGCAGTTGCTTCAGGGCGGGCAGGTCCAGGATGCGGACCTCGCGCTGATTGATCTTGATCAGGCCTTCGCGCGCGAAACGAGAGAACAATCGGCTGACGGTCTCAAGGGTGAGGCCCAGGAAATTGCCGATTTCTTCGCGGCTCATGCGCAATACGAACTCGGTCGACGAATAGCCCAGCGAGGCATAGCGCTGCGACAGGTTCAGCAGGAAAGCCGCCAGGCGCTGTTCCGAACGCATCGAACCCAGCGACGCCAGCATTTGATGCGAGCGCGTGATTTCACGGCTCATCAGGCGGCGGAACTGTTGTTGCAACGAGGGCAGGTGCGCGGCCACGCGGTCCACTTCGTTCAGGCGGATGACGCAAACCTCGGAGTCTTCCAGCGCCACGGCCGCCGACACGTGCTTGCCTTCCAGCATGCCGTCCATGCCGACGATTTCGCCGGGCAGGTGGAAGCCGGTGATCTGGATCTGGCCGGTGGCGTCTTCCAGTTGCGTCTTGATGCTGCCAAAGCGCACGCCGTATACAGCGTCAAGCGGGTGGTCCAGCGAATACAGCATCTTGCCCTTTTCAAGGCGCACGCGCTCTTGCACCAGCTCGTCCAGCTTTTCCACTTCGGCGGCGGCCATGCCCACGGGCACACACACGTGACCCAACATACACGTGGAACAGTGGGCGGCATCCGGGGCAACGGGAACCCGTTTTTGCATACGATGACCTTTATAGTGCCCGGCGCGCCGGGAAGGCGCGCACGGGTGTACAAGCGTGAAGACAAAATCCATTGTAGTCGGTTGTTACTACGGGTGTCTTACGGGCCGGTGGGCGCCGGCCGCGCTTGCCGGTAGGCGATCCAGTCGTCTTGCGCAATGTCGACGGCCAACGCCCGGTGCGCCGGATCAATCGGATAGTACTGGCAGGGCAGGTCGAGAGCACCATCAACGGGCGCTTCCAGCCGCGCGGTGATCTCGCGGCGCACAAAGCAGCAGGGCTGCCCGGGGACGTATTCCTCGATTTCGTCCATCAGGGCGATCAGGGCCGGGTCCACGCGATAGACGTCGCCCCGCACCCGGCGCCCGTCAGCCACGGGGATCAGCCCCGGCCACTGGCCGAAATCCACCAGCATGCCGGGCACCGTGGCACGTGCCACCCATTGGGCCGCGGGCAGGCCGCGCCGCGCGGCGGCTTGCGCCAGATCATTGATTTCGCCTGCGCGTAGGGTGCCGTAGATAAAAACGTATATGCTCATAAATCGGTTCTTCAAGCCGTCGAAGCCCAGCACGTCGAAGCAAACCATGGGGCGGCAGGTGTTGAAATTCTCTCATCCGGCCGCATATTCAGGATATCGAGCCAGCCGGCACGTATCGGTCAGGCTCTCCAACAAGCCAAACGACCATTATGCGATTCGACAAACTAACCACCAAGTTCCAGCAAGCCCTGGCCGACGCTCAAAGTCTGGCCGCCCGTAACGATCATCCCTATATCGAGCCCGTGCACGTGCTGTCGGCATTGCTGTCCGATCCGGACAGCGGCGCAGGCAGCCTGCTGGCGCGCGCCGGCGTGGCGGTCAACCGCCTGCAGCCCGCGCTGGAAGCCGCCATGAAGTCCTTGCCGCAAGTGCAGGGCGACGACAACGTGCAGGTTGGCCGCGACTTGAACGCGGTGCTGACCCGCACCGACAAGGAAGCCGCGCGCCGGGGTGACACCTATATCGCCAGCGAATTGTTCCTGCTGGCGCTGGCCGACGACAAAGGCGAGGCCGGCCGCATCCTGCGTGAAGCGGGCTTGCAGAAGAAAGCCCTGGAAGCCGCGGTCGACGCCGTGCGCGGCGGCGAAAACGTCTCGGGCGCCGAAGGCGAGTCCAACCGCGAGGCCTTGTCCAAGTACACCCTGGACCTGACCGAGCGCGCCCGGCAGGGCAAGCTGGACCCGGTCATCGGCCGCGACGACGAAATCCGCCGCACCATCCAGATCCTGCAGCGCCGCACCAAGAACAACCCGGTCCTGATCGGTGAACCCGGCGTGGGCAAGACCGCCATCGTCGAAGGCCTGGCGCAGCGCATCGTCAACGACGAAGTGCCCGAGACCCTGCGCGGCAAGCGCGTGCTGTCGCTGGACCTGGCCGCGCTCCTGGCCGGCGCCAAGTTCCGTGGCGAATTCGAAGAACGCCTGAAGGCCGTGCTGAAAGAGCTGGGCCAGGACGACGGCAGCAACATCGTCTTCATCGACGAACTGCACACCATGGTGGGCGCGGGCAAGGCCGAGGGCGCGCTGGACGCGGGCAACATGCTCAAGCCGGCGCTTGCGCGCGGCGAGCTGCATTGCATCGGCGCGACCACGCTGGACGAATACCGCAAGTACATCGAGAAAGACGCGGCCCTTGAACGCCGCTTCCAGAAGGTGCTGGTCGACGAACCCGATGTGGAATCCACCATCGCCATCCTGCGCGGCTTGCAGGAACGCTATGAAATCCACCACGGCGTTGAAATCACCGACCCGGCCATCGTCGCGGCGGCAGAACTGTCGCACCGCTACATCACCGACCGCTTCCTGCCCGACAAGGCCATCGACCTGATCGATGAAGCCGGTGCGCGCATCCGCATGGAAATCGATTCCAAGCCGGAAGTGATGGACAAGCTGGACCGTCGCATCATCCAGTTGAAGATCGAGCGCGAGGCCGTCAAGAAGGAAACCGACGACGCCTCCAAGCGCCGCCTGGGCGTCATTGAAGACGAGCTGGAAAAGCTGCAACGCGAATACAACGACTTCGAGGAAATCTGGAAGGCCGAGAAGGCCGCCGTGCAAGGCACCCAGGCCATCAAGGAAGAGATCGACAGCGTGCGCGCCGAAATGGCGGAACTGCAACGCAAGGGTCAATTCGACAAGCTGGCCGAACTGCAATACGGCAAGCTGCCGGACCTGGAGTCGCGCCTGAAGGCCGCCGAAGTGGGCGCCGCGCAGGCCGCTGAAAACGCCGAGGGCGACGGTAGCCGCCCGCGTCTGTTGCGCACCCGGGTGGGCGCGGAAGAGATCGCCGAAGTGGTGTCTCGCGCCACCGGTATTCCGGTGTCCAAGATGATGCAGGGCGAACGCGAGAAGCTGCTGCAGATGGAGGAATTCCTGCACAAGCGCGTGGTGGGCCAGGACGAGGCCGTGCGCCTGGTGTCCGACGCCATTCGGCGTTCGCGCGCGGGTCTGGCGGACCCGTCGCGGCCCTACGGTTCGTTCCTGTTCCTGGGCCCCACCGGCGTGGGCAAGACCGAGCTGACGCGCGCGCTGGCCGAATTCATGTTCGACTCCGAAGACCACATGATCCGCATCGACATGAGCGAATTCATGGAGAAGCATTCGGTGGCGCGGCTGATCGGCGCGCCGCCGGGATACGTGGGCTACGAAGAGGGCGGTTACCTGACCGAAGCCGTGCGCCGCAAGCCGTACAGCGTGGTGCTGCTGGATGAAGTCGAAAAGGCGCATCCGGACGTGTTCAACGTGCTGCTGCAAGTGCTGGACGACGGTCGCCTGACCGACGGCCAGGGCCGCACGGTGGACTTCCGCAACACGGTGATCGTGATGACGTCCAACCTGGGCTCGCATCACATCCAGAGCCTGGCGGGCCAGCCTTACGACGTGGTCAAGGAAGTGGTGTGGGGCGAACTCAAGGAAACCCTGCGTCCCGAATTCCTGAACCGTATCGACGAAGTGGTGGTGTTCCACGGGCTGGAAGCGCAGCACATCGAGTCCATCGCCCGCATCCAGTTGCGCCGCCTGGCCGCGCGGCTGGAAAAGCAGGAAATGCGGCTTGAGGTCACCGAGCCCGCAGTGGCCGAACTGGCCCGCTCCGGCTTCGATCCGGTGTTTGGCGCACGCCCCTTGAAGCGCGCGATCCAGCAGCAGATCGAAAACCCGGTGGCGCGCATGATCCTGGAAGGCAAGTTCGGGCCACGCGATGTGGTGCCGGTGGATTGGCAAGACGGTGAATTCATCTTCACCCGAACCTTGCAGTAAGCAAAACCTGCAGTAAGCAAAAAGCCTGGCATTGAAAGATGCCAGGCTTTTTTTGTGCCGTGTTCGGCGCGCCGGGTTTACCGAGGGGGCTTACCGGCGGGGTTCACCGACGGAGGCTACTTCACTGCGCGACCGTCACGAACACCGGGTTCGAATAGAACCACAGGTCGTTGTAGTTGCGCGCGTTGATGGCGTTGAAGCGCGCGACGTTATCGGCCAGGTCCACCTTGGCGTCAGGCAGCGGTTCGCCTGCGGCGGTTTCGCCGGCCACGTCCACGCCCAGGTTGGTGCCGCGCAGGCGCAGATACTGGCTCTTGTCCGCGGTCACCGTGGTCTTGATGACGTTGTAGCCGTCGGCGTCCACCGTCCAGTCGGCGCGCGTGAAGCGGGCCAGCACGCGGGTGGTCGGGTTAGTGTCGGCGTCGTAATCGGGCGTGCCGGCGGCGGCGCGCGCGCCCACGTCACCCACGATCAGGTCCACGTGGTTGACGGTGGGCTTGACGTAGGTGGGGTTGCCGCTTTCGATCGGGTATTCATAGTTGTTGCTGTCCGGGCTGCGAAAGCGGATGGTGACTTCCACCTTTTCGCCCTTCGTGGCTTGCAGTTCGCCGCCCATGTGCACGGTGCCGGCCGCGCCTTGCGCCTGGAAGTCCAGGGCATCGATCAGGTCGCCGAACACACCGAACACGCGGCCGCTTTTCAGGCCGGCCACCACCGCCGCCATGTTGTCGCCGTCTTTCCAGACGTGCGTCTTGGCGTATTCGCCGGGCGCATAGCCCGAGCTATACAGGCCCGAGGCGGTACGGAAATGGAAGTCGGAATCCGCCACCGTCCAGATGCGCCGGCCTTCGCCCAGCAGCGCGTCCCACGTGCCGCCCAGATGCGCCACCAGGTAGTCCACGCCGCCATAGGTGCGGTTGGGCAGGAAACCGGCGGTATAGGCCTCGGCGTAGCCGCCGCGGTCGGGTTCCATCTGGTTGCCCACCATGCCTTCGATGGCGAAGAAGACATTGGGCGCCAGGTCATTCATCTCGCGTAATTGCGCCACGGTGTACTTGCCTGCGTACCGCGACGGGTGATTCAACAGCATGTAGCTGTCGGGATGCTTGTCGCGCAGCCACTTCAGCGCCGCCAGCGAATCCGCATGCGTGGTGTAGGCGCGGGTTTCGCCAGACAGGCGCGACACCAGCAAGGGGTCGAACAGGGCGGGGGCGCGGTTGGTGAACAGGTACTCGAATTCGGCCACGGCCGTGAGCGACTTGTCCGACAGCGGGTCATCCGTGCCGATGCCGATGTTGACGTGGTCATGCGTCGGCATGTCCCATTCGAAGGACGAGAAAATGATCTTGCCGGCATAACGGCCGGCTGCCTGCGCGGTCTTGATGAAGGGCACTTCATACAAGGCCATGCCGGTGGAAAACGGAATGGCGCCGCCGGCCAACGTCGTGCCGGTATGGTCGCGGTTCGACAACCGCAGGTGGTTCGAGAGCGCGGCCCAGTCCAGCTTGTAGCGGTCAAACGCCTGGTCCAGCGCGCTTTCCAGGCTGACTTGCGCGTCGTCCGATTGGTAGGTGTGCACGTGCAGGTCACCCGTGGTCCAGGCGCCGGTTTCGACGGGCGTGGGGGCCGGCTCCGTGACGACCGGAGGCGTGGGGGCGACGGCGGCTTCATTATCGTCATCGTTACCGCAGGCGCTCAACAGGGTGACGCAAGCCAGGGACAAGGGCATGATGGCCCGGCGCAAGCGGGATACTTCGAACTGCATGGACACACTCCAACGTCGCGCGGCCCGCGAAGGCAGGCCGCAAAACGCCGAACTATGCCCGTGGCGGGTGACGCGGCCGTGACAGCAAGGCGTCTGCCTTTCGCGGTGATGGTGCGCCGTTGCGGTGTGCAGGGGCTATGGGCAGCGGCGACGCGCAGTCGCTACCGACGCGGCGTGCTCGCCTCGGCCAGCGCTTGCTGGATGATGGCGTTGGCGGTCCAGCGCACCACGTCCGTGACGGCGGGCAGGTCCAGATGCCAGATGTCTTTCAAGACCAGGAACACTTCGGTGCCATAAACCAGCGACAGCGCTTGCGCCACGCGGTCTTGCTGCGCCGGCGTCAGCTCGCTTGCCAAGGGCGCGATGGCGCGCTTCAGGATGTCGACCCGGTGGCCACGCACCAGCCTGGGGTCGGCGGCGGGCTTGCCCGCGTTGGCTTCGGCGTGCTGCTGTAACGACACCATGATGGCCGCGCGCAAGGGCGCCTCGTGCGAGGCCAGCCGGGGGTAGGCAAACCGCAGCAGCTCGTCGACGCGGGTGGCGGCGTCGGGCGCGTCGGAATCCCAAGCCAGGATGGGGCCCAGGCTTTCGTCCACCACCGCCGCGATCAACGCGCTCTGGCTGGGAAAGTAGCGATACGCCGTGGCGCGCGACACCTGGGCGTGTTCGGCCAGTTCGGCGACCGATGGCGTGATGCCTTGCGCCATCAACTGCTGGGCGGCGTCCAGCAAGGTTTTGCGCATGCGCGCGCGCGGGCCGTGCGGCGGCTCGCCGCTTGCTGCCGCCTGCGGGCTCGCGGGCGCGATCAGGCGCGCTGCCGAGGGCGGGCGGACAGGGGGCGAGGTTTGACGTGAGACTGGTGTCTCAGTATGATTCTTTCGTCTCATTTCTTGATTCTACAGGCCTGTTTGGACCTTCATCGGGACCTTACATTTAGGCCTCACATATCGAGGCGCGCACCGAGTGTAGCCGCCCACGGAGGAGCCATGACGCATTCAAATCAGCAGGTCTTTGTTGCCGCCACCTATGACACCAAGGGCCAGGAAGCCGAGTACGTGGTGAACCTGCTCAAGCGCGAAGGGCTGGACGTGGTGTCGGTGGACGTGTCCACCACAGGCGCCGCCAGCACGGCGCAGATCCAGGCGCGCGACGTGGCGGCCAGCCACCCGGGTGGGGTGGACGCCGTGTTCACCGGCGACCGGGGCACGGCCATCGCGGCCATGGCGCTGGCCTTTGAACGCTACGTGGCCAGCCACGCGGGCATCGGCGCCATGTTGGGCCTGGGCGGCTCGGGCGGCACGGCGTTGATCACGCCCGCCATGCGCGCGCTGCCGATAGGCACGCCCAAGGTGATGGTGTCGACGATGGCCTCGGGCAATGTCGCGCCCTATGTCGGCCCGTCGGATATCGCCATGATGTATTCCGTGACGGACGTGGCCGGCCTGAACCGCATATCACGCCGCGTGCTGGCCAACGCGGCGGGCGCCATCGCGGGGGCGCACCGCATGGCCGCCGCCAATGCCTCCGCCGGCGACGACGACAGCCGCCCCGCCGTGGGCATCACCATGTTCGGCGTCACGACCGCTTGCGTGCAGCAGGTGACGCCGCTGCTGGACGCGCGTTACGACTGCCTGGTGTTTCACGCCACGGGCACGGGCGGACAGTCGATGGAAAAGCTGTTGGACAGCGGCTTGCTTGCCGGAGTGCTGGACCTGACCACGACCGAAGTCTGCGACTTCCTGTTTGGCGGTGTGCTGGCCTGCACCGAAGACCGCCTGGGCGCCGTGGCCCGCACCGGCGCGCCGTATGTCGGCTCGTGCGGCGCCTTGGACATGGTGAACTTCGGCGGCATGGACACCGTGCCCGAACGCTATCAGGGCCGCACGTTCTACCCGCATAACCCGCAGGTGACGCTGATGCGCACCACGGCCGAAGAGAACACGCGGCAGGGCGAATGGATTGCCGCGAAGCTGAACCAATGCAACGGGCCGGTGCGCTTTTTGATACCGGAAGGCGGCGTGTCGGCGCTGGACGCACCCGGCCAGGCATTCTGGGACCCCGAGGCGGATGCCGCGCTGTTCGCCGCGCTGGAAAAGCACGTGGTGCAGACGCCGGACCGCCGCCTGGTGCGCGTGCCCTGCCATATCAACGACCCCTTGTTCGCCCAGACAGCGGTCGACCAATTTCTTGAAATCGCTACCCGCTAAGGATCGCCGCCATGCCGCGTTTTGACCGTAATGAACTGCTGGAAAAGTTTCGCGCCATGGTGCGCGCGCGCACGCCCATCGTGGGCGGCGGCGCGGGCACGGGCTTGTCGGCCAAGTGCGAGGAAGCGGGCGGTATCGACCTGATCGTCATCTATAACTCGGGCCGTTACCGCAT
Organism: Achromobacter spanius; assembly: GCF_002812705.1. Lineage (NCBI taxonomy): Bacteria > Pseudomonadati > Pseudomonadota > Betaproteobacteria > Burkholderiales > Alcaligenaceae > Achromobacter > Achromobacter spanius. The sequence continues at coordinate 5,032,961 of NZ_CP025030.1, read as the reverse complement.
GGCGGGCCGGGGTTCGCTGGCGGGCCTGCTGGCCTATGGCAACGCCAACGAGATCGTGGTCGACATGGGCCGCGAAGTGCTGCCCGTGGTGAAGCAGACGCCGGTGCTGGCGGGCGTGAACGGCACGGATCCGTTCTGCGACTTCGATGTATTCCTGGACGACCTGAAGCGCCAAGGCTTCTCGGGCGTGCAGAACTTTCCCACGGTGGGTCTCATCGACGGCACCTTCCGCGCCAATCTCGAAGAAACCGGCATGGGCTACGCGCTGGAGGTCGACATGATCCGCCTGGCGCACCAGAAGGGCATGCTGACCACGCCCTACGTGTTCAACGAGGACGACGCGGTGGCCATGGCGCAGGCGGGCGCGGACATCATCGTGGCGCATATGGGCCTGACCACGGGCGGCTCCATCGGGGCGGAAACCGCGCAGACGCTGGACGGCTGCGTGGCGGCCATCGACCGCATCGCCGCCGCCGCGCTGGCGGTGCGGCCCGACATCATCGTGCTGTGCCATGGCGGCCCCATCGCCACGCCCGAGGACGCCGCCCACGTGCTGCGCGCCTGCAAGCATTGCCACGGCTTCTACGGCGCCAGTTCCATGGAACGCCTGCCCACCGAACAGGCGCTGACCGCCGCCACGCGCGAGTTCAAGAATCTGAGTTTTTGATTCGGGGGGGATTCACGCTGTTGATTCATGCGGTGGATTCAGCCTATTGACCAAGACCCGGCTCCGGCTTCGGCCTGGCGGGACTGGCTCGCACCCGCTTGCAGCCGGCGGGCAGCGTCGCCGTGCGCAGGTAATCATGGATGGCGCGGATCAGCGCCTGGCTTGCCGGGCTTAACGGATATTCCTTGTGCCGGATGATGCACACCGTACGCACGACCGTCGGGCGCGCCAGCAGCGCATAGTCCAGCCCGGGTTCCCGCACCCGTTCAGCGGCCAGCGCGGGCAGCAGGGCCACGCCTAACCCCGCTTTGACCAGCGCCGCTTGCGACGTGGTGCTGGACGCTTCATAGAACGGCGCGCCCGCCTCGATCGGCAGGTCGGCGCGGGCGCGCAGCAGCGCCATGATGCCGGTTTCGTCCACCACTCCCACCAGCTTGCGCCCCGCCAGGTCCGACCACCGCATGGTGCCGTCACGCCCCGGGCGCAAGCTGTCGTCATCGGCGCGGTACAGCACGCCGAATCGATCTTCCAGCAAGGGGTCAAAGCGTAGCCCCGGCGCATCGGCCCAGCGGCTGGTCAGGCCGAAGTCCACCTCGCGGGCGGCCACCTTGCGCTGGATGCGGCCGGAGTTGTCGTCGCTGAGGTAAAGGCGCACGGCGGGGTATTGCGCCGCGAAGGCCGTGGCGGCGGGCGCGATGATCTGCGTGATGGCCGATGGCGCCGCCGCCACGCCCACGCGCCCGCGCTCCAGCGCGCCAAAGCGCACCACGTCTTCGATCACGCCATCAAAATCCGCCAGCAAGCGCATCACGCGCGGCAGGAATTCTTCGCCCGCCGCGGTCAGCAGCACGCGCCGGCTGGTGCGCGCAAAAAGCTGGGTGGCCAAGGCGTCTTCCAGTTGCCGCACCAGGCTGGTCACGGACGACTGGGTCTGGAACAAGCGCTTGGCCGCGTGCGTGAAGCTGGATTCCTGCGCCACCGCGACGAACGCGGTCAGGTGCTTCAGGGTGACGTGCTTGGGTAGGCGATTCATTTCAAATCACGATAGATAGATCAATAAAAACAATTTTTCCAGATTGATCGCGCCGACGATACTAGGGGCTTCATCCAGGCGGGACAATCATGCGGCAGGAACAGTTGGATCTGATCATTGAAGGCGGCTGGGTCATCGATGGCTTGGGCGGCCCAAGGCGGCGCGCGGACGTGGGCGTGGCGGGCGAACGTATCGCGGCCATCGGCGACCTGTCTGGCGCAAGCGCCGCGCGACGGGTGGCCGCGCACGGCAAGATCGTGGCGCCGGGCTTCATTGATTCGCACGGCCACGATGACCTGATGTTCGTGGAAAAGCCGGGCCTGGAATGGAAGACCAGTCAGGGCATCACGTCGGTGGTGGTCGGCAATTGCGGGGTCAGCGGCGCGCCCGCGCCCTTGCCCGGCAACACGGCGGCGGCGCTGGCGCTGCTGGGCGAAACGCCCTTGTTCGCCGACATGCACGCCTATTTCGACACCTTGCGCGCGCAGCAGCCCATGATCAACGTGGCGGCGCTGGTCGGCCACGCCAACCTGCGCCTGGCCGCCATGCGCGACCCCACCGCCGCGCCCACCCCGGCCGAGCAGGACGCCATGCAGCGCATGCTGGCCGATGCCCTGGCCGCGGGCGCGGTGGGATTCAGCACGGGCCTGGCCTACCAGCCGGGTGGCGTGGCCGAGCAAGCGGAACTGGACGGCCTGGCACGTGTGGCCGCGGCCCACGGCGCGCTGCACACCAGCCACATCCGCAACGAGGGCGACGAGGTCGAGGCCGCCGTGGACGAAGTGCTGTCCGTGGGCCGCAATACGGGTTGCGCCACGGTGCTGTCGCATCACAAATGCATGATGCCGCGCAACTGGGGCAAAAGCCGCGCCACGCTGGCCAACATCGACCGCGCACGCGCCGAGGGTATCGACGTGGCGCTGGACATCTATCCGTATCCGGGCAGCTCAACGATCCTGATTCCCGAGCGCGCGGACAGCATCGACGACATCCGCATCACGTGGTCGGTGCCGCATCCCGAATGCAGCGGCGAAACGCTGGCCGATATCGCCGCGCGCTGGGGTTGCGACAAGACCGAAGCCGCGCAGCGCCTTTGTCCTGCCGGCGCCATCTATTTCGCGATGGACGAGGCCGAGGTGCAGCGCATTTTCAAACACGATTGCTGCATGGTCGGTTCGGACGGCCTGCCCAACGACGCGCACCCGCACCCCCGCCTGTGGGGCAGCTTTACGCGCGTGCTGGGCCGCTATGTGCGCGAAGCCCAACTGCTGACGCTGGAAGCGGCCGTGGCCAAGATGACGGCCTTGCCCGCGCGCGTGTTCGGCCTGGCCGGACGCGGCCAACTCAGCGTCGGGGCCTGGGCGGACATCGTGGTGTTCGACGCGGACACCGTGGCCGACCGCGCCACCTGGGACGCGCCCACGCTGCCATCCATTGGCGTTGAACACGTGCTGGTCAATGGCCGGCAGGTGTTTCCCGCCACGCCGGGCATGACACGGCCCGGCAAGATATTGCGGCGCGAGGCCGCTCACAACAACACCCCCAAGGAGATCAACCCATCATGATGCGCAAGACTCTGATTGCCATGGCGCTGGCCGCCGTGCTGCCTGCCGCCCACGCCGCCTTTCCGGACCATCCCATCACCTTGATCGTGCCGTTTCCGGCCGGCGGCCCCACCGACATCGTCGGGCGGGTGGCGGCGGCGAAGGCGGGCGAGATCCTGGGCCAGCAGATCGTGGTGGAAAACCGCACGGGCGCGTCCGGCACCATCGGCATGACCGCCACAGCGCGCGCCAAGCCGGACGGCTACACCGTGGGGCTGGCCACCGTCAGCACCCACGGCACCGCGCCGCACCTGTTTCCCAAGCTGGGGTATGACCCGGTCAAGGACTTCACGCCTATCAGCAACCTGGTCACCAGCCCCAACATCCTTAGCGTCAACCCGAAATACCCGGCGAAGACCCTGGCCGAATTCGTCGAACATGTGCGCGCCAATCCGAACAAGGACGGCTACGCCAATGCCGGTGCGGGCGGCGTGAATGACCTGGGCATGATCTGGTTCATGCAACTGATCGGCGGCAAGATGAACAGCATTTCGTACCGAGGATCGGCGCCTGCGCTGACCGACACGGTGGGCGGCGTGGTGCCGGTGATCTTCGACAACTTCCCGTCGTCGCTGCCCTACATCAAGAGCAAGCATCTGCACGCGCTGGCCATCACGGGTGCGCAGCGCAACCCGCGCCTGCCGGATGTGCCGACGTTTGCCGAGCAAGGCTACAAGGACTACGACGTTACCGCCTGGTACGGCGTGGTGGGTCCGGCGGGCATGCCGGCCGACGTGCGCGACAAGTTGGCGCAGGCCTTCGCGCAAGCCATGCGGGACCCGGCCACGGCCGCGAAGATGGAAGAGACGGGCGCGTTTCCGCTGGGCAATACCCCGGCCGAATTCGGCGAGCAGATCCGTACCGAACGCGATCGCTGGAAGACGGTGATCGACCGCGCGCAGATCAAGCTGCAATAAGCAACGCGGGTCGGGGCACGTACCAAAGCGTGCCTAGTACACGTCGCGCCGGTAACGGCCGGCGTGTAGCAGCGCCTGTAGGGGCTCCGCACCCAGAATGTCTTCCAGCGCGGCGTCCACGCCCGCGGCCATGCCTTGCAGGCTGCCGCAGACATAGATCGCGGCGCCCGCCGACACCCATTGCCGCACGCTGTCCGCTTCTTCGCGCAACACGTGCTGCACGTACCGGCGTTGGGGCTGGTCACGCGAATAGACCGTGTCCACCCGTTCCAGCGTGCCGTCTTCGCGCCAGGCGCTGATGTCGTCTCGGCAGAAGTCGTCATGCGCGGCGTTGCGCTCGCCGAATATCAGCCAGTTGCGACGGTGGCCCGCCGCGCGCCGCGCCTTGATCAGCGCGCGCAGCCCGGCCAGCCCGGTGCCGTTGCCCACCAGGATCATCGGGCGCGCATCGTCGGGCGCACGAAAGTTGCGATTGCTTCGCACGCGCAGGTCAATCTGCTCGCCGACCTGGGCCACATGGGTCAACCAGCCGCTACCCACGCCCAGGCCGCCATCCGCGCTGCGCATCTGGCGCACCAGCAGATCGATGGCGCCGTCTTGCGGCAGCGACGCAATGGAATATTCGCGGTGCGTTTGCAGCGGCCCGCCGCGCTCCAGGCGCGGACCAATTTCCGCGATATCGCCGGCCTGCCAGTGCGCGGGCTGGCCGGTTGGCGGCGCAAGCGTCAGCAGGTAGCACGGGTTGCCCTGGCTGCCGGGATTCAGCAGCGTGCGTGCCGCCAGCCGCCAAGGTTCGTAGACCGGGGCCTGCCAATCGGGCAGGTCGTTTCGTCCCGCCAGCAGGCCCAGATGATGTTGCCAGTGGCGCAGCGCGGCGGGGTCGTCGTTGTCCACTTCCACCAGGTCGAACAGCGGTGTGGCGCCTTGCGCATGCAGCCAGTCATCAAGCTGATGCCCAAAGCCGCAGAACTGCGCGTATTCGCTGTCACCCAACGCCAGCACGGCGGTTTGCGCTCCGGCCAGTGCGCGTGTGTGCCGGGTCTGCATCTGGCTGGCGAACGCGGCGGCCGAGTCGGGCGGATCGCCTTCGCCATAGGTGCTGACCACGAACAGCATGCGGCGGTAGCCGGACAGGCGGGCCAGGTCCAACTGACCAAGCTCGGCCACGCGCACCGTCAAGCCGCCCGCGCGCAGGGATTCGGCGGTTTGCGCCGCCAAGGTTTCGGCATAGCCCGTCTGGCTTGCGTAAGCGACCAGCAGCGCATCGTCGGCGGCGGGGGCGTTCAGGGCTTGCAGCGCCTGGGCCTGCCGCGCCTTGTGTTGCTGTGCACGGCGCCATGCCCGCAGGCACAGCAGCAGCCATATCGTGATGACGCCAGCGGCTGCGATCAGGCGGGTAGGGCTCATTGGATCAGCGCGCTTGGGCCAGAGCTTGGGGCGGGCGCGGGGGCAGGGTCTGGACCAACGCCTCGAATGCCGGAGTCGCAACGACGCGGTAGTCGTGGGCGTCGCGCAGGATGAACAAGGCCGCCAGGTTGTGGCGGCGGGCATAGGCCAGGCCGTCCGTTTCGCCCAGCACCGTCAACACGGTGGCCAGCGCGTCGGCCTGCATGCATTCGGGGTGCAGCACCGATACCGACGCCACGTTATTGCGTACCGGCCGCCCGGTGCGCGGGTCGATGGTGTGGGCATAGCGCGCGTCGCCGTTGCCGGCGTGGCGCCGATAGTCACCCGACGTGGCGATGCTGTGGTCTTGCAGCGGCAAGGCCAGCGCGTGGTCGTCGCTGGCATCGGGCACTTCAATCGCCACGCGCCAGGGCTGGCCGTCGGGCCGCTTGCCGCGTGCGCGCAATTCTCCGCCCACTTCCACCAGGTACTGCGTAATGCCCAGCGCGTCCAACGCCAGCGCGGCGCGGTCGACGCCATAGCCCTTGGCAATGGACGACAGGTCCAGATACGCGCCGCCCGGCTGATACGCCGCCTGCCGCGCGGTATCCAGCCGCACGCGCTGCCAGCCGCAGCGCGCGCGGGCGGTGTCGATGGCGGCGGGCGAGGGCGGTTCGAAGGCGCGCTGGTGCGGACCAAAGCCCCAGGCATTCACCAGCGGACCCACCGTGGGGTCGTAGGCGCCGCCGCTGTCCTCGGCCAACAGCATGGCATGGCGCAGCACATGGAAGAATCCATCCGGCAGTGCCAGCCAGCCGGACGCGGCCTGGTTGAAGCGCGTGATGTCGGACACCGATTCCCAGGTGCTCATCTGCGCCACCACCTCGTCCAACGCGGCCTGGATGGCGCGCCGCGCTGCGTCCTCGCGGCACCCGGCGGGCAAGGCCATGCGCGCTGACCAGGTGGTGCCCATGGTCGCGCCCGCCAATGCCGCCAGGGCGGGCAGCGGCGTGGGCATGGCGCCATAGGTCACGCGCACGACGGGGGGCGTCGTGCCCCCAGGCGCATAGGACGGAGCAACCGGCACGCGATCGTCCTGCTCAGGGTTGCAGCACTTCGACGGTGCCGGCGTAGGACAGGCGGCGCTTCTTCGCCTGCGGCACGCTGACCTTGGCGTCTTCCATGCCGGCTTCAATCCAGTACAAGCCGGGCTGCGGCCACTTGACCGAGAACTTGCCGTCCTTGTCGGTGCTGAGCTTGATTTCACCGACCTTGTCGCGATAGCGGCTGCCGCCGGGCACGACGTTCACTTCCAGGTTGGCGGCGGGCTGGCCGTCCAAGAGCATCTGGAAGGTGGCCGCTTCGTCCGTGAACAAGTCGTTCGGGTGGGTGACAGGCGCCAGTTCCAGGCCGCGACCCACCGGCTTGACGGTGCTGGGCTTGCCCGCCGTGACGAAGGTTTCCACGCGGCCCAGGCTTTGCGATACCTCAAGCTCTTGCGCGTTGGCGGGCACGGCTTGCGCCATGCCTTCTACCTTGCCGAAGTAGCGCTTGTTCTTGCCGTCTTCCTTCCAGCGCGCGAACACGCCGTCGTTGACGACCGCAACGCGGTAGGTGCCGCTTTGCTTCAGTTGCAGGTCGAAGGTGCTGCGCAGCTTGCCGCGATTGATGTTCTCGGCGTCGGCGGCGCTGCCGTCCGGCGCGATGACGGCCAGGCCGTCCAGGCGCAGTGGCGCGTGGTTGAAATAGAACTTGTCGTTGCCGACGGCGGCGTCAACGGTGATCCAGCTATCGGTGCCCGACAGCACGGTCGATGACGGCACCATCCACACATCATGCGCGTGGGCGGCGAAAGGCAGGCACAGCGCCAGGGCGGCGGCCAGTTTGGCGGCGGATTTCATGTTCGTGTTCCTTGAGGGCAAGGGGTGGGCATCAGGGTTTGAGGTTGAGCGCGATGGCGCCCAGTTCGTGTTCGCCTTGCGCGCTCAGTTGCTCCGCCTTTTGCGGCGGCCACTGGAAAGGAATGCGCAGCAATTCGCGGCCGCCAACTTCGCGCGCCGCTTCCACCACCACGGCGTATTGGCCGGGCTTGAGCGAGGCCAGCGGCTTGGAGGATGCGTCGAAGTTCAGCGCATGCTTGCCCACGGGCTTGGTCGCGCCGCTGACGCCATCCACCGGAAACTGCTGGTTGCGGCCGCTGCGACGCCACCACTGGCGCATGTCCTTGAGCCACTCGGTGCCTTCGTTGTTCTTCTTGGCCACGTCGTACCAGACGGCCAGGTCGGCGGCCACGCTCTGGTCGGCGTTTTCGATCCAGATCGCCACGTAGGGGCGGTGGTATTCGGCCACATCCAGGCGCGGCACCTCGATGGACAGGCCGATGTCGGCCGCATTGGCCGTTCGGGCGATGGCGCCGGCCAGCAGGGCCGACAACAACAGTTTGCGCATGGAAATCTCCAGGGGCGGATCGAAGGAATCAGTGGATGAAGAGCAGCGCCAGGACGACGGGGATCACGACGCCCAACCCCACCATGGGCCAGGTCGCGCCACGGTTGCCGGCATGCATCTTCAACAGCACCAGCCCGGTCAGCGAAAAGACCAGACAGGCAACGGCGAAGATGTCCAGGAACCAACTCCAGGCAAGGCCGGTATTGCGGCCCTTGTGCAAATCGTTCAGGTAGGAAACCCAGCCGCGATCGGTGCGTTCGTATTCGACGTCGCCGCTGGCCAGGTCGATGGACAACCAGGCGTCGCCGCCCGCGCGGGGCAAAGACAGATAGACCTCGTCGGCCGACCATTCGGCGGCTTTGCCCGCCGCGCCGGCATCGAACGTGTCGTCCAGCCATTGCGCCACGGGGGGCGGCAAGGGCGCCTTCTTCTGCCCGGATGGCACCGTCAACTGCTTGAGCACGGCTTCGGGCAAATGCGCCTGGCGGCTGGTCACCACCGCCTTCGATTCAATGTGCGAAGCGTTGTTCAGCGTAAGGCCGGTAATGGCAAACAGCAGCATGCCCAGCAGGCATAGCGCGGAGCTGATCCAGTGCCATTGATGCAAGGTCTTGAGCCAGTAGGCCCGGCGCTTCGGAGTGGGTTGACTGTCCATGCGGGATTCGGTTTGAAGCGGCGGATTCTAACATTTAATGAGAATTACTCTTATAAAAGGCAGGGCGGCGCGAGCAAGGAAATTTCAATCGATTACGACGTGGCGGGGTCGCGAAACCCCTGGGGGATCAAGGGCCGAACAGCGGCGAAGAACCTGAGTTTTTCAGCCAGATTTGAGGAAGCGCGGGTTATGCTGCTGCTGGTCTTTTGCTTGGCGTTCGACTCTGCCGGACGCCCCGACGCCCATGTCCATTTACCAAACCTTGATTCCGCTGAACTTCCTGGCCGTCGGCCTGGGCGCCATGCTGGGCGCGTGGACGCGCTGGCTGGTCAGCATGTGGTTGAACGTGGAGTCCTGGCCCTGGGGCACGTTCACCGTGAATTTGGCGGGCGGCTATTTCGTGGGCGTGGCGCTGGCGCTGGTGGCGGGCCACCCGGAATGGCCGGCCTGGATTCGGCTGGGCGCCATCACCGGTTTCATGGGCGGCTTGACCACGTTCTCCACGTTCTCGGCCGAGACCGTGTCCATGCTGGAGCGCGGCGCCTATGGCACCGCGTTGAGCTATGCGGGCATCAGCCTGGTGGGGTCGCTGGCGTTGACGGCGGCGGGCATCGCCACCGTGCATTTATTGCGTTGAAAGGATAGGAAAGGCGCGGAGGAAAAACGCGGCGGGAGTGTGTCCGCCCCGTCCTGCGCCTCCGCCGCGACTCAATCCGCGCGGGGATTCAATACACGAGCCGCTTGCAGGCCGCTTTGCACCGCGCCTTCCAACACACCGGGGTAGCCCGTATCGGTCCAGTCGCCCGCCAACGCCAAGGTGGGCCAGGGCGTGGTGTTCAGCGGGCGCGTCAAGCCCGGCACCGCGGCGAAGGTGGCGCGTTTTTCAATCAGGAGTTCGGCGGCCGTCACTTCGGGCATGGCGGGCAGGCGCGCGGGGTTGCGCGCCGCCTGTTCTGCGACTTGATCAATCAACGCTTCGATGACCTGCCGGCGGTTGCGTTCCGCGATGCGGGTGGCGGCGCTGGCCACCACGGCAAGTTCGCCGGCCCTGGTGTCGCCCGCCAATTGCGCGCGGTCGAACACCCACTGCCCGACGTGCCCGCGCGCGGCTTCCTCGCGCAGCATCATCATGGGTTCCGGCAAGCGCCAGGGGTCGGCCAGGCGCACGTTCAGGGTCGCGATCGGCAGGTAGTCGAATGCCTTCAGCGCTTCCAGCAAGCCGATGGCGCCGGCCTCGCGCAAAGGCGCGTCCAGCAGCCGGGCGGCATAGGTGGGCGGCACGGCCAGCACGGCGGCATCAAAGCGTTCCTGGTTGACGACGATGCCGTCAGCCGAGGGATGCAGTTGGCGCACCGTGTTGCCATAGCGCATGGTGACCTGGCGCGCCGCGGCGTCGGGCCAGAGCGCCGACAGGTCGGTGCAGGGCAGCAGCAGGTCGCTGTCTTCGCGGGCGCCAGCCAGGCTATCGCGCAGCACGCGCGCAAACAGCGCGGCGCTGGCGGTGGCGCAAGGGGTGTTCAGCGCGGCCAGGCACAACGGCTCCCAGAGCTGGCGGATCAACACATCGGATTGCGCGTGATAGTGCAGCAGTTGCAGCACGGTCCAGTCGCGCGGGGGCGACCACGACATGGCTTTCAGGCCGCGCATCAGGCGCAGCGCGGCATAGCGGTCGGCCCAGGTCAGGCCGCGTGCGCGCAGGATGGCAACCGCCATGTGCAAGGGCGCGGGCAGCCGGGGGGCGGACAAGCGGAAGCGGCCGTCCAGGCTGGCCAGCCGCAGCGGCCGGCGCATCAGCAGGGCGTCGGGGTTGCGGCCCACGCGGCGCATCAGCGCCAGCGTTTGCCGGTAGGCGCCCGCCAGCAGGTGCTGGCCGTTGTCCAGCGGGGCGTCGAACGATTCATGGAATACGCGGCGGGCGCGGCCGCCGGGCGTGTGGCCGGCTTCAAACACCGTGACCTTGGCGCCGGCTTCACGCAGGGCGATGCTGGCCGCCAAGCCGGCCCAGCCCGCACCAATAACCGCCGCCTTCACCGCGCCAACCGGCGGACCAGTCCGCGTCCGCCGCCCACCCAGGTTTTCCAGGCCAGCCACAGCTTGCGCAGCGGCGTCAGCGAGATGCGCTGGTGCAGCACCTGCCAGTTGTCGCGTTCAATTTCATCAAGCAGCGCGTAGTAGATCGCGGCCATCATCAGGCCCGGGCGTTGCGAACGGCGGTCCGCTTCGGGCAGATTGCTCATGGCCTCGCGATAGAGTTCGCGGGCGCGGTCGGCCTGGAACTTCATCAAGGCGCTGAAACGGTCGGAGTATTCGCCATTCAGAATGTCCGACGCCTTGACCTCGAACTGCTGCATGTCGTTGACCGGAATATAGATACGGCCACGGCGCGCATCGTCGCCAACGTCGCGGATGATGTTGGTCATCTGAAACGCCAGGCCCAGCTTTTCGGCATAGACCAGCGTCTTGGGGTCGCTGTAGCCGAACACGCCGGCGGACAGCTCGCCCACCACGCCGGCCGCGTGCCAGCAGTACTTGCGCAGGCTGGGCCAGTCCAGGTAGCGCGTCTGGTCCAGGTCCATTTCCATGCCGTCCACCACGGCCAGCAGGCGCTCGCGGGTGATCGAACAGCTTTCCAGGTGCGGTTGCAGCGCGCGCGTGACGGGGTGGTCGGGCTTGCCGTCGAACATCTGGTCGACCTGCGTGCGCCACCAGGCCAGCTTGATGCGGGCCAGCGACGGGTCGGTGCATTCATCGACCACGTCGTCCACTTCGCGGCAATAGGCGTAAAGCGCCGTGATCGCGCGGCGGCGTTCGGGCGGCAGGAACAGGAATGAGTAGTAGAAGCTGGAACCGCTTTTGGCGGCTTTCTCCTGGCAATATTCGTCAGGGGTCATAGATAGGCAGGGCCTGTTACTTGATAGAGCGCCACAGCATGATGGCCCAGTCTTTGGCGCCCAATTCGGGGCGGTTCATGAATACATCGTAGCTGCTCGCCTCGATACGCTCCAGCACGCGCAGCCCGCCTTGCACCACCAGGCGCAGCTCCAGGCCGATGCGGCCGGGCAGGCGGCGTGCCAGCGGAGCGCCGAAGTGTAGCAGTGCCCGCGTGCGTTCAACCTGGAACGCCATCAGTTCGCGCCACTGCGGCGTCAGGCGGCAGGCGGCAAGGTCGTCTTCGGTGACGCCGTGGCGGCGCAGGTCTTCCTGGGGCAGGTAGACGCGCTGCTTGTGCCAGTCGACCCGCACATCCTGCCAGAAATTCACCAGTTGCAAACCGGTGCAGATGGCATCGCTTTCGGCCACGTCTCGCGGGCTGGATGCGTCGAACAGGTGCAGCATCAGCCGGCCGACCGGGTTGGCCGAACGGGTGCAGTAGTCGGCAAGCGTGGCGTAGTCTTCGTAGCGCTTGACGGTGATGTCCTGCTCGAAAGCGGACAACAGGTCGTAAAACGGGGTGATGGGCAGTTGATGCCGGGCGATGGTGCGCGCCAGCGGCGTGAAGATGTCGGCCAGCGGCGGCAGGCCCGGCGGGGGCGTGTTGCCCGGTTCGGCGCCGATGCGGTGTAGCTCGGTGCGATAGGCTGCCAATTGCGCCAGGCGTTCTTCGTCGGTGGCGCTGCCTTCGTCGGCGATATCGTCCGCGGCGCGGGCGAAGCGGTAGATATCGGTCACGGCGCCGCGCAGCCTGCGCGGCAGCAGCAGCGAGGCGACGGGAAAGTTCTCGTAGTGATCGATGGACATGGGTCGTGGTGCAGAGGGCGGCCCCGGAGCGGGTTCGCACCATTTTAGAGTAGTCGCCTTTCGGGGCGAGATGCCGTGCCGATGCCAGCGGCGATCAGTTAGACTTAAGCGCCACAGGATCTCACACCATGCCGCGCCCCATATCCGCCACTGTCTCCGTTTCCGCGCTTGCGCACAATCTTGCCACCGTGCACCGTCACCTTGAACAGACCGCGCAGGCCGCGTCGGGGCTGCCGCCGTCGATCTGGGCGGTCATCAAGGCCAACGCCTACGGCCACGGCATCGAGCAGGCCGTGACGGGGTTTTCCAAGGCGCAGGGCTTGGCCATGCTCGACCTGGACGAAGCCGTGCGCTGCCGCGAGGCGGGCTGGGGCGGCCCGATCCTGCTGCTGGAAGGGTTTTTCAAACCCGCCGACCTGGATCTGATCGACCGCTACCACCTGAGCACCACGGTGCATAACCGGGAACAACTCGACATGCTGGCGCGCGCCCGCTTCACCCGGCGCGTGGACGTCATGCTCAAGCTCAACAGCGGCATGAACCGGCTGGGCTTCAGCCCCGCGTCCTACCCCGCCGCGCATGAACGCGCCATGTTGTTGCAGCAGCAGGGCACGCTGGGGTCGGTAGGCAAGATGACGCACTTCGCCTGCGCGGACGGCCCCCAGGGCGTGACCGAGCAATTGGCGCTGTTTAATTCGGTGACGCATAAGATGCCTGGCGCCATCAGCGTCTGCAACTCCGCGGCCACGCTGCGTTTTGCCGACATCGCGGTGGGCTCGCCCACGCAGACGCATTGGGTGCGCCCGGGCATCTGCCTGTATGGCGCCTCGCCCTTCGCCGACGCCGAGGCCGCGTCCTTCGGCCTGCGCCCCGCCATGACGCTCAGTTCCGAGATCATCGCCGTGCAAGAACTCAAGGCGGGCGATTCGGTGGGCTATGGCGCCATCTTCCGTGCCGAACGCGCCATGCGCGTGGGCATCGTGGCCTGCGGTTACGCCGACGGCTACCCGCGCCACGCCACCACCGGCACGCCTGTCGTCGTGGCCGGCATTCGCACCCAACTGGTTGGCCGCGTGTCGATGGACATGCTGATCGTCGACCTGGACCCGATTCCCGCCGCCGGTGTCGGCGCGCCCGTCGTGCTGTGGGGCGAAGACGGCCCCTCGGTGGATGAAGTGGCCCAGGCCGCCGGCACCATCGGCTACGAATTGCTGTGCGCCCTGGCGCCGCGCGTGCCTGTCAGCCGCGACGCCTGACAGGCGTTTTTCGCATCGCGCGCGCCACCCGCCGCTCTTTTTCGGTGGCTGTCCGGTGCGCAAGAATTGCTACGCAATTTACAAGACAGCCATCTCAGGATGGTGTCTACTTGGAACACCGGGCGCCCACGCGCCCGTTTTTGACCGAGCAATCTGACTACGAGGTTTCAATCCATGAAGGACAAATGCGTGCTCATAACGGGCGCCACCAAGGGCATAGGCTGGGCGCTCACGCAGCGGCTGTCCGACATGGGCTGTCATGTGGTTGGCATTGCGCGCAATACCAACGATGTGGATTTTCCCGGCTACCTCTACCCCTGTGACCTGGCGGATGCCGGCCGCACCGAAGAGGTCTTGCGAGAAATCCGCGACAAGTTTCCCGTGGACGCGGTCGTCAACAACGTGGGCATCGCGTCGCCCCAGCCGCTGGGCGAAATCGACCTGGCCACGCTGTACAACGTGCTGGACCTGAACGTGCGCGTGGCGGTGCAGGTAACGCAGGCCTTTATCGAATCGATGAAGGTGCGCCGCGCCGGCCGCATCGTGAACGTGGTCAGCCGCGCCATCTACGGCGGCCTTGACCGCACGGCCTATTCGGCCGCCAAGAATGCGCTGGTGGGCTGCACCCGCACCTGGGCGCTTGAGCTGGCGGAATACGGCGTCACCGCCAACGCGGTGGCACCCGGCCCGATCGAAACGGAAATGTTCCGCGCCACCCGCCCCGCGGGTAGCGAAGCTGAAAAGCGCGCGCTGGCCTCGGTGCCCATGAAGCGCTTGGGCACGCCGGCCGAAGTGGCGGCTGCCATTGCCTTCCTGTTGTCGGACGATGCCGGGTTCATCACCGGGCAGGTGCTGGGCGTGGACGGCGGCGGCAGCCTGGCCGGGCGCTCCTGATTGCACAGTGGCGAAAACAAAATGGCGCACGTTTTTGACGGTGCGCCATTTTTTTTGCCTTAGTAAGGTCCCTTGCCGGCCGTCACGCTCTTCACGTCCTTGAATTCCCCCGCCAGCCTTTCCGCCGCGCGCGCCAGCAGCACGGCGTCCACGCCGACCGCCACGAACGTTGCGCCCAGCGACAGGTAATGCTTGGCCTGCGCCACGCCGCTGTGCAAGATGCCGGCGGCCTTGCCGGAGCGCACGATGCGCGCGATGGCCTGGTCGATGGTGGCCAGCACTTCGGGGTGGTCCGGTTGCGCCAGATAGCCCATGCCCGCTGACAAATCGGCCGGGCCGATGAAGGCGCCATCCACGCCGTCCACGGCCAGGATGTCGTCCAGCGCGTCGATGCCGGCCGGGGTTTCAATCTGCACCAGCACGCACATCTGGTCGTTGGCGCGTTCCAGGTAGTTGGGGATTCGGTTCCAGCGTGACGACCGCGCCAACGCGCTGCCCACGCCCCGGATGCCGGCGGGCGGATAGCGCACCGCGGCCACGGCGGCGGCGGCTTCCTCGGCCGACTGGATCATGGGCACCAGCAAGGTCTGCGCGCCCGTGTCAAGAATCTGCTTGATCTGCACCGGGTCATTCCAGGCTGGCCGCACCACGGGCGCCACCGGGTACGCCGCCACCGATTGCAGTTGCGACAGCGTGGTCTGCAAGGTGTTCGGCGCATGTTCGCCGTCGATCAGCAGCCAGTCGAAGCCGGCGCCCGCAATGATTTCAGAGGTATAAGCGCTGGCCAGTCCGGCCCACAGGCCGATCTGGGGCTCGCGGTTGCGCAGGGCTTCTTTGAAGGTATTGGTCAGGATGTCCATGGACGGCGTGCCGTGTTAGTTGAAATGACAGTTGACGGAACCCAGCACGCCGTAATCGACGTGGAAGGTGTCGCCCGGCCGGGCGGCCACGGGGCGGGTGAACGAGCCCGACAGAATGATCTCGCCCGCCTCAAGCGCCACGTCGTGGGCGGCCAGCTTGTTAGCCAGCCATACTACGCCATTGGCCGGGTGATTCAAGACGCCCGCGGCCACGCCGGTTTCTTCGATGACGGCATTGCGCGACAGGATCGCGCCGGCCCAGCGCAGGTCGATGTCGCCCATCTTCACCGGCCGTCCGCCCATCACCACGCCGGCGTTGGCGGCGTTGTCGGCAATGGTGTCGAACACCTTGCGCGGCCGCTGGGTGTCGGGGTCGATGCCGTGCGAGCGCGCATCGATGATCTCCAGCGCGGGGATCACGTATTCAACGGCGTCATACACCTGGAACAGCGTCACGTTCGGGCCTTGCAAGCGCTTGCCCAGCACGAAGGCCAGCTCCACTTCCAGGCGCGGCAGGATGAAGCGGCCGGCCGGAATGGCGCCGCCGTCTTCAAAGAACATGTCGTCCAGCAGCATGCCGAAATCAGGCTCGTCGATCTGCGATGACTGTTGCATGGCGCGCGAGGTCAGGCCGATCTTGTGGCCGCGCTTGACGCGGCCCGCCGCCAGCTTGATGTCCATCCAGGCGCGCTGGATGGCGTAGGCGTCGGCGATGTTGATGTCGGGATGGTCCAGCGATATCTGGCGGATTTGCGTGCGCGTGCGCTCGGCTTCGTGCAGGCGCGCGGCAATGGCGCGTACGGTTTGGGTGTCTAGCATGGAGAGTCCGGAAGTGGGTGTTACGACGGGAAGGCGGCCAGGGTATTGACCAGTCTTCCGATTCCTTCGATTTCAGTCACGACTTCATCGCCGGGCATCACGTTGACGATGCCGTCCGGCGTGCCGGTCAGGATCAGGTCACCGGGCGACAAGGTCATGAAGCTGCTGAAATACTCGATCAGCGCGGGCACGTCGAACACCATGTCGCGCGTGTTGCCGCGCTGCGTTTCAACGCCGTTGACGGTGGTGCGCAGGTTCAGGTTCATGGGGTCGGGCACGTCGTCGCGATCCACCAGCCAAGGCCCCAGCGGCGTGCAGGTGTCACGGCTTTTCACGCGCAGGTTCGGCCGATACCAGTTTTCAAGGTAGTCGCGCAGCGCGTAGTCGTTGGCGACGGTGTAGCCGGCCACATAGTCATAGGCGTTGGCGCGCGTGACGCGCTGCGCCGTCTTGCCGATGACCACCGCCAATTCGCATTCGTAGTGCATGAACGCGACGTCGGCCGGGCGCAGCGTGCGTGCGCGATGGCCGACGAAGGTGTTGGCGGCTTTCAAAAAACCCAGCGGTTCCTCGGGCGCCTTGAATGCCAGTTCCTTGGCGTGGTCCGCGTAGTTGATGGCCAGCGTGAACGTCGTGCGGGGCTCGATGGGCGGCAACCAGGTGACGGCGTCTTCGGCCAGGACGCGCCCATCCGGCAGCAGGACGTGGCCGGGGGCGCTGTCCGCCTCGGTGACGCGGTGGATGGCGCCTTCATAGGCGATGCGTGCGTGTTTCATGGCGGATTCCTCAGAGTGCGGCCGCGGCCAGGGTGTTGCCCAGCGTGCCCACCTGCACGATGCGGATGTCGTAGCGTTGCCCGGCTCGCACACGCGGTGCGTCGTGGGGCGCGCCCACCAGCAGCATGTCGCCGGCCTCGAAGCTCATGAACTGCGTCACGTCGGCAATCAGCCGCGCCACGGGGCGCACCAGATCGGCCGTGCTGGCGCGTTGCACCACTACGCCGTCCACGCTCACTTCGATATCCAGCGCATCGGGGTCCGCCACTGCGGAGGCGGGCGTCAGCGTGTCGCCCATGGGGCAAAAGCCGTCGCGGCATTTCTGTTTGAGCGCGGGGCGGAAGTAACTGGCATGCGGCACGGACAAGTCCGCCACGACGCGGTAGCCCGCCACATGGTCCAACGCGCTGGCTTCGCTCACGCGCGTGGCGCGGCGCGAGAACACTACGCCCAGGCATGCGCCCACCTCCACGTCATCCACGTCGGCGGGCAGGGCGATGGTGTCGCCGTCGCGCGCATAGGTGTTGGCCGGTTTGATGTAGAGCACGGGCGCGCGGGGCGCCGCTTTGTAGGGCGGCGCGTTGACGCTGTCGCCCAGTGCGTCCAGCGACTGACGCGTATTGAGCGCGGCGCCGACCACGGTGCGGGGCGGGCCTGCCAGGGCGGCCTCGGCCTGCGCGGCGCGCGCGGCCAGGTAGTCGCGGTAATTGTTCTGCTTGTAGTTCAGCACCGCGTCCGCTTCTTCGATCTGCATCGAAATGCCCAGCGGCCGCATGGCCATGTGCGGCGCCAGCGCGGCGCTCAGCGCCTTGAATACGCGTTCGCCCAAGGCCGCTTTTTGGGCGTCGCTGCGACCATGGCCAATGCGCAGCACGACGTGGACGAAGGCGTTGTCGGGGTGGCCATCGACGATCAGGCAGTCGTCCACCCGCAGGGCGCGGGTGCGCGCGCCGGCCAGGGGAAACAGGCTGCCGTCGCCCACGGCGGCGTCCTGCACCGTGCGCATCAGCGCGTGCGTATCCAGGGTCAGATTGCCCGAATACTCAATCCAGATATGGGGCATGGAGTCATCCGCCAAAATTGTTAGCATGTTAATTAGAATGGCGGGAAAGACGATTGGCGGCAACGAATGCGTAGGGCTGCGTGGGGCAAACACAGCGTCGTTGACAGCGCCATCTTGCCGGCATAAAGTTAACGTGTTAATTAAAAGTCGCGGCAACCGACGGCGCCGTGGACCACGATCAAAACGAGGAGCCGCACGTGAGCATCAAGCATTGGATCAACGGCAAAGAGGTCGACAGCGCCGACCGCTTCGTCACCTATAACCCCGCCACGGGTGAAGCCATCGACGAGGTTGCCGCGGGCGGCCAAACAGAGATCGACGCCGCCGTGTCCGCCGCCGCCGAGGCTTTTCCCAAATGGGCCAACACGCCCGCCAAGGAGCGCGCCCGCCTCATGCGCCGCCTGGGCGAACTGATCGACGCCAACGTCCCCCAATTGGCCGAACTTGAAACGCGGGACACGGGCCTGCCCATTTCGCAGACCCGCAAGCAACTGATTCCGCGCGCGTCCGAGAACTTCAATTTCTTTGCTGAAGTCTGCACCCGCATGAACGGCCACACCTATCCCGTGGACGATCAGATGCTGAACTACACGCTGTACCAGCCGGTGGGCGTATGCGCCTTGGTGTCGCCCTGGAACGTGCCGTTTATGACGGCCACCTGGAAAACGGCGCCGTGCCTGGCCTTGGGTAATACGGCCGTGTTGAAAATGTCGGAACTGTCACCGCTGACGGCCGACCAATTGGGCCGCCTGGCCCTGGAAGCCGGCATCCCCGCGGGTGTTCTGAACGTGGTGCAGGGCTACGGCGCCCAGGCGGGCGACGCGCTGGTGCGTCACCCCGGCGTGCGCGCCATCTCGTTCACGGGCGGCACGGTGACGGGCAAGAAGATCCTGGCCAGCGCGGGCGGCATCAAGAAATATTCGATGGAGCTTGGCGGCAAATCGCCCGTGCTGATTTTTGACGACGCCGATGTCGAGCGCGCGCTGGACGCCGCCTTGTTCACGATTTTTTCGCTGAACGGCGAACGCTGCACGGCGGGTTCGCGTATTTTTGTCCAGCAAAGCATCTACGATGATTTCGTGCGCAAATTCGCCGAGCGCGCGCAGCGCCTGGTGGTGGGCGACCCCACCGACGAGGCCACGCACGTGGGCGCGATGATCACGCGTCAGCATTGGGAAAAGGTCACCGGCTACATCCAGCTTGCCGAACAGGAAGGGGCGCGTATCCTTGCGGGCGGCGCGGGCAAGCCGGCGGGGTTGCCGGCCCACCTGGCGGGCGGCAATTTCGTGCGGCCCACGGTGCTGGCCGACGTGGATAACCGCATGCGTTGCGCGCAGGAAGAAATCTTCGGGCCAGTGGCCTGCCTGATCCCGTTCAAGGACGAAGCCGAAGGCCTGGCGCTGGCCAATGACGTCAAGTACGGTCTGGCGTCCTACATCTGGACCAGCGACATCGGCCGGGCACACCGCCTGGCGCGCGGCATCGAGGCGGGCATGGTGTTCATCAACAGCCAGAACGTGCGCGACCTGCGCCAGCCGTTCGGCGGCACCAAGGAATCGGGCACGGGACGCGAGGGCGGGGAATACAGCTACGAGGTATTCGCCGAAATCAAAAACGTGTGCGTGTCGATGGGCAGCCACCACATCCCCAAGTGGGGTGTGTGAATGCGTAAAGGAGACAACCATCATGGGTAAGCTTGCACTGGCGGCCAAGGTGACGCATGTGCCGTCGATGTATCTGTCGGAGCTACCCGGCAGGCACCATGGCTGCCGCGCGGCCGCCATCGAGGGCCACCGCGTGATCGGCCAGCGTTGCCGGGACCTGGACGTGGATACGATCGTGGTGCTGGACGTGCATTGGCTGGTGAACGGCGGCTATCACGTGAACGCCAACCACGCCTTCAAGGGCCGCTATACCAGCAACGAACTGCCGCATTTCATCAAGGACATGGACTACGCCTATGGCGGCAATCCCGAGCTGGGCCGCCGCATCGCCGAATGCGCCAATGCGGCGGGCGTGGGCACCCGCAGCCACGAAATCGATAGCCTGGAACTTGAATACGGCACACTGGTGCCCATGCGCTACATGAACGGCGACGGCCGCTTCAAGGTGGTGTCGGTGGCCGCGTGGTGCGCCTGGCACGCGCTGGAAGACAGCCGGCGCTTTGGCGCGGCCTTGCGCCAGGCCATCGACGCCGGCGACAGCCGCGTGGCGGTGCTGGCCAGCGGGTCCTTGTCGCATCGCTTCAACGACAACAACAGCCCCGAAGCCGCCATGCATCAGATCAGCCGCGAGTTCTTCCGGCAGGTGGATTTGCGCGTGGTCGACCTCTGGCGCCAAGGCGACTGGAAAACCTTCTGCGCCATGCTCCCGGAATACGCCGAGCTCTGCGTGGGCGAGGGCGGCATGCACGACACGGCCATGTTGCTGGGCTTGCTGGGCTGGGACGGCTACGACAAGCCGGTAGAGGTAGTGACCGACTACTTCACCAGTTCCGGCACGGGCCAGATCAACGCGATCTTCCCGGTGCCTGACTGAATCACTTTCAGGCGGGATCGCCGGAATCGGCGGCGTCCGCCGACGACGGCGCATCCCGCTTGATCAGCGCCACCATGGTGTCGACGTCGTGATACAGGCGGTCCAGCAATTCCTTGCCGATCTTCGCCTCGATTTCCTGGTATTTCGCATCCACATGCGGGCGCATGCGGTCGATCAGCTTGTGGCTTTTGGGGGTCAGGGATATTTCCTGGCGGCGCTGGTCGGCGCTGGAGCGCACGCGCTTGATCAGCCCTTGTTCTTCCATGCCGGCCAACATGCGGGTCAGGCTGGGGCTTAGGATCTGGCAACTGCGGGCGATCTGGTTGGGTTCCATTGCGCCCGTTTCGCTCAGGGTGCGCAACACCCGCCATTGTTGTTCGGTGACCCCGGCCGCGTGCAGAACGGGACGAAAATGCGCCATCAGGGTTTCGCGCGCGTATAGCAGCAGGTGGGGAAGATTGCGGTGGTGGAAGCTCGGACTCATGGCGGCTATGTTAGCAAGAAGCCGCCCATTTTTTGACCAAAAATTTCAGTGCGTCATGCGCGCAACAGCACCGTGGGCGCTGCCATGCAGGCGGCCACCGCGCAGGGCTGAGTAAGCACCGTCAGGCGGGATTCTGCTGAGCCAGTTCCTGTAGATCATCCGGCAAGGCCAGGTCCGGGGCGCCCTGTTGCAGTTCGCGCAGCGCGAGCACGGCGGCGTCTTGCTGGTCGTCCTGCATCAGTTGCCGGATATGCGCCACGCGGGCCTCGATGTCCTGTTCGCTGAATGCCGCCACTTCCACGGCAGCGGGCTCGCTTGCCTGGGTGGCCACGGCGGGGACGGATTCCACGGCCGGGGCGGGCTGGGCCATGGCCGGGGTCATGGCTTCGGTGATTGCTGGGGCCATGGGCGGGGCCGAGGCCAGGGTCATGGCCGAAGAAGACCCAGCGTGACCGCCGGCAGCCTGGGTCACAGCCTGCGTGTCGGTTTCGTTTTGGGGGACGGCTTCGCGCATATTGGTCCACGCGAACAGGCCGGCAACCAGCATGGCGCATGCGGCGGCTGCCCAGCCGGGGTGCCAACTATGTCCAGGGTGCCAACTGCGGCGCACCGCGGCGTCCAGTTCAGGGCTGCTGCCGGGCCCGAGCTTGCGGTACAGGGCGCGCAGATCCCGGGCATCGTCTTCGTCGAAAGGGGGGCGATAGGTAATGCTCATGCGCTACTCCTCATGGTGGCGTCCGGTGGCAATTAGCCTATGCGTTGATCTTTGCCGGGCGCTTTATCCGTCGATTATGCGCGATTCGCGGCATTTCCGGCAGGGAAATTTCGCCGATTGCCATGATGTAACTTTCGGCCCTGGCCCCGGCTAAAGTGCGTTGCCGGTACACTTTCGCGCATGGCCAAATCCCGAACCGTATATGTGTGCGCCGACTGCGGCGGCACCACCCCCAAGTGGCAGGGCAAATGCCCCCACTGCAATGCCTGGAACACGCTGGAAGAGACGGTGGAGTCATCCACTCCCACCGCCGCCGCGCACCGCTACGCGCCGCTGGCCTCGGCCAGCCCGGTTCGCAGCCTGTCCGAAATCGAAGCCCGCGAGACGCCCCGCCAGCCAACCGGGCTGGACGAATTCGACCGCGTGCTGGGCGGTGGCCTGGTGGCCGGCGCGGTCGTGCTGATCGGCGGCGACCCGGGTATCGGCAAGTCCACGCTGCTGCTGCAGGCGCTGGCTTCGTTGTCGGCAAGCACCAACGTGCTGTATGTCACCGGCGAGGAATCGGCCGAGCAGGTGGCGTTGCGCGCCCGCCGGCTGGACCTGCAAACCGGCAACGTCAACTTGCTGGCCGAGATCCGGCTGGAAGCCATCCAGGCAGCGGTATCCGAACAGAAGCCCACCGTGGCCGTGATCGACTCCATCCAGACCGTGTACAGCGGCGAATTGAGCGCCGCCCCGGGGTCGGTGTCACAGGTGCGCGAGTGCGCGGCCCAACTCACGCGTCTGGCCAAGCAGACCGGCATCGCCATCGTCATGATCGGCCACGTTACGAAAGACGGCGCGTTGGCCGGTCCCCGCGTGCTGGAGCACATCGTCGACACGGTGCTGTATTTCGAGGGCGATACGCATTCCTCGTTCCGCTTGGTGCGCGCGTTCAAGAACCGCTTCGGCGCGGTCAACGAGCTGGGCGTATTCGCCATGACCGACCGTGGCCTGCGCGGCGTGGCCAACCCGTCGGCGCTGTTCCTGTCTCAGCATGAACAACAGGTGGCGGGTTCGTGCGTGATGGCCACGCAGGAAGGCACGCGCCCGCTGCTGGTCGAGATCCAGGCGCTGGTCGACAGCTCGCACGCGCCCAACCCGCGCCGGCTGACGGTGGGACTGGAAGGCAACCGGCTGGCCATGCTGCTGGCCGTGCTGCACCGGCACGCCGGGGTCACCACGTTTGACCAGGACGTGTTCGTGAACGCGGTGGGCGGCGTGCGCATCACCGAGCCCGCGGCGGACTTGCCGGTGCTGCTGGCCATCATGTCATCGCTGCGCGACAAGCCGCTGCCGCGCGGCTTGATCGCCTTCGGCGAAGTCGGCCTGGCCGGCGAGATCCGCCCCGCGCCGCGCGGGCAGGAACGCCTGCGTGAAGCGGCCAAGCTGGGTTTTTCGATTGCTCTCATCCCGAAGGCCAACGCCCCGCGTCAACCCATCGACGGGCTGGAGATCTGGGCGGTGGACCGCCTGGATGCCGCGTTGGACAAACTGCGCTGATGCGCTGATTCCTGGTCATGAAGACAAGGGCTGCTGGAGCAAGCAAGAAGTGAGTCTGTTGATTATTGCCGTCTGCCTGGCCGCGGGTAGCCTGATCGGTTTCATGGGCGGCGCGCTTGGCATCGGTGGTGGGCTCATCGCCATTCCCGCGCTGGTGTTGTTGATGGGCATGTCGCAGCAATTGGCGCAGGGCACCGCGTTGATCATGGTGCTGCCCGCCATTACCGTAGCGGTGCGCAAGTACAACCAGCAAGCGCGCATCGACAGGCGCGTGGCCGCGGCAGGCGCCGCGGGCGCCGTGGTGTTCACCTGGGTGGGTGCGCGATTGGCGCTGGGCATTGATTCCAGCGTGCTGCGCCAGAGCTTCGCCGTGTTCCTGTTCTTTGTCGCGTTGTTCTACGTCTGGCAGACCTGGCGTGCCGGTCGCGTTGCCGCCCGCCGCCAGCGGCCCGAGCAATCGCCGGAGCAGCGGTCGGAACAGCCTTCGGACAAGCACGCATCGGAACAGCGGTCGGAACATCCTTCGAACAAGCACGCGCCGCCGCGCCCGGTCCCAATCCTTACGCCACGTCGCGCAAGCGTGCTGGGCATGTTGTGCGGCACCTTGGGCGGCTTCTTCGGCGTGGGCGGCGCGGTGCTGGCCGTGCCCATCATCACGACGGTGTTTCGCATGTCGCAGACCACTGCGCAGGCCCTGGCGCTGTGCATGGTGATTCCCGGTTCAACCATTGCGCTGATCACCTACGCCTGGGCAGGGCAGGCCAACTGGATGGTGGGCCTGCCGATGGCGATCGGCAGTTTGCTGTTCGTGCCGGTCGGCGTGCGCCTGGCGTATAAGCTGCCCGAACGCAAGCTGCGAGTCTGCTTCGCGCTGCTGCTGTTCGCCACCGTCGCGTTGTTGGTATTCGAATCGTAGAGGGGCCGTCGATCGGACGTCGACAACGCATCGACAACGCATCGACAGCCCGCCGATAGCGCCCTGACAGCGTATCGACAGCGTTATTTCCAGGCGTTAGCAGCCGAAATTTTCTGGTTCCGCATTGAACCTTCCGCATACCCGCTCTTCAAACGAAGTACGGCATAAGCGGCGATGTTGCTGCCCAATGCCGAACGGGCTTCGGCCTTGTTTATCCAGGAGTTCATGCAATGACGACACACTCCCGTATCGCTGCGTTCTTATCCACTTCGGCCTTGTGCCTCGGTCTTGCTGCTGCGCCTTCTGCGTTCGCGGCCGGCGCTGATGCGCAAGCCAAGGCGGGTGATTCCAAGACCCACGCGCAGCACAAGCATCACAAGTCTGACAAAGCCTCCGCCAAACACGCGGGCGCGAAATCAGGCACGGCTTCAAGTATGGGCCAATCCGGCACTACGCCGGCGAAGTAAGGCAGGGACTGTAAAACCCCGCTAGTTCCTTTGCAGGAAGACTACCGGCCTCTTGGGGCCGGAAAGTCGAAAGCCTCTCGGTATGGGCGCCGAGAGGCTTTTTCATTTGCGCGCCATGCGCGGTGTGCATCCTATGCGCGTAATGCGTCTGACGTTTACTCCACCGGCGTGATCACGCGCCCGGTGTCGAAGTAGGACTTCAGGTTGTCCAGCATCAGGTTTTCCATGTCCAGGCGCGTCTCCAGCGTGGCGCTGCCGATGTGCGGCAGCAGCACGGCGTTGTCGCTGTCGATCAGCGCTTGCGGCACCTTGGGTTCGTGTTCGAACACGTCCAGCGCGGCGCAGCCCAGCTTGCCGGCTTCCAGCGCCGCCACCAGCGCGGCTTCGTCAATGACGGGGCCGCGCGCGATGTTGACGATGATGCCCTTGGGGCCCAGCGCTTCCAGCACGGGCTGGTTCACCAGATGGCGCGTGCTGGGTCCGCCCACGGTCGCAACCACCAGGAAGTCGGCCCAGGCGGCCAGGTCCACCAGCGACGCCTCGTAGCCATAGGCGATGTCGTCGCGCTTTCTGCGGTTGTGATAGCGCACGTCCATGTCGAAACCCGCGCCGCGCTTGGCGATGGCTTCGCCGATGCGGCCCAGGCCCACAATGCCCAGCTTCTTGCCGCTGACACGCTGGCCCAGCGGGATGCTGCCATGCACCTGGCCCCATTGGCCGGCGCGCACGAAGCGTTCGCCCTGGCCCATGCGGCGCGCGCCCGCGATCAGCAGGCCCCAGGCCAGATCCGCCACGCAATCCGTCAGCACGTCGGGCGTGTTGCTGACCTGCACGCCACGCTTCTTGGCGGCCTCCACGTCTATCGTTTCGTAACCCACGCCCCAACTGCAAATGGCCTTGAGGTCGGGCAGCGCGTTGATCAAGTCGGCGTCTGCGCCGAAATTGGCCGACGTGACGATGGCGGTGATGCCCTTGCCGTGTTCAGCCAGCGCGGCCTTGCGGTCGGGAAATTTCCACAGTTCGACGACGTCATAGCCGTCGGCAAGGTTCTTGTTGGCGGAGGGGGAGCCGGCCAGCGAGCCGACCTGGATGATGCGATGCTTGGTGGTCATGTTGTCGTACGAGTGGATGGCGAAAACGGTCATGCTACTTGATTCAAGCTTGAAAGCCGCTGAGGGGATGCCCGAAGACACCCCCCCATGACGATGTGGCGGTCCGGCGATCCGGCGGCCCGGCGGCGCTTACTCCAGTTGGATGTTGGCCTTCTGGATGACGTCCTTCCACCGTTTCACTTCGGCCTGCTGAAACGCCGCGAACTGCTGCGGCGTGTTGGCCACGACTTCAAAGCCCAAGCCTTGCAGCGTCTGCTTGGTCTTCGGGTCGCGCAGCGCGTCCTGCAAGGCCTTGGACAGCTTTTCCACGATTGCCGGCGGCGTGCCCTTGGGCACCGCGAACCCCTGCCACGAATACACCACCATGTCCTTGATGCCGGCTTCAGCCAGCGTTGGTACGTCGGGCAGGTCGGCCGCGCGCGTATCCCCCGTGATGGCCAGGGCCTTGAGCTTGCCGGCCTTGATGTGGTTTTGCACCGCGCCCAGGTTCTGGAACGACACGTTGACCTGTCCGCCGATCAGGTCGGCAATGGCCGCGCCGCCGCCCTTGTAGGGCACGTCCACGCCGGTGCTGTCCGTGCGCTGGCGAAACAGCACGGCGGACAGGTGGTCCGACGATCCCGTGCCGGACGAGGCGTAAGACACGCTGCCCGGATTTTTCTTCGCGTAGGCAACCAGTTCGGCCACGGTGTTGGCGGGGAACTTGGTAGCCGCGACCAGCACATTCGGGTTGCGCACTGCCTGCGTCAGGTAAGCGAAGTCCTTGCTGGGGTTGTAGGACAGATTCTTGTACAGGGCTTCGTTGATGGCGAAGGTGCCGATGGAGCCGACCATCATCGTGTAGCCATCGGGCGTGCTGCGGGCCAGCGCCTGCGCGCCGATGGCGCTGTTGGCGCCGGGTTTGTTCTCAACCACGAAGGTCTGGCCCAGCGTCTGGGACAGCACCGGCGTGACCGAGCGCGCCGTGATGTCGGACGAACCGCCCGGCACGAACGGCACAATCATGGTGACCGGCTTCTCCGGGTAGTCCGCGGCCTGGGCCGTGGGCCCGGCAAGTAGCACAGCGCCCGCCGCGGCGGCCGCGCAGAACAGTTTATTCATGTTGTCTCCTGGTTCGCGTGGTGATGAAAAGCCCGGCGCTCACGCGTTGCGCACGGGCCGAATTTGCGTAGGTTCAGTCGACTTTCGCGCCCGAGGTTTTCACCACCTCGGCCCACTTGACGGTCTCTTGCGCCATGAATTGTTTGAACTGCGTGGGCGTGTTGCCCGACGGCGTGGCGCCTTGCGCCTGCAACTGCGCGCGCACCGGCTCCTGTTGCAAGGCGGCGGCGACGTCGCGCTGAATCTTCTCGACAATGGCGGGCGGCGTGCCAGCCGGGGCCAGCAGGCCGAACCAGCTCGATGCTTCGTAGCCCTTCACGCCCGCCTCGGCCATGGTCGGCACGTCGGGCAGGGCGGGCGAGCGCGCGGTGGTGGTCACGGCCAGCGGGCGCAGCTTGCCGCCCTTGATATAGCCCATGGACGAGGGCAGGTTGTCGAAGATCAGGTCGGCCGAGCCGCCCATCACGTCGGTCAGCGCGGGGCTGCTGCCCTTGTACGGCACGTGCGTCATGCGCGTGCCCGTCATGGTCTGGAACAGTTCGCCCGACAGGTGTGTGGACGTGCCGTTGCCGGTGGAAGCCATGTTGACGCTATCCGGGTTTGCCTTCAGGTACTTGATCAGGTCGGCCACGGTGCGGATGCCGTGCTTGTCCGCGAACTTCGGGTTCAGCTCAAGAATGTTCGGCACAGGAATGACCAGCGTGACTGGCACGAAATCCTTCACCGGATCGTAGGGCAGCTTGCTGTAGACGGACTGGTTGATCGCATGCGTGCTGACGGTGCCCATCAGCAAGGTGTAGCCGTCGGCGGTGGCGCGCGCGGCTTCCGCCGTGCCGACATTGCCGCCCGCGCCCGCCTTGTTGTCCACCACCACCGACTTGTTCCAGGTCTTGCCCAGTTCCGCGGCCACGACGCGCGCCGCAATGTCGGCGGTGCCGCCGGCGGGGAAGGGCACGACGATCTTCACGTCGCGTTCGGGGTAGTCGGCGTGGGCTTGCGCGGCGGGTAGCGCCAAGGCGATGGCCGTCAAGGTGGCGGCCGCGATCAGCCGGCGTCGCGCGATGGGGGCGTGCATGGTCTTGTCTCCTTGGGTGTGCGCGTGGCCGCGCTTTCTTTTCAACCGCAAGGTGCCGCAACGCACCCCGCTTTGTGATGCCGTTTCACTTGTCAAACAAATATAGGTATTGAGAATATGCTTGTCAACCAAGTATACTTTTTTCACCTTACTTATCTGACAACTGGATCAGCCAGGAGCCCCGTCCATGAAAACTTCCCCGGTCACCGCGCAGGACTTGCAGCGCTCGGTCATCGCCGTGCCGCCCCTGGCCCGCCATGACGATCTTTCCCTGAACGAGGCCGCCAACAAGGCGCTGCTGGGCCATCTGGAAGCGGGCGGCGTGCGCAATGTCATGTACGGCGGCAACGCCAATTTCTACAACGTGGGCGTCAGCGAATACGCGCGCATCGTGGACATGCTGGCTGGCCTGGCCGGTTCGGATACGTGGATCCTGCCTTCGGTAGGGCCTGACTACGGCAAGATGATGGATCAGGCGGCCATCCTGCGATCGCGCGCGTTTCCCACCGCGATGCTGTTGCCGATGTCGTTCCCCTATACGGACGCGGGCCTGGCCGATGGCGTGCGCCGTTTCACCGACGCGCTGGGCAAGCCCGCCGTCATGTACATCAAGTCCGCCGACTACCTGGCACCGGAAACCGCCGCCC
Organism: Achromobacter spanius; assembly: GCF_002812705.1. Lineage (NCBI taxonomy): Bacteria > Pseudomonadati > Pseudomonadota > Betaproteobacteria > Burkholderiales > Alcaligenaceae > Achromobacter > Achromobacter spanius. Next base: position 5,004,248 of record NZ_CP025030.1, on the reverse strand, counting down.
GGCTGATCGAAGAAGGCCGCATCGTGGCGTTCAAGTACGCCGTCGTTCGCGACGAGCCGGCAAAGGATGCGTATCTGTCGTCGCTGCTGGAATCGGTGGATTCGCGCTGGGTCGTCAGCGGCATCGGCGAACGCCCGGCCATCGTGCACTATCGCGACTTCGGCTTGAAGAGCTTTACGTCAGGCTCCGTCTGCGTAGCGCCGCGCGGATCGATGCGCTTGCTGCATCTGCTGCGCGAAGGCCGCTACGACGAGGCCGAAGCCGTGCGCCAACACTACATGGGCCTGGAAGACTGCCGCGACGGCATCAGCCCCATCCGCGTGCTGCACGACGCCGTGACCTTGTCCGGTGTGGCCGACATGGGCCCCATGCTGCCGCTGCTGACCGGCATTTCCAGCGCCGAGCGCGAGCGCGTGGCCCCGGTAGCGCGTGCCTTGGCCGCCTGGGACAAGGAAGCCGTGGCGGCCTGAGCGCGAACGGCATGGCCGCGCTTCGCTCATCGTTTCGCGTGTTGGCGGTACGATGGGCGCTGTCCGCGTAAAGGCGGACAGGCCTTACGCATTCAGGAGGTTTCGTGGCCCGATCCAAAACTACAACGTCATCCGAACCGCAGGCGCCCGAGCAGGCCGACGCAGCCGGTTCCCATGTGCTGGAACGGGGACACCGGGTGCGGCTGGCGGACCAGGTCTACGGGCAGATCTTTGAACAGATCGTGTCGGGCGGCTTGAACGTGGGCGACAAGCTGCCGTCCGAGAACGAGATCTCGGAGCGCTTCGGCGTGTCGCGGCCGGTGGTGCGTGAAGCGCTGCTGCGCTTGCGCGCCGATGGGCTCATCACCGCGCATCAGGGCCTGGGCACGTTTGTGAGCCATCAGCCCGCGCCGCGCCTGAAGACCTTCAACGATGTGCAGAACGTCAGCGCGTATTTGCGCGCGCAAGAGGTGCGCGTCGCCCTGGAGGGCGATGCCGCGCGGCTGGCGGCACTACGCCGCACCGACGAACAGCTCAAGAAAATCGCCGACGCGCATGCCGCGTTTGCCGACAGCCTGACGCATGGCCAGGTGTCGCCCGAAGCGGACCTGGCTTTTCATGCCAGCATCGCCGAGGCCAGCGGCAACGACTTCTATCTGGGCGTGCTGGAAAGCATCCACGAATCCATCAACGGTTTCATGCGGCTCACCTTGAGCCTGACGCGCACCGGTTCGCGCCAGCGCGCGCAGCGTGTGGTGGACGAACACGCCACCATCCTGGACGCCATCCGCGAACAGGACAGCGAGCGCGCCCGCGTGGCCATGCAGTTTCATCTGGGGCAGGCGCGCCATCGGCTGGTGGACCGCGACCGCGACTGATCGATCGCGCGCCGGGGTGGGCCCGCCACACAACATCAAACGGAGACAAACCAGTGCAAGGCAACGGAGCAACAGCCAGGGACGTGCCGGTAGAGCAGGTGCGCGAACAAATCTTGCAGGTGCTGCAAGCGTGGGGCATGGATGAGGACCTGGCGCACACCACCGCCGGCCTGATGGCGCAGACGGATCTGCTGGGCATCGATTCACATGGCATTTCGATGCTGCCTTCCTACGAGGAAAAATGGCGCGCCGGTTCGCTGCGGCTGGACGCGCGCGCGCAGGTCGTGCGCGACGGCGGCGCCAGCGCGCTGATCGACGGCATGGGTGGCCTGGGTTATCCGGTGGCCGCGCAGGCCATGCACCTGGCCGTGGACAAGGCCTTGGAACACGGCGTGGGCGCGGTGTCGGTATGCAACTCGCATCACTTCGGCGCGGCCGGTGTCTATGCGCGCATTGCGGTGGAGCGCGGCGTGGTCGGGCTGGTCACCAGCAGCGCCAACGGCATCATCATGGTGCCCACGCGCGGCGCCATGCCCATGCTGGGCACCAACCCCATCGCGTTCGGCGCACCGGCCGCGCACAACGAGCCTTTCGTGCTGGACATGGCCACCACCACCGTCGCCGCGAACAAGGTCAAGGTATATGACTTCCTGGGTAAACCGCTGCCGCCGGGCTGGGCGGTGGACGGGCAGGGCGGCGCGGTGACGGACGCCGATGCCGCGATGCAATTCATTTTCAAGCACCCCGAAGGTGGGCTGACGCCCTTGGGCGGCACGCCCGCCATGAGCAGCCACAAGGGCTACGGCCTGGCGATGATGGCGCAGATTCTTGGCGGCACGCTCAGCGGCAGCGCATTCGCTGCGCGCCGCGCGCCCACGCGCAAGCCGGGCGAGCCCGATGATGTAGGCCATTTTTTCCTGGCCCTGAACCCCGATGCGTTCCGCGCGGCAGGCTCATTCGAATCCGATATGGACGACATGATCGACTCGCTGCACGACACGCCGCCCGCCAACCCCGACGAGCCCGTGCTGGTAGCGGGTGAACCCGAAGCGGCCGAGCGCGCGCGTCGGTTGCGCGCCGGCATTCCCATTTCTGCTGCATTGGCCGAGCGCCTGCGCGGCATCTGTGAACGCGCGGACACGCCCTATCTGCTGGACGATATCTGATCGCAATAGGTTTGTTGCGCTAACTTTGTCGTGCCTGAATTGTTTTACCCATAACAGCAGACCCGGCCACCGGGCTCACACCCTAAGAAAAACCATACGGAAGAGACAACCATGCAACAACCCAAACCTTCGGCGCGCAGACGCCTTGCCGTACTTGCCGCGGCCACGCTTGGCGCCATGACGCTGCTGCCCGCATCTGTCACGGCGCAATCCGGCGCCTGGCCAAGCAAGCCGGTCAAGCTGGTCGTGCCGTTCCCGGCCGGCGGCAGCACCGACTCGGTGGGCCGGCTGCTGGCGGCCGAGCTTTCCAAAGAGCTGGGCCAGAGCGTCATCGTCGAAAACAAGGGCGGGGCCAACGGCAACATCGGTTCCGATGTGGTGGCCAAGGCCGAGCCGGACGGCTACACCTTGCTGCTGTCGGGCGTGGGCTCCAACGCCATCAGCTACGCCATCTACCAGAACATGCCGTATCGCAACAGCGACTTCGCGCATATCTCGCTGCTGGCCACCGGGCCCAACGTGCTGGTCGCCAACATGGAGTTTCCCGGCAAGACCTTTGCCGACTTCATCAAGCTGGCGCGCGAGAACCCGGGCAAGTACACGCATGCCAGCTCGGGCAGCGGCTCGTCGGGCCATCTGGCCATGGAAATGCTGAAGCAAGACGCCAAGATCGACCTGGTGCATGTGCCGTACAAGGGCGGCGCCGCCGCGATTACCGACATGATCGGCGGGCGCGTCTCGGTCATGTTCCTGAACCAGGACACGCTGCTGCCGCAGGTGACCTCCGGCAAATTGCGCGCCTTGGCCGTGGCCAGCGCCAAGCGCAACCCGGCCTATCCCGACACGCCCACGGTGGCGGAATCGGGCTACCCGGGTTTCTCGGCGGAATCCTGGTTTGGCTTGTCCGCACCGGCCAAGACGCCGCCTGCCGTGATCCAGCGCTTGAACCAGGCCACGGTCAAGGCGCTGTCGTCGCCCGATATCCGGCAAAAGCTGGAGAGCGTGGGCTTTGTCGTGGTGGGCGACGACCCGAAGTCGTTCTCGGCGTTTGTCGATAACGAAATCAGCAAGTGGGGCAAGGCGGCCAAGGCGTCTGGCGCGCGCATGGATTAACGCGGGGCGGCCGGGCTTTGGCCCGGCCTGTTCTTTCAGGTTTTAGGATTTTTATCTTGCACAGATGAAGGTGGCAATGAAATCTCCCTTACCCAACCGCTTCCGGCAACGCATCCTTGCCCGCGAACGGCTCATCGGATTCTGGATGTGCATGTCCAGCCACATCACGGCCGAGCTTGTCGGACTGGCGGACTTCGACTGGCTGCTTCTGGACGGCGAGCACTCGCCCAATGAAGTGCCGATGTTCCTGCAACAGTTGCAGGCCTTGCAGGGCAGCGCCAGCGCTGCCGTCGGGCGGCCGTCGTGGAATGATCCGGTGCAGATCAAGCGCCTGCTGGATATCGGCTTCTACAACCTGCTGATTCCGTTCATCGAGTCCGAAGCGGACGCGCGCCTGGCGGTGGCGGCTACCCGTTATCCCCCGCAGGGCATGCGCGGCGTGGCGGGCGCGCAGCGCAGCAACCGCTATGGCACGGTGCCGGACTACCTGCAGACCATCAACGACAACATCTGCGTGCTGCTGCAGATTGAAAGCCGCCCGGGCATCGAGGCGGTGGACGAGATTGCCTCCGTGGAAGGGGTGGATGGCGTGTTCATCGGCCCGTCTGACCTGGCCGCCGCGCTGGGCCACATCGGCAATCCCGGCCACCCGGAAGTGCAAGACGTCATCCGCCACCTGCATCAGCGCGTGACGGCCCAGGGCAAGGCCGTGGGAATCCTTGCTCCCGTGCATGCGGATGCTCGCCGTTATCTGGACATGGGCATGCACTTCGTTGCCGTGGGTACTGACCTGGGCGTGTTCAAACAGGCCACGTTTGCATTGCGCGACGCATTCCCTACTTGATTGCGTCGGGCGTAATGCGACACGCCCCGCGAATGTGAACTGCACCCCAGAAGTTGGACACCCGTCCGACCTTTGGGGTGTTTTTCATGACGAAGTACGATGAGCGATTCAAGCTGAATGCGGTAAGGCATTACTTAGCTGGCCAGCTTGGCTATCGAGAGGTGGCCCGCAGCCATGGGATCGAGCATTCGATGCTGCGCCGTTGGGTAGCGAGCTACGAGCAGCACGGCAGTGCTGGGCTAGCCAAGAAGTTCAGTCATTACGATGCGGCGTTCAAGCAGGAGGTGCTTGGGCGGATAGACCTTGATGGCCTGTCAGATCGCCAGGCTGCGGCGCTCTATGACATTCGTCACGCGGGCAGCATCGGCATCTGGCGCGCCCAGTATGATGCTGGGGGAGCAGGCGCGTTGGCGCCGCGAACTAAAGGTAGACGTCCCATGCCGCATAAATACCCTCCGGCACCGACCCCCAAAGACATGACCGAGGACGAGTTGCGCAAAGAGAATGCCTATCTGCGTGCGGAGCTCGACTACCTAAAAAAATTGAAGGCCTTGATCCAAGCGGAACGGACCGAAGCGCTCGTCAAAAAGCGCAAATGGTCCAAGGATTAAGGTCAGCCCATCCGCTGACATTGTTGCTGCGCGCAGCCCGGCTGTCGCGCAGCACGTTTTACTACCATCTGAAGGCGCAGGGCGCGGCGGACAAGTACGCCGGGCTCAAGGCCAGGATCGGTGCCGTCTATGCTCGCAACAAGGGGCGCTACGGCTATCGCCGGATCACCTCGGTGCTGCGCCAGGCCGGCGAACTGATCAACCACAAGACGGTGCAGCGCCTGATGCAGGCGCTGGGGATCAAATCGCTAGTGCGGGCCAAGAAATATCGCTCATACCGTGGCGAGGTAGGCCGGATCGCACCGGATTTGCTCAAGCGCCAGTTCGAGGCGTCTGGCCCCAACCAGAAGTGGGCTACCGACGTGACCGAGTTCAACGTCCAGGGCAAGAAGCTGTATCTGTCCCCGGTGATGGACCTGTACAACGGCGAGATCGTGGCCTATCAAACCGAGCAGCGCCCAGTGTTCAGCCTGGTGACCAAGATGCTGAAAAAGGCCTTCGCCAAGCTCAAACCCTTGGATACGCCGTTGCTGCACTCGGATCAGGGCTGGCAATACCAGCAACGCGCCTACCGGCGCCTGCTGGCCGAGCGCGCCGTCACCCAGAGCATGTCCCGCAAGGGCAACTGCCTGGACAACGCCGCCATGGAGAGCTTCTTCGGCACGCTCAAGTCGGAGTTCTTCCATCTGAACCGCTTCGAGAGCATCGAGCAGCTACAGGCCGGCATCCGCCGCTACATCCACTACTACAATCACCACCGCATCAAGCTCAAGCTAAAAGGCCTGAGCCCGGTTCAATACCGGACCCAGGCCTTCGGCCCTTAGCTTTTAACTGTCCAACTTCTTGGGGGCAGTTCAAATGACGCGGGGCGTGTGGTTTGGTTTTCCTGCTGAGTCTTAGTGCTCAGTCCTCCAGCGCCAGCAATTCGCTGACGGTCTGGCGGCGGCGGATCAATCGCGCTTCGCCCTTGTCCAGCAGGACCTCGGGCGCCAGCGGCCGGCTGTTGTAGTTCGATGACATCGACGAGCCATACGCGCCCGCGTTGTGCATGACCATGAAGTCGCCAATGCGCGGCTGCGGCAACAACTGATCGGTCATCACGCCGCCTTCCTCCTGCGTGAACACATCACCTGATTCGCACAGCGGTCCGGCAACGGCGATGCGCGTTTCGGCCACGCCCTGCGGATCCGACCCGTCGCGCGCATGGACCGAGATGCGGTGAAAGCTGCCGTACATGGCCGGCCGCATCAAATCGTTGAAGCCTGCATCCACCAGTGCAAAATCGCGCTCGGGGCGGTGGTTGACGGCATGCACTTCGGTGACCAGCACGCCGGCTTCGGCAACCAGGAAGCGGCCCGGTTCGATCTCCAAACGGACGTCATGGCCAAGGAACTGTTCAATGCGCTTGCGGGCCGAATCCCATTGTTCGAAATAGTGGTCGCAGTCGATGCGCGGTTCGCCATCGCGGTAAGGAATGGACAGGCCGCCGCCGGCCGAGATGGCTTCGATGTCATGGTCCAGGGACCGCACCACCTCGACCATGGCATCGCAGACGCTGGACAGGTGGCCGTAGTCCACGCCCGAGCCAATGTGCATGTGGATGCCGACCAGCTTCAGCCCGTGGCGGCGCACGATGGACATGGCTTGCGCCACGTCGTCGATCCAGATGCCGTGCTTGCTTTGCGGGCCGCCGGTGTTGGTCTTGTTGCTGTGGCCGTGGCCAAAGCCGGGGTTGATGCGCAACCACACGCGATGGCCGGGCGAGGCCTGACCCACGCGGTCCAGCATGTCCAGCGAGCCGGCGTTCACGGTGATGCCGTGCTTGAGCACGGTGGCCAGGGTGGCGTGGTCGATAAGGTCGGCCGTGAAGACCATGCCTTCGGGCTCGCCCTTGGGGTCGAAGCCGGCGGCCAGGCTGCGTTCGATCTCACCCAGCGACACGGCATCAACCACCGCGCCTTCCTCGCGCATCAAACGCAGGATGTGCAGGTTCGAGCACGCCTTTTGCGCATAGCGGATGGTGTCGAAGCGGCGCAGTTGCGCAATGCGTTCGCGGATGACGGCGGCGTCATACACCCACAGAGGCGTGCCGTGCTGCGTGGCGAGTTGGGTGAGTTGGCGCGGATCGAATGCCATGACGGGCTGACCTTGAATGGAAGAGTTGAAAGCAGGCGGAATGATGCCGGTTTCAAGGCATCCAGTAAAATGCTTATATGTTGAAGATCCATTCACTCCTGATATGGGGCGGGGCATGCTGACACATCGGCATATCGAAGTGTTCCGGGCGGTGATGATCGCCGGCAGCGTGACTCGGGCCGCCGAGCTCTTGAGCACCTCGCAGCCCACGATCAGCCGCGAACTGGCCCGCATGGAGCAGGGCATTGGCTTTGCGCTGTTCGAGCGCGTACACGGCCGCCTGCGACCCACCATGCCCGCCCTGGCGCTATACGACGAGATCCGGCAGTCCTATGCGGGCCTGGAGCGCGTGGCGTCGGCCGCGGCGCGCCTGCGCGAGTTCCGGGGCGGGCAATTGCAGGTGATCGCCTTGCCCGCCTTTTCGCATTCCATCCTGCCCGACGCATTCCGGCGTTTTCATGGCCAGCATCCGGGGGTAAGTCTGTCGGTGGAGACGCAGGAATCGCCGTTTCTGGAAGAGTGGCTGACGGCCCAGCGCTACGATCTGGGCCTGACGGAACACGACGCCGCCCCGGCGGGCACGCGGCTGAGTCTGCTGTTGCAGGTGGATGAGGTGTGCGTGCTGCCTGACGGGCATCCGCTGCTGGCGCGCGCGGAAATCGATCTGGCGGATTTCGAAGGGCACGCTTTTGTCAGCCTGTCGGCCAACGATCCCTATCGGATACAGATCGACGAAGCGTTTGCGGAAGCGGGGGTATTGCGACGCTCCATCGTGGAAACGCCGACTGCGGTGTCGGTTTGCACGTTCGTGCGGCTAGGGCTGGGCCTGGCTATTGTGAACCCGCTGACGGCATTGGATTTTGCGGGTCGCGGCTTGCACATCCGGCCGTTGCGTCGCTCATTGCCGTTCCGCGTCAACGCGGTCTTTCCGGAGCATCGTCCGGCCAATCCGTTGGTGGGTGGGTTCATGGCATCGTTATCCGATGCCGCCAATGCCATCAAGGCCAGGCTGGCGGATACGTATGCGGGCTCGCCTTGAGCGACATGCGTTTTTGAATAGACCGTTTTCAAATCAAGCAGGCAACAAAAAAGGATGCCCGGGGGCATCCTTCTTCATTTGCCGTATTCATGACGCCCCAAAAAGCGGGGCGGCAGAATCTTAGGCCAGCGCCTTGATGGCGGCAGCCAGGCGGCTCTTGTGGCGAGCAGCCTTGTTCTTGTGGATGATGTTCTTGTCAGCCACGCGATCGATCACGCTCGAGGCCTTCTGGAACACGTCGCCAGCCGCAGCTTTGTCGCCAGCGGCGATAGATTGGCGAACGCGCTTGATGGCGGTGCGCAGCATCGAGCGCAGGCTGGAATTGTGCTTGTTGCGCTCAACGGATTGGCGAGCGCGCTTGCGGGCTTGGGCGGTATTGGCCATGTTGCTATATAAGTTGAATTCGGCAAAGTCCAACATTTTAGCAAGTCCCTGTGGGATTGCAAGCTTTTAATGTCAGATCTGTCGATGGAGCGCCCGTCAACCGGGCGGGGGGCGCTGGGGAAGAAAAGTCCCTGGGCTAAAGAGTTCTAGCTAAAGAGCTATAGCTAGAGAACCCTTTCGGATAATCCCCTGCTAAAGCCTGGAACCAAAGCCTTGAGGAAAACCCGCGGCGCCTACTGGATAAAAATACGGTACCGAGTATACAACGAAGCGAGCCCGAGGCACAGGCGCGCGGCGTAGCGTTGTCAGGTGGCGACGTTGATGGACACGAACCAGGGCGTAAAACGCCGCACGTTGATGGGCATCATCTCTTGCAGCGCGTCGAGCGCGGCATTGGTGTCGTCCAGCGGAAAATGCCCGGACACGGGCAAACCGCCGGCAGCCATGGACACACGCAGCGTGCCCGTGCGGTAAGGGCGCAGCGCGGCGATCACTTCCGCCAACGGGCGGCCTCGGGCGTCGACCCAGCCGGATTCCCACGCCGCTTCGGCCATCAGTTCGGCGCGCGGGATGTCCATGCGGGATACATCGAACCGGGCGCCGGTGCCGGCACGGACGGTACCGTGGGCGCCGGCCATGGTTTCGACCTCGACTTCGTGCTCATGCACCACCACCACCGTGCGCTGTGCCTGCTGGCGCACCATGTAGCGGGTGCCAAGCGCGCGTACGGTGCCTTCCGCCGTCTGTACCAGGAAGGGGCGGCGCGCGTCCGGCGCCACCGACACCGTCACGGCGCCGTCCAGCAAACGGACCTGGCGGTAGGCGGGAGTGAAGTCCAGATCGACCCGGCTGCGGGCGTCCAGCAGCAGTTGGCTGCCGTCCGAAAGCAGGTAGCGGCGGCGTTCGCCGGTTGCCGTGGCGGCGTCCGCGGCCACATTACTGAGCGGGTAGAAGGCGTTGCCGACGTAGGCCGCGCACGCACCCGTACTGGCGAGCGCCAACGCGCCGGTCAGAAAACGGCGGCGGGGCGGCACGATGGCCGGGGGCGGAAGGATCAGCGACGGCGCGGCAGGCGCGGCTCCGGTGGCGTAATCCGCTGCGGGGTAGGCGTCACCAAGGCGTCCGAACGTGGACCCTGCGAGCGTGCCGGTCAGTTGCTGCCAGGCATTCTCGTGGAGAGGGTCAGCCGCGCGCCACGCCAGGAAGTCGTTGTAGTCCTGCGCGGTTGCCTTGCCTGAGCGCAGCAAGAGCAACCAATTGATCACCTGGTCCGCCATGGGTTGTCCTTGGGCGTACTTCACTTCATCTTCCCGCACGCAAATCGGCGGGAATCCTTTCGATGGCAATTTGTAAATAATAAAGGTTTTTTACCAAAGATTACCGGCTGCTTGGCAATTCTTGACGAATCTAATGCAAAAAGCCGGCGGGAAGCCGGCTTTTTGGTGGGAATGTCGTCCGCACGGATGAAATCAGGCTTTTGGACGACGGCCAAAGTCTTTAAGTCGGAACCCAAAGAGTAACAACATTCCGAAGTAGACCACGCCGCTGGTTGCCAGGACGCCGCCCAGCCAGGCCGCGCGCAAGCCTGCATGTGCCTGCAAGCCGATCCAGTCGATCTTGCCGTCGGCGTACCAGAGCAGGGCTGCCAGCGCCGCCAGCGCGGGCAGCAGGCGCAGCGCAAAGACCATCCAGCCCGGACCGGGCTGATATACGCCGCGGCGGCGCAGCCCGATCAGCAGGGCCAGCGCGTTCAGGCAGGCGCCCAGCCCGATGGCCAGCGCCAAACCCGCGTGGGCCATCAGCGGCACCAGCACCAGATTCATCAACTGCGTCAAAATCAGCACGCCGATGGCGATCTTGACCGGGGTGCGGATGTCTTGCTTGGCGTAGAAACCGGGGGCCAGGATCTTCACTGCCAGCAGGCCGATCAAGCCGGCCGAGTAGGAAATCACGGCCAGGCGGGTTTGCAGCACGTCGTCGGCGGCGAACGCACCGTAATGGAACAGCGTGGCAACCAGGCCGTCCGACAGCAGCGCCATGCCCACCGCGGCGGGCAGGCCCAGCAGCAGCACCAGGCGCAGGCCCCAGTCCAGCAGGGCGCTGTAGCCGCCCTGGTCGTCGCGGGCGTGGGCGGCCGACAGGCTGGGCAACAGCACCGTGCCCAATGCGACACCCAGCAACGCGGTGGGGAATTCCATCAGCCGGTCGGCAAAAGACAGCCAGGTCACGCTGCCCGGCGTCAGCCACGTGGCGATGTTGGTGTTGATCAGCAAGGAAATCTGCGCCACAGACACGCCTAGCGTGGCGGGCGCCATCTGCTTCAGGATGCGCTGCACGGTGGGGTCGGCCCAGGCCTGGCGAAAGCGCAGCGAAAAGCGTGGGGTCAGGCCCAATCGCGCCAGGGCGACCCACTGTACGGCCAGTTGCGCCACGCCGCCGATCATCACGCCGATCGCCAGCGCATAGACGGGAACATCCATGCGCGGGGCCAGCCAGATGCAGGCGGCGATCATCGACAGGTTCAGCAGCACCGGCGTGAAGGCCGGCACGGCGAAACGGCGCCAGGTGTTGAGCACGCCCGAGGCGAAGGCAATCAGGGACATGCAGAAGATGTAGGGAAACATCATCCGCGTCATCCAGACGGCGGCCCCGAATTCGGTATCGCGCGCGGCGCCGCGCAGACCGCTGGCCATGGCCGACACGACCCAGGGCGCGGCCACGATGCCGATCAAGGTGATCAGCATCAACGCGGCGGTCAGCAGCAGCGCCACGCGGTCCAGCAGGATGCGGACCTCTTCTTCCGACCGCTGATTGCGCGCGGCGCCCAGAATGGGCACGAACGCCTGCGCGAACGCGCCTTCGGCGAACAGGCGCCGCAGCAGGTTTGGAATGCGGAATGCGACCCAGAAGGCGTCAGTGATGGGACCGGCGCCAAACGCGCGGGCGACGAGGATGTCGCGGATCAGGCCGGAAATGCGGGACAGCAGGGTGAAGCTGCTGACAGTGGCCGCCGAACGAAACAGGCTCATGGATGGGTACTACGCAAAAAAAGGGCCCGCTGGCCCTGCAAACACAATGCCTGTTGAAAGGGAGAGTGTGCTGTCAGTCGCCGAACTCCGCAAGAATGCCTTTTCCCCGCCGGGCCGCCCCAAGGGGAAAAGCGCCCCCTCGGGGGGCAGCAAGCGTGCGAAGCATGCGCGGCGTGGGGGCATTTACTTCGGCGGCATGCGGATGGCGCCGTCAAGACGAATCGTTTCGCCGTTCAACATATCGTTCGTGACGATGCTGTGGACCAGCTTGGCGTAGTCTTCCGGGCGGCCCAGGCGGGCGGGGAAGGGGATGCTGGCGGCCAGCGAATCCTGCACTTCCTGGGGCATGCCGAAGATCATCGGCGTGCCGAAAATGCCCGGGGCGATGGTCATGCAGCGGATGCCGGTCTTGGCCAGGTCGCGGGCGATCGGCAGGGTCATGCCGGCCACGCCGGCCTTCGACGCGGCGTAGGCCGCCTGGCCGATCTGGCCGTCGAATGCAGCAACCGATGCGGTGTTGATCATGACGCCGCGTTCGCCGGTGGGCTCGGGCGTGTTGGCGCTCATGGCTTCGGCGGCCAGGCGCATCATGTTGAAGCTGCCGATCAGGTTGATCGACACGACCTTCTGGAACAGATCCAGCGGATGCGCGCCGTTCTTGCCCACGATCTTCGCGGCGGGCGCGACGCCCGCGCAGTTGATCAGGCCAAACAGGGCGCCCAGCTCTTGCGCGGCAGCCACGGCGCTCTTGCCATCGGCCTCCTGGGTGACGTCGCAATGCACGTAGCGCTGGCCCAATTCCTTGGCCAGGGCTTGGCCGGGTTCGTCCTGCACGTCGGCAATGACGACCTTGGCGCCGTTTTCGACCAGCATGCGCACGGTGCCCGCGCCCAATCCGGACGCGCCACCCGTAACGATGAATACCTTGTTCGCGATTTCCATGTCTCTACCACCAGTTCAATTCAAGGGGATGAAAGCGGCGCGGCAGGCGCCGAATGCGACAAGGCCTTCGGGCCGATGCCGGAGCGCTATGCGTCCAGCCGGCGCCGAAGGCCTTTGGGCCATCAAAGCGCCAATCAGCTTTTGACGGCTTCGAACAGGCGCGACTTGATTTCGTCGACGGCGCCCACGCCCGAGATCTTGCGGTACTTGGGGGCCTCGGCGGCGTTTTGCTGCGCCCAGGTCGAGTAGTAATCAACCAGGGGACGGGTCTGTTCGCGATAGACGGACAGGCGATGGCGCACCGTTTCCTCGCGGTCATCGTCGCGCTGGATCAGTTCTTCGCCGGTGAGGTCGTCGCGGCCTTCGACCTTGGGCGGGTTGAAGCGCACGTGGTAGCTGCGGCCGCTGGGCTGGTGCACGCGGCGCCCGCTCATGCGTTCGATGATGTCTTCTTCGGGCACTTCGATTTCCACCACGTAGTCCAGCTTGACGCCGGCGCTTTTCAGCGCGTCGGCTTGCGGAATGGTGCGGGGAAAGCCGTCGAACAGGTAGCCGCCGGCGCAGTCGGGCTGCTTCAGGCGGTCTTGGACCAGGCCGATGATGATCTCGTCGGAAACCAGACCGCCGGCATCCATGACCTTTTTGGCTTCAATACCCAAGGGCGTGCCTGCCTTCACCGCGGCTCGCAGCATGTCGCCGGTGGAGATTTGAGGAATGCCGAAGTGTTGGGTGAGAAACGCGGCCTGGGTGCCTTTGCCGGCGCCGGGAGGTCCGAGCAAGATGAGACGCATGAGTGCTCCTGATGGGGTTTATTTTTTGTGATCCGGGGAATTATGCCGCAACGCAGCAGCCAATGCGGGGCTGCGCCATGGGAATAACCCTTACATCTGTTTGCTGTAGAACTGCCGCACGCGCTCCAGATCGGCCGGGGTATCTACGCCTGCCGCGGGAGGGTCGAACGTACGGTGTACGACGATTTGATGGCCATGTTCCATGGCGCGTAGCTGTTCCAAGGACTCGAACCGTTCCAGCATGCCTTGCGGCAGCGTCGGGAAACGGCGCAGAAACGACACGCGGTAGGCGTAAAGGCCAATGTGATGCCACGCGGGCAGGCCGTCGGCCAAGACCCGTTCGCCACCGGCGAGCGCGTCGCGGGCCCAGGGAATAGGCGCGCGCGAGAAGTACATGGCGCGGTCATCCGCGGTGCACACCAGCTTCACCACATTCGGGTTGAACAGCGCCTCGGCGTCGGCCAGCGGGCAGGCGCAGGTGGCGATATCCGCCTCGGGGCATGCCAGCAGCTTGGCGGCGACGGCGTCGATGAGTTCCGGTTCGATCAGCGGTTCGTCGCCCTGCACGTTCACCACAATGGCGTCATCGGGCAGGCCCAACTGTTCCACCGCTTCGGCCAGCCGGTCGGTGCCCGTGGGGTGGTCGCCGCGTGTCATCAGGGCGGTCAGGCCATGCGCCTGCACGGCCGCCTGGACGCGGACGTCGTCGGTGGCGATGAACAGTTGCGACGCGCCCGAAAGCGCGGCGCGGTCGGCGGTACGCACGACCATCGGCTTGCCGGCGATGTCGGCAAGCGGTTTGTCGGGCAGGCGGGTCGAGGCGGCGCGCGCCGGAATCAGGGCAATGAAGCTCACGGTGCGGCGGTCAGGATGAGACGGTTTCGTCCAGGACGCGGGCTTCCGACTCCAGCATGACGGGGATACCGTCACGAATCGGGAAAGCCAGACGGTCGGCACGGCAAACCAGTTCGGCTTGCTGCCGGTCGTGTTCGAGGCGGCCCTTGCACAAGGGGCAGACGAGGATGTCGAGAAGTCGGGATTCCATGACCGCGATTCTAAAACAGTTTGGGCCGGCCAAGACTCGCTTGCCATGGGACCAGTCCGATTTTGGCGTAGCGGAATCCCGCGCAGACGCGCCGGACTACTGCGTTCGGGCGGCTTGGCGTAACGCCTGCGCCAGCCAATCGAATAGCCGGGGGTCTGAAAAAGCGGCCTGCACCGGCACTTCCCACAGGCGCGTATCGTGCAAGGCGGCGCACTTGATCGCGTCCTTGGACGTGACCAGGATGGTGTCCGCCGATATCGACTGAAAGGGGGAATCGGCGTAATCGTGGTGGTCCGGCAAGGGTAGCGTCGCGTCCAGCGTGATGCCCGCCGCGCGCAGCGTCGTGAAAAAGCGTTCCGGGTTGCCGATGCCGGCCGCCGCCGCGATGCGCGCTTGCCCCGCATAGGCGGACAGCGGGCGCGTTGCGCCGCTTTCGATGTTGCGGGTGTCGCCGGGTTCCAGCCACATGCGCACCGGGCGGGGGCGGGCGTTGCCCGTGTCGGCCGGGCGGCCGTCGGGCGTGCCGATGTTGGTGACCACGACGTCCACCTCGCGCAAGCGGCTGGCGGGCTCGCGCAAGGGGCCGGCGGGCAGCAGCCGGCCGTTGCCCACGCCGCGCTCATCCTGCACCACGATTTCCACATCGCGGGCCAGGGCCAGGTGTTGCAAGCCGTCGTCGGAGACGATCACGTCCACCTCGGGGTGGGCTTGCAGCAAGGCCTGGGCCGCCAGCGCGCGTTTGGGGTGTACGGACACCGGGGCGTCCGTGGCGCGCGCAATCAGTGCGGGTTCGTCGCCAAAGCGGGCGGGCTCCAAGGCGCCGACGCCGACTCGGGCCTGCGCGCCGATCTTCACGCCGTAGCCCCGGCTGACCACGCCTGGCGTAAACCCGCGTGCGCGCAGCGCTTGCACGGTGGCAATCACCACGGGCGTCTTGCCCGTGCCGCCAACATAGATGTTGCCCACCACCACGACGGGCACGGGGGCGCGGTAGCTGGGCTTGGCGCCGCTCTCATAGGCGGCCCGTTTTCTGGCGACTGCCCACGCCGTCAGGGCGGACAAGGGCAGCAGCAGGGCCGACAGCCAGCCGCCGTGCTGCCACTGGCGCGCCAGCAGCGAGGGGGACGAACGCGGGGTGCTCACCGTGAAGTCTGGGCGGCGAAGTTAACGCGGCCAATGCCGGCCAGGCGGGCGGCTTCCATGATGTTGATCACGGATTGATGGGTGGCCTGGGCGTCGGCGTTGATGATGACCAGCGCATCGGGTTTGCCCGCCGCGGCCTGGCGCAGCGCGTCGGCGATTTCGGGCGGTGTGGAGACGTCGATAAGTGTGCCGTTCAGCGCGTAACGCCCGTCCTGGCTGACCGCCACTTCCAGTGCGGGCGGCGTGTCCTGTTCCGACGAGGCCTGGGGCAACGTCACCTGCAACTGCGTGAATCGCGTGAACGACGTGGTGGCGGCCAGGAAGATCAGGATGACCAGCAACACATCGATGAGCGGAATCAGGTTGATGTCCAGCTCGTCGCGTTCACCACGGGCACCACGGAAATTCATGAACGCCCCTCGCGCACGGGGGGTGTCGGCGACAAGGCACGGACAAGCCGCGAGGCCGATTGCTCCATGACGCTGAGGTAGTTGTCGACCCTGCTGCGCAGGTAGCGATGCGCGATCATGGCGGGAATGGCGATCAGGATGCCGAAGCCGGTGTTGTAAAGCGCAATCGAGATGCCGCGCGCCAGTTGGGCGGGGTCGCCACCGCCTGGCGTGTACGAGCCGAAAATTTCGATCATGCCGACCACGGTGCCGAACAGGCCCATCAGCGGGGCCACGACGGCAATGGTGCCAATGGCGGGAATGTAGCGGCTGAGGTCATGCGCGACGGCGCGCCCGGTGTCTTCGACCACGCTGCGTAATTCTTCACGCGGCAGATGGCGGTGGCGCATCACCTCGGCCAGCACGCGGCCCAGCGGCGAATTGCGTTCCAGTCGGTTGACGGCTTCGGGGGTGTCTTGGCGGTTGCGCAGCATGTCCACCACCTGATCGTTCAACCCTCGGGGCAGGATCAGGCTGCGGCGCAGGGAGAAGAAGCGCTCGAAGATCAGCGCCAGTCCCAGCACGGATGTCGCCAGC
The DNA here is from genome assembly GCF_002812705.1 of Achromobacter spanius. NCBI lineage: Bacteria > Pseudomonadati > Pseudomonadota > Betaproteobacteria > Burkholderiales > Alcaligenaceae > Achromobacter > Achromobacter spanius. Next base: position 4,987,671 of record NZ_CP025030.1, on the reverse strand, counting down.
AGGGGCCAGATAGGCCAGCCGGCCTCGCGCAAAATGGAAAGCAAAGCGTTCAACTCCCGGGGGCCAGGGCAGCGAAGCGCTCGCGCCGTGGAATCAGATCAAGCCGAAACTGTAACGGCGCGGCGGGTTTGTGGCAAGGCGGGGAACCCCCGGAATTATCCACAGAAATTGTGGATAATTCTGTGCAAAACTTCCCCGGAACGCTTGTGGGCACAGGGCTTGCGCTTGTTTGCTTCAAAAGCGCGCAGCGGGGATTTATAAAAAATTCTATATAAATCAATTGCTTGCGCCAATTTTATTGGCTTTCGGGGCGATCGCTGCAAAATTCGCTGGAAACGGTATCATTGCGGCCCGCTCCGCGTGGCCTGTGGACAGATACGCATCGGGAAGCCTCATGACAATTGAATTTGCAGTCACAAACAACGCATTCACGCGGGATATCCTGACAGTTGCCCAGCTAAACCAAGCAGTGGGGCAATTGCTGGAGCGCAGCATTCCGGCGTTGTGGGTGCGCGGAGAGATTTCCAACTTCACGCAGGCGGCATCCGGGCATTGGTACTTCACTCTCAAGGACAGCCGAGCCTCCGTACGCACTGTCATGTTCCGAAGCCGCGCCAGCGCGGTGGGTTTTGTGCCGCGCGCGGGCGACCAGGTCGAAATCCGCGCCCGGGTTTCCCTTTATGAGCCCCGGGGCGACTACCAGTTGCAGGCCGACGCCATGCGCCGCGCGGGACTCGGCAACCTGTATGAAGCGTTTCTGCGGCTGAAAGAGCAACTGGCCTCCGAAGGCCTCTTCGACCCGGCCCGCAAGCGCGAGCCCGTCCGGCTGCCGCGTGCGATCGGCGTCATCACCTCGCTGCACGCAGCGGCGTTGCGGGATGTGCTGTCGGCGCTGGCTCGCCGCGCGCCGCAGGTGCCGGTCATCATCTATCCGGCCCCAGTTCAGGGGGCGGACGCCGCCAGCCGCCTGGCTGCCCAGGTACGCCTTGCCAATGCGCGTGCCGAGGTGGACACGCTGTTGCTGGTGCGGGGCGGGGGCAGCATCGAAGATCTCTGGAGTTTCAATGACGAGGATCTGGCGCGCCAGGTGGCGGTCAGCGAGATTCCGGTGATCAGCGGCGTGGGTCACGAAACCGACTTCACCATCGTGGACTTCGTGGCGGACGTGCGCGCCCCGACGCCCACCGCCGCGGCGGAACTTGCCTGCGTGCCGCGCTCTGAATTGCTGGGCCAGGTCATGCAGTCCGCCCAGGTCATGGCGCGCGGCCAGCAACGCCGCCTGGAGCGTGCCGCGCAGCGCCTGGACCGTGCGGCGGGGCAACTGGTGTCGCCCACGCAACGGCTGGAGCATCAGCGCGAACGCTTGAACAGCTTGCGCTTTCGTTTGGCATCGGCCTGGTCCGGCCCGCAAGACCGCCGTACCGCGCGTGTCAATCTGCTGACACAGCGTCTGTCGCACCGGGCGCCCGACACCCGCCGCGCGACCGACCGTCTGGCCAACGCGGCGCGTCAATTGGGGCAGGCGCATGCCCGTCTGCTGGTGCAGGGCCGCAACCGCCTGGCCTCGGCCACGGCGCAATTGCGCGCGCTGGATCCGGGCAACACCCTGGCGCGCGGCTACGCCATTGCGCGTGACGCCGACGGCCGCATCGTGCACGACGCCGCCGCCCTGGAGGCCGGGCAGGCGCTGGACCTGAGCTTTGCGCAAGGCGGCGCGCAGGTCGACGTGCGGCAGACCCGCAAGACGCGCGACGCCGGTTAAGCCCTGCTTGGCGCGGCATGCCGGCCAATGACATTCCAACGCAGACCATTGCTCTGGTGGATGCGGCGCGTTAACCCCGCGCGGGCACGGGGTTAACGCGGTATCCTCATTAGTTGCCGATACAATTGACCGGCTTGATCGTGCACTCAACAGAAGGAACCCACACATGGCACATACTCTTCCCCCCCTGCCTTACGAACTCGACGCCCTGGCTCCGCACATTTCCAAGGAAACGCTGGAGTTCCACTACGGCAAGCATCACCAGACTTACGTCACGAACCTGAACAACCTGATCCCGGGTACGGAATTCGAAACGCTGTCGCTGGAAGACATCGTGAAGAAGTCCTCGGGTGGCATTTTCAATAACGCCGCTCAGATCTGGAACCACACGTTCTACTGGAACAGCCTGGCCCCCAAGGCCGGCGGCGCGCCCTCGGGCAAGCTGGCTGACGCCATCAACGCCAAGTGGGGCAGCTTCGACGCTTTCAAGGAAGCGTTCAACAAGTCGGCAGCCGGCAACTTCGGTTCGGGCTGGACCTGGCTGGTCAAGAAGGCTGACGGCTCGGTCGACATCGTCAACACCAGCAACGCCGCCACCCCGCTGACCACGGCCGACACGCCGCTGCTCACCTGTGATGTCTGGGAACACGCGTACTACATCGACTACCGCAACGCGCGTCCCAAGTATCTGGAAAACTTCTGGGCCCTGGTGAACTGGGAGTTCGCCGCCAAGAACTTCGCCTGATCGGTAAAGAAACAAGCCTCGGCTTCCACGCTGCTGGCTTGCACCAAAAAACCCCTTGCGCATCGCCAAGGGGTTTTTTTATTCCAATTCAGGAAAAATTCAGCTTACAAAACCCTGTCGATTGTCGATTTCATTCCAGGGAAATGACGACGAAACATGCTTTTATCTAGGGTTATCCCTAGGGTTTCCTGCCTCTATTGTTGCGAACGGTCGGGGGGCTGAACCACGGGGCCAACGGATTGCGGCATGCCCGCTTACAACCGGGGTAACTACAGGGAAGGGAAGCATGTTTCGCTTATTTTCAGGCTTGCGCATTGGGGCGCGCCTGTCGGGCGCGTTTTTGCTCGTGGCGGTAATTGGCGGTGCGATCGGGGCTTTTGGGGTTTGGGGGCTGTCTCGCATCAACGAATTGAATGACCGCTTGTACGACACCGAACTGCGTGGCATCTCGGATCTGAAAGAATCCAATCTGCACCTGATCTACGCGGGTCGTGCCCGCAGCGGCTATCTGGCCGCCAGCACCGAGCAGGATCGTGAAGCCTTGAAGAAGCAGTTCGACGAGGCCGTCAAGAATCTGGACGTGCTGCGCGACAAGGCAGCGAAGAATTTCCACGAAGAAGAGGGCAAACGCCTGCTGGCGCAGTTCGTCGAGACCGAGCAGGTCTGGAAGCGTGAGTCGGAAGCGTTCTTCGCGGCCGCGAAATCGCAGTCGCTGACGCAGACGGATCCGCGCGTTGCCGAGATCGAAAAGCGCGTCATCACCTCGTCGCAAAAGCTTGACGACCTGATGACCGACCTGGCCGTGGGCAAGGAAAAGGCCACCGCGCAATCCGTCGATGTGGCCACGAACCTGTACAACACCGTGCGCGCGGTGATGATCATCCTGGCCGTGGCCGGCGTGGTGGTCGGCATGTTGCTGGGCTGGCTGGTGACGCGCGGCATCGTGCGTCCGCTGGAGCAAGCCGTGAAGGCCGCGCGCCAGGTGGCCGCGGGCGACCTGACCACCAACATCCAGGTTGCCACGCGCGACGAAACGGGCGAGCTGATGGCCGCGCTGAAGGCCATGAACGAAAGCCTGGCTCGCATCGTGGCGGACGTGCGCGACGGCTGTGAAAGCATCGCGTCGGCGTCGTCGCAAATTGCGCAAGGCAACTCCGACCTGTCGCAACGCACCGAAGAACAGGCCTCGTCGCTGGAAGAAACCGCGGCGTCGATGGAAGAACTGACCAGCACCGTGCAGCAAAACGCCAACAACGCCACCGAGGCCGACCGCCTGGTGACGCATGCGTCCACCGTGGCGGTGCGTGGCGGTGAAGTGGTGGATGGCGTGGTCCAGACCATGAGCGCGATCTCGGATAGTTCGCGTCGCATTGCCGATATCACGGGTGTGATCGACGGTATTGCGTTCCAGACCAACATCCTGGCGCTCAACGCCGCCGTGGAAGCGGCGCGCGCGGGCGAGCAAGGCCGGGGCTTTGCCGTGGTGGCGGGTGAAGTGCGCACCTTGGCGCAGCGTTCGGCGGTGGCCGCCAAGGAGATCAAGGCATTGATCGATGAGTCGGCCGCGCGAGTCGAAGGCGGCACGCGGCAGGTCGACGAAGCCGGCCGCACCATGCGCGAAGTGGTCGACAGCGTGCGTCAGGTGGCGGTGTTGGTGCGCGACATCGCCAGCGCGTCGGAAGAGCAATCGGCGGGTATTGGCCAGGTCAACCAGGCCGTGTCGCAGATGGACTCCGTGACGCAGCAGAACGCCGCGCTGGTCGAAGAGGCGGCGGCAGCGGCCGCCAGCATGCAGGAGCAGGCCGGCCGCCTGGCACAGGAAGTGCGCCGCTTCAAGGTCGAAGCGAGCGCGGGTTCGAGCGCGGGCTCGGCGCGCACCGCGCAAGCTCGACTGCTTCCGGCGGTGTGACTTTCTGCTGACACTTGTGGGCTGCCGGTCAGGTGAGAGTGGTAAGGTTACTCACTTTGCGCCGCACGCCAGCAGCCCATGAGCCTGACCGAACCTTTTCGCCGGACCACCACCGCCGCCCGCCGCCTGATGCGGCGCAAGGTGCGCCAGATCAACCGCTTGTCGCGCAAGAGCCTGCAAATGGCGCTGCTGCTGGGTGGTGCGGGCCTGGTCGCAATGATGTCGCTGGGGTTTGCGTATCTGGCCGACAAGGCGCTGGACTGGAACCGCGAATGGGTGGGCCACAACGGCTGGCTTGCCTTGCTGGTGCTGCCATTCAGCCTGGCCGCGCTGCGTTGGCTGACGCTGCGCTTTGCGCCGAACGCGGCGGGCAGCGGCATTCCACAAGTCATCGGCGCGCTGTCCTTGCCTCCCGGCCCCAGCCAAAGCAGCCTGGTGTCGCTGGCGCAAACGCTATGGAAGATTCCGCTGTCGTTCTTCGGCATGCTGGCCGGCGCGTCGATCGGGCGCGAAGGCCCGTCGGTGCAGGTGGGCGCCGCGCTCATGCTGGCATGGGGCGACTTCTGGAAGCGTCGTGGCGTGCAGTTGCGCGGCTTCCATTCCAATGAACTGATCGCCGCCGGCGCGGCGGGCGGGCTGGCTGCCGCCTTCAATGCGCCGCTTGCCGGTGTCATCTTTGCCATCGAAGAGCTGGGCCGCGGCACCGTGCTGCGCTGGCAGCGCCTGGTGCTGATCGGCGTGCTGGCCGCCGGCTTCCTGGTGGTGGCGGTGCAGGGCAACAACCCGTACTTCGGCGTGTTCGGCGGGGCGCCGCTGGCCCATGGCATGGTGATGTGGATCGTCATTTGCGGCGCCATCAATGGCGCGCTGGGCGGCATCTTCGCGCGGCTGCTGGGCAAAGGCGCATCCGGCGCCGCGCCGGCCGCCTGGCGCGCCTGGATCCGCGCGCATCCCATCTGGACGGCCTTCATCATGGGCCTGGTGCTGGCGGTGATCGGCCTGTGCACGGCCGGCAGCGTTTACGGCACGGGATACGGCGTGGCGGCCGACCTGCTGTCCGGCCACGACACCGCGCCCGCCGGCTTCGGCCTGGCCAAGTTGGCGGCTACCGTCGCGTCGTATTGGGCGGGCATTCCTGGCGGCATCTTCACGCCCGCGCTGACCACCGGCGCCGGCATAGGCCAGCACATCTGGGAGCTCGCGGGCGAGGGCGTGGATCAGCGCGTGCTGGTGCTCGTGTCGATGGCGGCTTTCCTGGCGGCGGCCACGCAGGCGCCGCTGACGGCCAGCGTGGTGGTGATGGAAATGACGGGCAGCCAGCCGATGCTGTTCTGGTTGCTGGTGGGGTCTTTGCTGGCCTCTGGCGTGTCGCGCCAGTTCTGCCCGCAACCGTTCTACCATTTGGCGGCGGGGCGTTTCCGTCGGCAAGCCTTGGTAGAAGCGGGCCGCGCGGCGCAAGCCGGCGCGGCGCAAGCCGAGTCGGGCGCCGCGCCGTCCAAGGCGCCGTCAGCCTGACGGCGTTGGGCCGATCGGCCCGCGCCACACAATCAGGGTGAACACCTACCGGACACCGTCCGTGTGGCGGACACCTCGACTGTGCACCAACTTGGCGCGAAATGCGGTGCGCTAAGATCGTCCGATCCCGAATTTTTCACTTCACTTCGAGCTTCCCATGACCGTGAATGCCTTTATTTGTGATGCGATCCGCACTCCCTTCGGCCGCTACGGCGGTGCGTTGGCCAGCGTGCGCCCCGACGATCTGGCTGCCGTTGCCATCAAGGCGCTGATTGCGCGCAACCCCGGCGTGCGCTGGGAAGAACTGGACGACGCCATCATGGGCTGCGCGAACCAGGCTGGTGAAGACAACCGCAACGTGGCCCGCATGGCCACGCTGCTGGCGGGCCTGCCCATCGAAGTGCCCGGCGCCACGGTCAACCGCCTGTGCGGTTCGGGCCTGGACGCCATCGGCACCGCCGCCCGCGCCATCCGCGCGGGCGAAGCCGGTTTGATGCTGGCCGGCGGCGTGGAAAGCATGAGCCGCGCTCCCTTCGTCATGGGCAAGGCCGACAGCGCGTTCTCGCGCAGCGCCGCCATCTTCGACACGACCATCGGCTGGCGCTTCGTCAACAAGCTGATGAAGGCCCAGTACGGCGTGGACTCCATGCCGGAAACGGCCGAAAACGTCGCTGACGACTTCAAGATCAGCCGCGAAGACCAAGACCTGTTCGCGCTGGCCAGCCAGCAAAAGACGGCTCGCGCTCAGCAAGAAGGCGTGTTCGACGCCGAAATCGTGCCGGTGTCGATCGCCCAGAAAAAGGGCGACCCCATCGTCGTCTCCAAAGACGAACACCCGCGTGAAACCAGCCTGGAATCGCTGGCCAAGCTGAAGGGCGTGGTCCGCGAAGGCGGCACCGTCACGGCCGGCAATGCGTCGGGCGTGAACGACGGCGCCGCCGCATTGCTGCTGGCCGATGAAAAGGCCGCGGCCCGCCACGGCCTGACGCCGCGCGCCCGCGTGGTCGGCATGGCCACCGCCGGCGTTGCGCCGCGCATCATGGGTATCGGCCCGGCGCCCGCCACGCTGAAAGTGCTGGCGCAAACCGGCCTGACGCTGGACCAGATGGACGTCATCGAACTCAATGAAGCGTTCGCCGCCCAAGGCCTGGCTGTGCTGCGTCAATTGGGCATTGCCGACAACGACCCGCGCGTGAACCCCAACGGCGGCGCGATCGCCCTGGGCCACCCCTTGGGTGCGTCGGGTGCGCGTCTGGCCACCACGGCCATCAACCAACTGCACCGCACGGGCGGCCGTTACGCGCTGTGCACGATGTGCATCGGCGTGGGCCAGGGCATCGCGCTGATCATCGAGCGCGTCTAAGCCTGAAGTGTTGTTTTTTCCGCTGCTCTGTCAGGGGCGGAAATGAAAAGGGAGCCCTGCGGGGCTCCCTTGCCGTATCTGAAGGGGGCGCTGGCGCCCTGGGGCCGCCGATCAGGGCAGCCCGTCGACTTTCCGGCCGGCCTTGATGCCGTGCTGGTCGAACCAGCCTTGGGCCATTTCCAGGGCATAGCGCACCGGCTTTCTTGCGCAGTGCGGGTCTTCGGTCTGGGGCGCCATGTCGTCGATATTGACGATCGTGCCGTCGTCGGCGATAAAGGCTATCGAGAGCGGCAAGAGCGTGTTGCGCATCCAGAAGCACTGCACGTCCGGCCGCTCGAACACGAACAGCATGCCGTCGTTACCCTGGAGTTCCTTGCGGAACATCAGGCCGCTTTGGCGGGTGGCGTCGGTATCGGCGACTTCAGCGCGGATAATATGGATGCCCGCCGAAAGCTGTGTGGTGGGCAAGGGCGGTTGCGGACCGGTTTGCGCGTGGGCGCCCGCGGTCAGCGCAAGCGCCGTGGCGGCCAGTGCCGCCGACAGTGCTTTCAGAAATGCTGGTTTAAAGAACGCTGTCTTGAACAACGTAGGGTTGACAGGCAATAACTTCACATTCTTCAGCATGACTGGCGCAGTAAAAAGAAAATAACAAGGCGGGGCCCGAAAGCCCCGCCTGGATAATGGTGCAGCCTTACCGCTGCACTTTAAGGGATACTCAGGCAGCCGTGATATTAAGCGCCTGTTTGCCTTTAGGCCCCTGAATGATTTCGAAAGCCACTTTCTGGCCTTCCTTCAGGGTTTTAAAACCATTCATCTGTATGGACGAAAAGTGGGCGAACAGATCTTCACCGCCGTCGTCGGGCGTAATGAAGCCAAACCCCTTTGCATCGTTGAACCACTTGACGGTACCCGTCGATTTGGGATTGTCCCCTTGGACGGCGGTTGCGGTCGTATCAGACATGCGGACTGCCTCATTGAATCGTATGTTGACAGAAGGGCATCGCGGTCTAGACCTCTGTTCCCCCCCCTCCGAATTCCTGGCAGATTTTCGATGAGTTGAAAACCCCAGAATGCGCTGATAATGCGCCGCTTTTCTTCGTGTCGTCAAGTATGGAAACTACGTATTTCTGCGTGTAATTTTAAGTAAGTTGCGCGTTAGGCGTCCCCAGTTTAAATAGAATAGCCGCCCTATGAGTTCTACCTTGGATACCCAGCATGATTTGGCCGTCGAGAAGGCACCGGCACGCGCCGCGCCGCCTCCGATGTATCAGGTTCTGCTGCTGAATGACGACTACACGCCGATGGAATTCGTCGTGAAAGTCCTGCAAAAATTCTTCAATAAAAACCATGAAGAGGCAACGCGGATCATGCTGCAAGTGCATCACGAAGGTCGCGGAGTATGCGGGGTGTATCCCCGAGACCTCGCGGCTACCCGCATTGCCCAGGTAGGACAGTATGCGCGGGCGCGTCAGCACCCGCTGCAATGTGTGATGGAACCCGTTTAATACCCAGAATAAAGACGCCGCCCTCGAAGGCGGCGTTGTGCTGTGCAAGGCACGGCAATATCCGCGTGTGGGGAAGCGCGCGGAGCAGCAGGTCGGCAGCTCCGCCGCAAAGGAGCGTTGTATTCGAGTAGGCGGAGGGGTTTGCCGTGAGTGGAAAGGTTAGCAAGACCTGGCTGGCGGTTGCCGGCGTTGTGGTGTTGGCGGGCGCCATCGGCGTGGGCTGGTGGATGGGCGGCAAGGACAAGCAGGGCGCGGCTCCTGTCCAGGCGCCGGCGGTTTCCACCGCGACTCAAACTCCAGCTGCAGCCCCGGCCGCTGCGGCTGGCGACGGCAAGCCCGCATTGGGTGCCAGCGCGACGGTGGGCGCACCCGACCCCTTCGCGGCGCTGACCTGCCAGCCGCGCCAATTCAACGATGCGCTGTCGCTCTCGGTCACGTTTACCCAGCCGGTGGACGCCAAGGCCAAGCTGGATGATTTCCTCCAGGTCACCGACCTGGGCGCCTCGTCGGGCAAGGCTGACGAAGACAACGAGACCCCCGCCAATGCGGGCGACCAGCCGGCCTCGGTCAAGCCTGGCGACTCCGCGCCCAAAGGCAAGATCCTGAAAGGCAGTTGGATCGTGGGCGAGAACCCGCGCATGGTGTATTTCCCGTACATCCAGCCGCAGCGCAAATACGCCATCACGGTGCGTTCGGGTTTGCCCGGCGTGGGTGACAAGGTCGTGCTGGCTGAAACCTCGAACTGCGAAGTGAATACGCAGGCCATGCCGCCGTCGTTCTATTTCGCCAGTCGCGGCGTGGTGCTGCCGGCCGGCCAGAACGGCGGTTTGCCGGTGGCTACCGTGAACGTGCCCGAGGTTGACGTGCAGTTCCTGCGCGTGGCCCCGGACCGTGTGCCGGAATTGTTTGAAACGGTGCTGGGCATTGGCCGCAACACCGCGTCGGCCTCCGACGAAGATGAAGCCGGCTACGACGAAGAGGACAACTGGCGCTATTCCGACAACCGCAGCCTGAAAGGCTCGGTCAGCAACTGGGATCTGGACCGCCTGAATTCGCTGACGACCAGCGTCTATCAGGGCCGTTTCATCACCGACGACAAGCCGAACCGCCGCCATGTCACCTTCCTGCCGGTTGAAGGCGTGAAGGAACTGCAAGAGCCCGGCATCTATATCGCGGTCATGAGCCAACCGGGCCGTTTCCGCTACGAATACCAGGTTACCTATTTCTACGTGAGCGACATCGGCCTGCATGCGCGCCGTTACAGCGACCGCGTTGAAGCCTATTCCGTGTCGCTGAAGTCGGGCCAGGCCATTTCGGGCGCCGTATTCGAACTGGTGGACGGCGCGGGCAAGACGCTGGCCAAGGCCGCTGCCGATGCGCAGGGCCATGTGCGTTTTGACGGCAGCTTCACCAATGCGCGCGTCATCCGTGCCTCGCGCGACAAGGAAATGACCGTGCTGGCCCTGGGCGAACCGGCGCTGGACCTGTCTGAGTTCGATACGGGCGGCCATGTGTCGCGCCCCAACAATCTGTTCGTCTACGCCGGCCGCAATTTGTACCGTCCGGGCGAGACCTTCAACGTGTCGGTGCTGCCGCGCGACCTGGACGGCCGCATGCTGACACCCGCGCCGCTGACGGCGACGATCAAGCGCCCCGATGGCCGTGTGGTGCAGACTACCCTGTGGCAGCCCAAGAAAGATCTGGTCGGCTATGTTGAGCGCGCCATCGACCTGCCGCTGGATGCCCAGACGGGTTCGTGGCTGCTTGAACTGCGCGTGGACCCCGCTTCGCGCACGCCGGATGCGTCGTGGAAGTTCCAGGTCGAGGAATTCCTGCCTGAACGCATGAAGATGGCGTTGACCTCTGATCAAGAGGTGCTGTCGCCGGAAGAGGAACTGATCGTCAATGTGCAGGGCGATTACCTCTACGGCGCGCCTGCCGCCGGCAACCGCCTGCTGTCCAGCTTCCAGGTCAAGCGCGACCGTTTTGCCTTGGCGCAGAAATGGCCGGGCTTCATCTTCGGCGACGTGGCCGATGACACACGTCGCACGTTCGGCGAACTGCCCGAGGAGGCGCTGGACGACAAGGGCGCAGCCCGGATCAGCGTGAATCCAAGTGTGGCAGGCACGCACTCGCCCATGAAGGTGCGCGTGTCGGCCAGCCTGCTGGAATCGGGCGGCCGCCCGGTGGTTCGTTCCATTGAGCGCAGCGTCTGGCCCGCCGACAAACTGATTGCCGTGCGTCCGCAGTTTGACAGCGATGTGGCGCGCGAACGCGCACCCGCCGCGTTTGAAGTCATCCGTGCCAATGCCCAAGGCGAGATCGTTCCGCTGGCCCAGGCCCAGATGCGCTTGTTCCGCGAAGAGCGCCAATACTATTGGCGCTTTGACGACCAGCGCGGCTGGAACAGCGGCTATACCGAAACCGAAGAACTGGTGGACTCGCGCGAAATCGCCTTGAACGACCGCGCGCAACTGACCGTGCCGGTCAAGTGGGGTCGTTACCGCCTTGAAATCACCGACCCGGAAACGGGCGAAACGATGCGCTACCGCTTCTATGCGGGCTGGAACGCACAGGACGCCGACGCGATGGGCAACCGCCCCGACCGCGTGCAGATGAAGCTGGAAGGCGTGCCGGCCAAGCCGGGCGACACCGTCAAGGTCACGCTGACGCCGCCGCACGACGGCCAGGCGCTGGTCACGGTAGAAGGCGACCGCATGCTGTGGTCCACCTGGGTTGCCGTGAAGGCGACGGGCACCGAAGTTGAAATTCCGATCAGCAAGGATTGGAAGCGCCACGACCTGTATGTGGCTGCCGCCGTGTTCCGCCCGGGTAGCGAAGGCGACCGCGTGACGCCGGCTCGTGCGCTGGGCCTGGCGTTCCTGCCGATTGCCAGCGCCGACCGCAAGCTGGATGTGAAGTTGAGCGCGGCCGCCAAGACCGAGCCCGAAACCAAGACCACCGTGCGCGTCAAGGTCGACGGCGCGCAGGGCAAGCAAGCCACGGTGACGCTGTCCGCGGTGGACGTGGGCATTCTGAACATCAACCAATACGCCACGCCCGATCCGCTGGATTATTTCTTCGGCAAGCACCGCTACGCGCCCGAACTGCTGGACATGTACGGCAAGCTGATCGAGAAAATGGAGGGCACCAAGGGCAAGCTGAAGTGGGGCGGTGACGCCGCCATGCGCGGCGACAGCAAGAGCCTGCCCAAGAAGGTCAAGCTGGTCGACCTGTTCTCGGGTCCGGTCACCTTGAACGCGCAGGGCGAAGCGGATATTCCGCTGGATCTGCCCGACTTCAACGGCACCCTGCGCCTGATGGCCGTGGCGTTCACGGCCGACAACTACGGCAGCACCGACACCGAAATGGTGGTGGCCGCGCCGGTCGTCGCCGAACTGAATACGCCGCGCTTCATCACGCCGGGTGACCAGGCCGCCATTGCGCTGGACCTGACCAACCTGAGCGGCGCCGAGCAAAAGATCAGCATCAAGCTGGAAGCGCTGGACCCGCTCGCCATTACCGACGGCGTGCGCACGGTGACGCTGAAGGACAAGCAGCGCACCACCTTGCGCTTTAACGCGACCACGACCGGTTCGTATGGCCTGGGCCTGATGCGCCTGACCGTCGACGGGCAGGGCGGCGCCAAGCCCGTGCACATCGTGCGCGAATCGGTGCTGCAGGTGCAACCGGCCTACGCGGGCGAGCGCCAGGTTCGTCGCCTGCGCCTGAACCCGGGCGAAACCAACGTGGCGCAAGCGGCGTGGGTGTCTTCGTATTACCCGGATTCGGCGCTGGTCAGCCTGACGGTGTCGAACCGTCCGCCGTTCAACGTGAACAAGCTGGTTGAAGGCCTGCTGGCGTATCCGTACGGATGCGCCGAACAGACCATCAGCCGCGCCTTGCCGTGGGTGTTGATCGACGACGCCGTGGCCAAGCAGTTCGGCCTGAAGCCGCACTCGCAGGTGGAGCGCGCCGCCCAGGTGTCCGGCGCCATCGGCCGCTTGTCCGGCATGCGCAATGCGGTGGGTTCTTACAACCTCTGGAGCGGTTCCAGCTCGCGCGATGTGTGGCTGACGGCCTATGCCGTCGGCTTCCTGCAAGACGCGCGCGACCAAGGCTTTGAAGTGCCCGAAGCCACGCTCGACCGTTCGCGCCAATGGCTGCTGGAGCAAGTGCAGCAGACGTCCAACACCTTCGGCACGTGGTCGGTGAACCTGCGCCGCAACGTTGAAGCCGGCCGCATCGACGGCAGCGACGCCAACATCCTGCGCGAAGACCATCGCCGCTTTGCCGGCTTGTCGACCGCCGTGCTGGCCTTGGCCCGCGACAAGAAGGCGCCGCTGTCGACGGTGCGCCAACTGTTCGACAACTATCAAGAGCGCGCGCGTTCGCCGCTGCCCCTGATCCAGTTGGCGGCTGCATTCAAGCTGATGGGCGACGAAGGGCGCATGAAGTCCGCGCTGGACGCGGCGATGACGCGCGAATACGGTTTCCCGCGTCGCAATTACAACGGCTACTACGACGAATGGCTGGGCGACTATGGCAGCAGCGTGCGCGACTACGCCTTGTCGTACGCGCTGGCCAACCAGTACGGGCTGAAGCACGAGCGCCTGGAAAATCTGCTGACGCAGCTGACTTCGCGCCTGGGCAACCGTTCGTACCTGTCCACGCAGGAACGCATGGCGCTGTTGATGGCGGCACGCGCCATCGGTGGCGACAAGGGCACGCCGTGGGAAGCCGCGCTGACCGTCAATGGCGTGCGCAAGCCGCTGGACGGCGGCAAGAGCGACCAGACGGTGGGCTTGTCGGCGGCTGACCTTGCCAACACGCAGATCGTCAACACCGGCGCGCAGTCCCTGTTCCTGGAGTACGACATCCAGGGCAGCCCGACGGTTGCGCCCAAGCCGCGCAACGACGTGATCCAGCTCAAGCGTGGCTGGTATCGTCCGGACGGCAAACCGTGGGATGGCGGCACGCTGCAAAGCGGCGACATGCTGGTGGTGTGGGTGCAAGCCAGCGCCAACCAGAACATTCCCGATGCGCTGATCGAGGACCGCGTGCCGGCGGGTTTTGAAGTAGAAAACCTGAACCTGTCGCAAAGCCCCGAGATGCAGGAATGGACGATCGGCGGACGCCGCGTGGCCGAAGCCATGGCCGACTCCAACATCAAGCATCGTGAGTTCCGTGATGACCGCTACGTGGCTGCGGTGTCCCTGGGCCGCGGCAAGGTCGACGTGTTCTATCTGGTGCGCGTCGTGACGCCGGGCCGCTACGCGGTGCCGTCGACCGTGGCGGAAGATATGTACCGCCCGGAAATCCGTGGCGTGGGTGAGCAGTGGAGCACGGTCGAAATTCGCGATCGCGGCGCCAAGCGTCCTTGACCGCCGCCGCCTCCTCCACGGCGGGCGCCATGCGCGCTCGCCGCTGGCGGCGGCGCGGCATCATCGCGGCCAGCGTGCTATTTGCGCTGGCCGCGTTGTTATTCGTGCTTGACCGCCTGTTTCCATTGCCCGCCATCGACTCGGGCGGGGCCGCCGTGATCGTTGCCGCCGACGGCACGCCGCTGCGCAATTACCCCAGCCGTGACGGCATCTGGCGCTATCCGGTCACGCCGGACCAAGTCTCGCCGCGCTATCTGGACACCTTGCTCACATATGAGGACCGCTGGTTCTACTGGCATCCCGGCGTCAATCCCGTGGCGATGGCGCGCGCCGGCTGGCAATGGGCCACGAACCGCCGCATCGTGTCGGGCGGCTCCACATTGACCATGCAGGTCGCGCGCTTGATCGACCCGCAACTGGCCGGCAAGCCGTCGCGTTCCATGTCCGCCAAATTGCGGCAAGCCTGGCGCGCGGTGCAACTGGAAATGCACTACAGCAAGGACGAGATTCTTTCCATGTACCTGACCCATGCGCCCATGGGGGGCATTGTGGAAGGCGTGGAGATGGGATCACGGCTCTGGCTGGGCAAGTCCGCGCGCGATCTCGGCCCCGCCGAAGCCGCCATGCTGACCGCCTTGCCGCAAGCGCCGTCGCGCCTGCGTCCCGATCGCCATCCCGAGGCGGCCCAGGCCGCGCGCGACAAGGTGCTGGACCGCATGGCCGAACTGGGCCGCTGGGCTCCGGCCGATGTGGCCGACGCCAAGATCGAAAACGTGATCGCGCCGCCACTGCGCGCGCGCTGGCTGGCGCCGCTGGCCGCGCAGCGCCTGTTGCAGGAAGCGGGCGCCACGCCGACCGCGCGCCGTGCGGGGCAACGGCCGCCCTTGGTTCCATCCACGCTGGATGCCGATATGCAGGCGTCGGTGGAACAAATGTTGCTGGACCGCGTGGACAGCCTGCCGCCCAAGGTGTCCATGGCGGTGCTGGTGATGGATAACGATACGCTGGAGGTCAAGGCCTACGCGGGCTCCGCCGATTTTTCCGACGATACCCGTTACGCCCACGTGGATATGGTGCGCGGCGTGCGCTCGCCGGGTTCTACTCTGAAACCGTTTCTGTATGCGCAGGCGCTGGACGAAGGGCTGATTCATTCCGAAAGCCTGCTGATCGACGCGCCGCTGTCGTTTGGCGGCTACGCTCCGGGTAATTTTCAAGCAGCGTTTTCGGGCCCTGTCAGCGTCGCGCAAGCATTGCAACGGTCGTTGAATGTGCCGGCGGTAGACCTGTTGGACCGCGTCGGCCCGGCGAGTTTTGCGTCGGTTATGCTGACCGGCGGCGTCCGGTTACGTTTGCCGGACGGGGCAGTCCCAAATTTAAGCTTGATTTTGGGCGGGGGTGGCACCACATTGGAAGAACTGGTGGGCGCTTATCGGGCTTTGGCCCGCGACGGCGTCTCGGGACGGCCCCGCCTTCGGGCGGAGCAACCTCGAATCGAGTCCCGTATGATGAGCCCTGGAGCCGCCTGGATCGTTCGCGATATCCTCGAAGGCGGCGGGCATCCCGACCGGCCTTTTTACCAGTCGGGCAGTCCGGCCCGGCGGCTGGCCTGGAAGACCGGAACCAGTTTCGGATTCCGGGACGCCTGGGCAATCGGGGTGACCGACCGATGGACGTTAGGCGTCTGGGTCGGCCGTCCGGATGGCACGCCGAACCCCGGTTTTTTCGGGGCGAATGTGGCGGCGCCATTACTGCAAGATATTGTGGCCGCGTTGCCGGAAGGCGCGCAGCAGGTCCGTAGCCGGCCCGAAACGGTGCAGGCGGCGGTCACGTGTTGGCCACTGGGTTATCGGCTGGGCAGCGTGCCGTCGGGGGAATGCCCCGAGCAGCGCGCGGCGTGGCTGCTGAACGACACGGCGCCGCCGTCATTTGCCGGTTATGCCGACGCCACGCAGGGGCCTTTGCGCGTGGGTGGCGTGGCCACCGGTTCGGTGCTTCGGCCCGTGCCGGGCAGCCGGCAAGTGGCGCTGGATGTGGATGTGCAGGGCGCCGAAGGCGAAGTATGGTGGATGCTTGACGGGCGCGTGGTGAATCATGGCGCGTCGAGTCATCCGTTTAAATTAGTGCTGGCGCAAGACGGCCGGTATACGCTTACCGTCATGGACGCACAAGGCCGCCACGATAGAGTGGTTTTTGAAATCGCTGGCGTTACGCCATGATCGGCATAGAATATGAATCGTGTATTTGACCGCTTCGATGCAATACGGAGGAAGCGTGATTTCTCAAGAGCTTGAAGTCAGCCTGCATATGGCTTTCGTCGAGGCCCGTTCGGCCCGGCATGAATTTATTACCGTCGAGCATCTGCTGTTGTCGCTGCTTGACAACGCTTCGGCAGTCGAGGTTCTGCGCGCTTGCGCGGCGAACCTGGACGACTTGCGCCGCAACCTCCGCCAGTTCGTTTCGGAAAACACTCCGGTGATTCCAAGCGGCGCAGAGGTCGATACGCAGCCGACGCTGGGCTTTCAGCGCGTGATCCAACGCGCAATCATGCACGTATCCGCGGGCGGCACCGGCAAGAAGCCGGTGACCGGCGCGAACGTGCTGGTGGCCATTTTCGGGGAAAAGGACTCGCACGCCGTGTACTACCTGCAACAGCAGGGCGTCACGCGCCTGGATGTCGTCAATTTCCTGTCGCATGGCATTACCAAACAGCCCCAGGTGGAGTCCGCCGCCGTGCAGAAAGAGCAGCAGACCAATGGCGAAGAGCAGGGCGAATCGCGTCAGTCGCCGCTTGACCAATATGCCACCGACCTGAACGCCGCCGCGCTGGCGGGCCGCATCGATCCCCTGATCGGACGCGAGCACGAAGTCGAGCGCGTCATTCAGGTGTTGTGCCGCCGCCGCAAAAACAATCCGCTGCTGGTGGGCGAGGCCGGCGTAGGCAAGACCGCTATCGCGGAAGGCCTGGCCTGGCGCATCACGCGCGGCGAAGTGCCCGAAATCCTGCAAGCCGCCCAAGTCTTTTCGCTGGACATGGGCGCGTTGCTGGCCGGCACCAAGTACCGCGGTGATTTCGAACAGCGTCTGAAGGGCGTGCTGAAGCAAATTCGCGGCAACCCCGACGCCATCCTGTTCATCGACGAAATCCACACGCTGATCGGCGCCGGTTCGGCCTCGGGCGGCACGCTGGATGCGTCCAATCTGTTGAAGCCGGCCTTGTCGTCGGGCCAACTGAAGTGCATTGGCGCGACCACGTATACGGAATATCGCGGCGTCTTTGAAAAAGACCACGCGCTGTCGCGTCGCTTCCAGAAGATCGACGTGCCGGAACCCAGCGTCGAACAGACCGTGCAGATTTTGCGTGGGCTGAAGAGCCGCTTTGAAGAACACCACAGCGTCCGCTATTCGGCGGCCGCGCTGTCGGCGGCCGCTGAATTGTCGGCACGCTTCATCAATGATCGTCATCTGCCCGACAAGGCCATCGACGTCATCGACGAGGCCGGCGCCGCGCAGCGTTTGTTGCCGCGTTCGCGTCAGAAGAAGGTGATCGGCAAGGTGGACATCGAGAACATCGTGTCCAAGATCGCCCGCATTCCGCCGCAGTCGGTCTCCAACGACGACCGCAGCAAGCTGGCCACGCTGGACCGCGATTTGAAGACCGTGGTGTTCGGCCAGGACGGCGCGATCGATGCCTTGGCCGCCGCCATCAAGATGGCGCGTTCGGGCTTGGGCAAGCCGGAAAAACCCATCGGCGCGTTCCTGTTGTCCGGCCCCACGGGCGTGGGCAAGACCGAAGTGGCGCGGCAACTGGCGTTCACGCTGGGTGTTGAGCTGCTGCGTTTCGATATGTCGGAATACATGGAACGCCACGCGGTGTCGCGCTTGATCGGCGCGCCGCCGGGGTATGTTGGTTTCGACCAGGGTGGCCTCTTGACCGAAGCCATCACCAAGCAGCCGCACTGCGTGCTGTTGCTGGACGAAATCGAAAAGGCTCACCCGGATGTGTTCAACATCCTGCTGCAGGTCATGGACCACGGCACGCTGACCGACAACAACGGCCGCAAGGCGGACTTCCGTAACGTCATCCTCATCATGACGACGAACGCGGGCGCCGAAACCTTGAACCGTCCGTCGATCGGCTTTGCCAATTCGCGGATGCTGGGCGACGAAATGGCGGAAATCCGCCGTATGTTCACGCCTGAATTCCGCAACCGCCTTGACGCCATCATCCCGTTCGCCGCGTTGGACCGCGAGGTTATCCTGCGCGTGGTGGACAAGTTCCTCATGCAACTGGAAGATCAGTTGCACGAGCGCCGCGTGGAGGCCGTGTTCACCACGAAACTGCGCGAACACCTTGCCAAGGAGGGGTTCGACCCGCTGATGGGCGCGCGTCCCATGCAACGTCTTATTCAAGACACCATCCGCCGCGCGCTGGCCGACGAGCTGCTGTTTGGCAAGCTGGTCGACGGCGGCTCGGTCACGGTGGATCTGGACGAGTCGGGCAAGGTGACGCTGGACTTCGACGACAACGGGAAACCGCCGTCCTCGGATGCGCCGGACAAGCAGGAAGTTGAACTGATCGATTGATGACCGCGGACAGCCAGCCGCTGATCGAGTGCGAACATTGCGCAAGCGTATATCGCCGACATCAGCTTGAACCTGGCGAGACCGCCAATTGCGCCCGCTGCGGAGCCATACTCTGGCGCTACAGCGGGCTTACTTTGTCCAATTGGCTGGCGCTTGCCCTTACTGCCCTGATCGTCTTCGGGGTGGCTAATGCCTACCCGGTAGCTTCCATGTCGGTACAGGGCATGGTGCAAGAGGCGTCCTTGCTGGACGCCATTTCCATTACGTGGCGCCAAGGCCATTGGGTCGTCGCCGTCATGACGGGGCTGGCCGGTTTTGCCTTGCCGCTGCTGCAATTGACCGTGCTGCTGTGGGTGCTGGGTCCCTTGTCCAAAGGCCGCGAACCCGTGGGTTTTCGTGGTGCCATGCGCTTGCTGGGCGTGCTGCGGCCGTGGTGCATGGTGCCCGTGTTCCTGTTGGGCGTGCTGGTGGCGGTGGTCAAGCTGGCGGGCATGGCGGCGGTGCAACCCGGTATCGGGCTGGGCGCATTTGGCCTGTTGACCATTTTCCTGACCATGTTGGGACGCCTGTCGCCGCACGTGCTGTGGCGTTATGCCGAAACAGCAGGCGTGGCTCCCGTGCACATCCCCGAAAGCAGTCCGGACACCGTCCTGGCCGGCTGCCATGTCTGCGGCCAGGTGCAGGCCTTGCCGCGCGAGGCCGATCCCGAAGAAGAGCACCACTGTGTGCGCTGCCACGCCGTGGTGCATTACCGCAAGCCCGACCACCTGGCGCGCACCTGGGCGCTGCTGCTCGCGGCGGTTGTGTTCTATATCCCGGCTAACGTGCTGCCCGTCATGCAGGTCAGTTCCGTGTTGGGCGACAGCGCTCACACCATTCTTGGCGGCGTGGTCGAGCTATGGCAGATGGGCTCATGGGACATCGCACTGATTGTGTTCATCGCCAGCGTGGCCGTGCCCCTGACCAAGCTGCTGGCCTTGATCTTGCTGCTCTTGACCGAGCAATGGCGCAGCACGACCAACCTGCGGCCGCGTACCCGCCTGTATCAGATGGTCGAGTTCATTGGCCAATGGTCGATGCTGGATGTTTTTGTCGTTATATTGCTGGCGGCGCTGGCCGATTTTCAAGGCCTGATGGAGATCAGCGCAGGTGCCGGGGCAGCGGCCTTTGGCGTGGTGGTGATCTTGACCATGCTGGCGGCCATGAGCTTCGATCTGCGCCGTAGCTGGGATCTGGAAGACGACAGCGAAATCGACACACTCGAGATAGAAGGCCGGGCTCACCCGGCCCAGGCGGCGCCACAGGCGCCGACCCAGACCAGCAGGGAAGTGGGTTAGCAACAACAGCGGGTCCCGCGGAAGAAGAAAAAAGGAAAGTAGATGTCCGACCAAGCACCCGATGCCGGTGAAGAGAAGTACAAGTCACCGACCATCTCGCGCAAGCAGAAGAGCCGGATTTCATGGATCTGGCTGGTGCCCATCGTGGCCGCGCTGATGGGCATGTCGCTCGTCATCCGGACCTGGATGCAGGCCGGCCCGGATATCTCCATCTCGTTCAATACGGCCGAAGGGCTGGAGGTGGGCAAGACGCAACTGCGCTACAAGGACGTGAACATCGGCACGGTGAAGTCCATCGGCTTCAACGATGACCGCAGCAAGGTTGTGGTGCGGGCTGAACTTGCCAAGGAAGTGTCCGATCTGGCCCGCGACGGCACCAATTTCTGGGTGGTGCGGCCACGGCTGGACGTCAGCGGCGTATCGGGTCTGGGCACCTTGTTGTCGGGCGCCTACATTGGCGTGGATGCGGCCGAAGGCAAGAACGGGTCCGCCAAGGCCACCAAATTGGACTTCGAAGGCCTGGAGATTCCGCCCGCGGTCACGCACGACCGCGCGGGCAAGCGCTTCATGCTGAAGGCGTCGGACCTGGGGTCGCTGGACATCGGTTCGCCCGTCTACTTCCGCCGCATCAACGTGGGGCGCGTCATCGGCTACGAGCTGGACAAGACCGGCACGGCCGTGAACGTTGAAGTGTTCGTGGATTCGCCCAACGACAAGTTCGTTACCAACGGCACGCGCTTCTGGAATGCCAGCGGCGTGGACTTCAGCGTCAATGCCGACGGCCTCAAGGTGCGTACGCAGTCGCTGGTGTCCATGGCGGTGGGCGGCGTGGCGTTCGAATCCGTGCAAAGCGCGCGCGACGGCAGCAACCCGGCGCCGGCCGATGCCAACTTTGACCTGTACGCGACCGAAGCCGCCGCCAAGGCCAACCCGGACGGCGAAGCCTTCCCCATCCGCATGCGCTTTGACCAGTCGATCCGTGGCCTGACCGTGGGTGCGCCCATTGATTTCAACGGCATCACGCTGGGCAACGTCACGCAGATCAATCTGGATTTCGACCCGGCCACGAAGCGCTTCTTCTCGCTGGTGGACGCCACGCTGTATCCGGAACGCCTGGGCCGCGTGTATGAAGAAGTGCGCGAGCGCGCGCTCAAGGACGGCGACGAGGCAGGCACCCGGCTGCTGGGCGTGATGATCAAGTACGGCCTGCGCGCCCAACTGCGCACGTCCAACCTGCTGACCGGCCAGTTGTATGTGGTGCTGGACAACTTCCCGAACGCCAAGCCGGTGGAGTTCAAGGCGACCGACCCCGCCGTGATTCCGACGGTGCCCGGCAACCTGGATCAGTTGCAGCAGCAGGTCAGCAATATCGTCGCCAAGATCGAGAAGATTCCGTTCGACAAGATCGGCGAAGACCTGCGCACCACGCTGGCCAGCACGTCCAAGCTGATGAACCGCCTGGACAAGCAAGTCGCGCCCGAAGCCCAAAGCATGCTGAAGCAGGCTCGGCAGTCGATGGCGAATATCAATGCGATGCTGGCCTCGGATGCATCGCTGCCGGTCAATACCGAAAAGGCAATGCAGGAACTGAGCCGTGCGGCCCGCTCATTGCGCGCGCTGGCCGACTTCCTGCAAGCGAACCCCGAAGCCTTGTTGCGTGGCCGTGGTGATGATCCGATTCCCGGCTCAGGCCCTGTCAGGAACTAAAGAACCATGACTCTATCTTCGATGCGTCCTGTCTTGTGCGTGCTGGCGCTTGGCGCCGCCCTGGCGGGCTGCGGTTCGTCGCCGCCCGTGCACTACTACACTTTGCAGGGGCCGACGGCGCCTTCATCGGCGGCGCCTGCCGGATCCGCCGACTTTCTGATCGAGGTGCAACCCGTCAGCCTGTCCACGCAGGCCGACCAGCCGCAGTTGATGGTGCGCACCGGCGACGGCAGCGTGTCGGCGCTGTATTCCGAGCGCTGGAGCTCGCCGCTGGGCGACGAATTGCGGGGCGCTCTGTCGGATGGGCTCAAGCGCGAACTGGGCGCCCTGGATGTGCAGATGGTCAAGCCCGGGCCGGGGGCTCCGGTGTGGCGGGTGCAGACCGACGTGCAGCGCTTTGAGATGGTGTCGGGCAGCTTGGCGCAGTTGGATGCCACCTGGCGCGTGCGGCCCGTCAACGCCAAGGGCACCGGGTTGCTGTGCCGCAGCGTGGTGACCGAACCCGTGTCCGAAACCGGTATACCCGCATTGATCGCCGCACAGCAAAAAGCGGTAGCGGGCTTGGCCGGCGTGATGGCTTCCGCCATACGCGGGCAGGCCCCCACGGGGTCGGCATCGGTGCAGATGTTGGGCTGCTCAGCGCTGAAGGATTGAGAAACTCGCATGAACTCAAGCGGTTAACCTAGGGTTAACCTTAATACAAACAAGGTTGCAACCTGTCTAGCATACGGTCCTACCCATACTGGGTTTCGTTCGGACCCAGTAACACCTTTGCCATGCGACAGGAAGCAATCTCTTATGGCCAGCACGACCCTCGGCGTCAAAGTTGATGACGCACTGCGCGACCGCCTCAAGGCCGCCGCCAACAAGCTCAACTGCACGCCCCACTGGCTGCATAAGCAGGCCATTCTTTCTTATCTGGACAAAATCGAGCGGGGCCACTTGCCCGCCGAGATGTCGCATCTGGGCGTGGACGCCAGTATTGACGACGAGTCGGGCGACGCGCCCGCCGCCGCCACGCCGCCGTTCTACGAATTTGGCCAGGACGTGCAGCCGCAGTCCGTGCTGCGCGCCGCGATTACCGCCGCGTATCGCCGCCCCGAACCGGAATGCGTGCCGCTGTTGCTGGGTCAGGCCCGCGTGCCCAATCTGGAAAAAGTGCACGCCATGGCGTCCGACCTTGTCAAGAAGCTGCGCGGCAAGCGTAGCGGTGGCGGCGTCGAAGGGCTGATTCAGGAATTCTCGTTGTCCAGTCAGGAAGGCGTGGCGCTGATGTGCCTGGCCGAAGCGCTGCTGCGCATTCCCGACCGCGCCACCCGCGACGCGCTGATCCGCGACAAGGTCGCGCGTGGCGACTGGAAGTCGCACATGGGTGGTTCGCAATCGCTGTTCGTCAACGCCGCCACCTGGGGCCTGATGATCACCGGCAAGCTGGTTGCCGTGAGCAGCGAGCAATCCTTGTCCAAGGCGCTGACGCGCCTGATCGGCAAGGGCGGCGAGCCCCTGGTGCGCAAGGGTGTGAACATGGCCATGCGCATGATGGGCGAACAATTCGTCTCCGGCCAGACCATCTCCGAAGCGCTGGCCAACAACCGCAAGATGGAAGCGCGCGGCTTCCGCTATTCCTACGACATGCTGGGCGAAGCGGCCACCACGGCCGAAGACGCCGAGCGTTATTACGCGTCGTATGAACAGGCCATACACGCCATCGGCAAGGCCGCGGCCGGCCGTGGCATTTACGAAGGCCCGGGCATCTCGATCAAGCTGTCGGCGCTGCATCCGCGCTATTCGCGCAGCCAGCGCGAACGGGTCATCGCTGAATTGCTGCCGCGCGTGAAGGCGCTGACGGCGCTGGCGCGCAGCTACGACATCGGCCTGAACATCGACGCCGAAGAAGCCGACCGCCTGGAAATCTCGCTGGACCTGCTGGAAGCGCTTTGCTTCGCGCCGGAACTTGATGGCTGGAACGGCATCGGCTTTGTCATCCAGGCCTATCAGAAGCGCGCGCCGTTCGTCATTGACTACGTCATCGACCTGGCTCGCCGCAGCCGCCACCGCGTAATGGTGCGCCTGGTCAAGGGCGCGTACTGGGACAGCGAAATCAAGCGCGCCCAGGTCGACGGCCTGGAAGGCTATCCCGTCTATACCCGCAAGCTGTACACCGACGTGGCCTACCTGGCTTGCGCGCGCAAGCTCTTGGGCGCGCCCGAGGCCGTGTACCCGCAGTTCGCCACGCACAACGCCTATACGCTTGCCGCCATCTATCAGTTGGCGGGTCAGAACTACTACCCCGGTCAATACGAATTCCAGTGCCTGCACGGCATGGGCGAACCCTTGTACGACGAAGTGGTCGGCCCGCTGGCCCAGGGCAAGCTGAACCGCCCGTGCCGCATCTACGCGCCGGTCGGCACGCACGAAACGCTGCTGGCGTACCTGGTGCGCCGCCTGCTGGAAAACGGCGCCAACACCTCGTTTGTGAACCTGATCGGCGACGACACCATTCCGGTGGAATCGCTGGTGGCTGACCCCGTGGAAGCGGCCTCGCGCATTGTGCCGCTGGGCGCACCGCACGAAAAGATCGCGCTGCCGCGCGAGCTGTACGGCAACGTGCAACAGGGCGCTCGCGCCAACTCGGCCGGGCTGGACCTGACCAACGAGCATCGCCTGGGTTCGCTGTCGGCTGCGCTCTTGGCCAGCGCCGGCACGCCGTGGCGCGCCGGCCCGATGTTGGGCGAGGGCGAGCAAGCCTGGGACGCGGCGCGCGCCATTGAAGTGCGCAACCCCGCCAACCTGCGCGATGTGGTCGGCCACGTGATCGAGGCGCAGTCGGAAGACGCCGATATCGCCTTGCGCGCCGCCGCCAATACCGCGCCCATCTGGCAGTCGACGCCGGTGGCCGAGCGGGCGCAATGCCTGCGCCGCGCGGCGCAATTGCTGGAAGAGCAGATGCAGACCCTGTTGGGCCTGATCGTGCGCGAAGCCGGCAAGTCGCTGCCCAACGCCATTGCCGAAGTGCGCGAAGCCGTGGACTTCCTGCGCTACTACGCAGACCAGGCCGAACAGGAATTCAGCAACGACACGCATCGCCCCTTGGGCACCGTGCTGTGCATCAGCCCGTGGAACTTCCCGCTGGCCATCTTCACCGGCCAGGTCGCGGCCGCGCTGGCTGCCGGCAACACCGTGGTGGCCAAGCCTGCTGAACAAACGCCGTTGATCGCCGCGCAAGCGGTGGCCATCCTGCGCGCGGCCGGCGTGCCTGCCGGCGCGGTGCAACTGCTGCCGGGCCGTGGCGAAACCATAGGCGCCCAGCTGGTGGCCAGCCCCGCCGTGCGCGGCGTGATGTTCACCGGCTCTACCGACGTGGCGCGCATCATCGCGCGCACGCTGGCCGACCGCCTGGATGACGACGGCCACACCATTCCGCTGATCGCCGAAACGGGCGGCCAGAACGCGATGGTGGTGGACTCGTCCGCGCTGTCCGAGCAAGTGGTGTTCGACGTGTTGAGCTCGGCCTTCGACTCGGCCGGCCAACGCTGCTCGGCACTGCGCGTGCTGTGCGTGCAGGAAGACAATGCCGATCACGTGCTGACGATGCTGCGCGGCGCCATGCGCGAACTGAGCGTGGGCAACCCGGACCGCCTCTCGGTGGACGTGGGCCCCGTCATCGATACCGAAGCCCGCAACGGCATCCAGCGCCACATCGAAACCCTGCGCACGGCGGGCCACCGCGTTGACCAGGTCGAACTGAACGGCGAATGCCGCCATGGCACCTTCGTGGCGCCCACCATCATCGAAATCGATCACATCAGCGAACTGACGCGCGAAGTGTTTGGCCCGGTGCTGCACGTGGTGCGCTACAAGCGCGACGAGCTGGATGCGCTGCTGGACGCCATCAACGGCACGGGCTACGGCCTGACCTTCGGCGTGCATACCCGCATCGACGAAACCATTGCGCACGTGACCGGGCAAGTGCATGCCGGCAACGTGTACGTCAACCGCAACATCGTGGGCGCGGTGGTGGGCGTCCAGCCGTTTGGTGGCGAATGCCTGTCGGGCACGGGCCCGAAAGCGGGCGGCCCGCTGTACATGTACCGCTTGCTGGGTACGCGTCCGGCCGGTCTGCCGCCGGCACTGGATGCCGCCGCGCCGCTGCCGCAACGCATTGCGTTGCCCGGCCCCACGGGCGAAACCAACACCTATATGGTCGAACCGCGCGGGGCCGTGTATTGCGTGGCCGCCACCGAAGCCGGTGCGCGGGCGCAGTGGTCGGTGGCGCGCCTGACGGGCAACCATGCCTGGTTCGCGGATACGCCGGCCGCGCAGGCGCTGTTGTCCACGCTGGACGCCGAGCAGCAAGGCCAGGCGGGCATTCTTGCTGATGACGAGGTCGACCAGGCGGACTACCAGGCCGTGCTGTTTGAAGGCGATGGCGACGCGCTGCAAGCGCTGAACCAGCGCATCGCGCAGCGTCCGGGGGCCATCCTGGCGGTGCATGGGCTGACGTCCGATGCCTTGGCCGCGGGCGCCGCCTATGTGCCGGAACGCCTGTTGACCGAACGTTCCATCAGCGTGAATACGGCCGCCGCAGGGGGCAACGCCAGCCTCATGACGATCGGTTAAGGGTGACCGAGGGGTAACCCTCGATGACTGAGGGTTATCTCCAATATCGGGCAAGGTTGCACTGGAACGAAAATCCGGTCGCACCTCAAGTCTGGATGTCGCAACCCGGCATCCAGACCTTGCAGAACATGCATGCGCGGGACCCGGCCACCGCCGGGCCCGCGGTAGTAGAAAAACCAAAAGCCTGGCTAAAAGCTCAGGTATAACAAGGCCTTAAGTACCGCTATCAGTACACGGCCATCCGAGACCCCGGAGGATTCCCCATGAAGTTCCGCACGACTTTGAAGCTACTCGCCGCCAGCATCGCTGCTGTGGGCATGACGGCCGCCGCATCGGCCGCCGACATCAAACTCGGCTTTGCCGCCCCGCTGACCGGTCCGCAGTCGCACTACGGTGAAGACATGCAGAACGGGCTGAACCTGGCTTTGGAAGAAGCCAACAAGAAGGGCGTCAAGGTAGATGGCGAGCCTGCCAAGTTCGTGCTGGTGTCGCGTGATGACCAGGCCGATCCGCGCGTGGGCGTGCAGGTGGCGCAGCAACTGGTCGACCAGGAAGTCGTGGGCATCCTGGGCCACTTCAACTCGGGCACCACCATCCCGGCATCGCGTGTCTACCATGAAGCCGGTCTGCCGCAGATCGCCATGGCGACGTCGCCGGAATACACCAAGCAGGGCTACGAAACCACGTTCCGCATGATGACCAGCGACACCCAGCAGGGTGCGGCGGTCGGCAAGTTCATGGTGCAGAACCTGAAGGCCAAGAAGGTCGCCATCATCGACGACCGCACGGCCTACGGCCAAGGTCTGGCCGACGAAGTGGAAAAGGCCGTGAAGGCCGCCGGTGGCCAAGTGGTCCGCCGCGAATACACCACCGACAAGGCCAATGACTTCACGGCCATCCTGACCAACATCAAGGGCGCCGCGCCCGACGCAATTTTCTACGGCGGCCTGGACGCGCAGTCCGGTCCCATGAAGCGCCAGTTGGCCACGCTGGGCCTGAAGGCTCCGCTTGTCTCGGGCGAAATGACGCGCAGCGACACCTTCATCAAGCTGGCGGGCGATGCCGCCGACGGCACGTTTGCGTCCCTGGCCGGTGTGCCGCTGGACAAGATGACGGCGGGCAAGGACTTTGCCCAGCGCTACGAAGCCCGCTTCAAGAAGGCCCCCGGCGTCTACGCGCCGTACGCCTATGACGGCGCCTGGAACATGATCACGGCCATCGAACAGGCCGGGTCGTCCGACCCCGAGAAGTACCTGCCGGTGCTGGCCAAGCTGAACCGCAAGGGCGCCACCAGCGAGCACATTTCCTACGACGCGCAAGGCGATCTCAAGGAAATCTCGGTCACCATCTACGAAGTCAAGAACGGCAAGTGGGAGATGGTTGAAACGATGGTCAGCCAAGCCAACTAAGGCGGGCTGAACCCCGGGCGGGGCCGGCTGAGCCGGTGTCCGCCCACTCTTTGCGCTTGCGCCGCTCGGCGTGGCGCCGTGCCCGCCGCGTCCCGTTCGTCATGACGAGGGCCGCTGCGTTGCGCGATTTTTCCAGGCTTATTTTCGCGGCCCCTATGGATATCTTCATTCAACAACTGATTAACGGCGTCACGCTAGGCAGCGTGTACGCCCTGGTCGCCCTTGGCTACACCATGGTGTACGGCATCATCGGGCTGATCAACTTCGCGCATGGCGATGTCGTCATGATCGGCGCCATGGCGGCCACCACGATTGCCATTTCGCTGATCGGTGGCGACCCCGGCGTGTCCGCGTTCGTGGTGCTGGGCGTGGGCCTGCTGGTGTCCGTGCCGCTGTGCATGGCGGTGGGCTGGACGGCCGAGCGCGTGGCTTACCGGCCGCTGCGCCGCGCGCCGCGCCTGGCGGCGCTGATCACCGCGATCGGCGTGTCCATCATCTTGCAAAACGTGGCGATGATGGCCTGGGGCCGCAACTACCTGAACTTTCCGCAGGTGCTGTCGCCGCGCGTGTTCGAGTTTGCCGGCGCCCGCATGAGCACCTTGCAGATCGCCATCGTGGTGATTGCGGCGCTGATCATGGGCGGCTTGCTGGCCATCGTTCACAAGACCCGCCTGGGCACGGCCATGCGCGCCACTGCGCAGAACCGCGAAGTGGCGGGGCTGATGGGCGTGAACATCAATACCGTGATTTCGGCGGCGTTCCTGATCGGCTCGGCGCTCGCCGCCGTGGCGGGCATGATGGTCGCCACCTATTACGGCGTGTCGCAATACACCATGGGCTTCATGCTGGGCCTGAAGGCGTTTACCGCCGCGGTGCTGGGCGGCATCGGCAGCATGGTGGGCGCCATGGTGGGCGGGCTGCTGCTGGGCGTGATCGAATCGCTGGGCGCGGGTTATATCGGCGATATCACGGGCGGCTTTTTGGGCAGCCATTATCAGGACGTGTTTGCGTTCTTCGTGCTGGTGCTGGTGCTGATCTTCCGTCCTTCCGGCCTCTTGGGCGAACGCGTGGGAGACCGGGCATGAACGTATCCCTGAAAAAAAACAGCGGGCTGTCGACCCGCAACCTGATCGGCATTGCGCTTATCGGCATCGTGCTGGCGGTGCTGCCCTTTGTGATCGGCATGGCCGGCCAGAGCTGGGTGCGCATCCTGAATTTTGCGCTGCTGTATGTGATGCTGTCGCTGGGCCTGAACATCGTGGTGGGCTTTGCCGGCTTGCTGGATCTGGGCTACATCGCGTTCTATGCGGTGGGCGCGTATACCTGGGCGCTGCTGGCGTCGCCGCATTTCGGGCTGCACCTGCCGTTCTGGGCGATCTTGCCGATTGCGCTGGCCGTGGCCTGCCTGTTTGGCGTGCTGCTGGGGGCGCCAACGCTGAAATTGCGGGGCGACTACCTGGCCATCGTGACCTTGGGCTTCGGGGAGATCATTCGCATCTTCCTGAACAACCTGAATGCCCCGATCAACATCACCAACGGGCCGCAAGGCATCAACCGCATCGATACCTTCAAGGTGGGCGAGTTCTCGTTCGGGCGCACGGAAAGCTTGCTGGGCATGCGCTTCACCGGGCCTGAAAAGTACTACTACCTGCTGCTGGCCATCACGCTGATCATCATCGTGGTGTGCGTGCGCCTGCAGAATTCCCGCATCGGCCGAGCTTGGGAAGCCATCCGCGAAGACGAGATCGCGGCCAAGGCCATGGGTATCAACACCCGCAACATCAAGCTGCTGGCGTTCGCCATGGGCGCGTCTTTCGGCGGCGTGGCCGGCGCGTTGTTCGCGTCGATGCAGGGCTTTGTCAGCCCCGAGAGCTTCTCGCTGATGGAGTCGATTTCGATCCTGTGCATGGTGGTGCTGGGCGGCATGGGGCATATCCCGGGCGTCATCCTGGGCGCACTGATCCTGGCGGCCTTGCCGGAATTCTTGCGCGCGGTGGTGGAACCCTTCCAGCACATGGTGTTTGGCGCCGTGGTGCTGGACCCCGAAGGCATCCGCATGCTGTTGTTCGGTTTGGCCATGGTGTGCGTCATGCTGTTCCGCCCGGCGGGCTTGTGGCCGTCGGCCGTGCGCAAGCGCGAGCTGTCGTCGAAGACGCAAGGAGGCGCGGCATGAGCAAGTTGCTGCAAGCGCAGGGGCTGGGCAAACGCTTTGGCGGCCTGCAAGCCTTGTCGGATGTCAGTTTCGATATTGAGCAGGGCGAAATCTATGGCCTGATCGGCCCGAACGGCGCGGGCAAGACCACGCTGTTCAACGTGCTGACCGGCTTGTATATCCCGGAGGACGGCAGTTGCACGTTCAACGGAGAATCCCTGTCCGGCAAGAAGCCGCATGAGGTCGCCTACGCGGGGCTGGCGCGCACGTTCCAGAACATACGCCTGTTCGCCAATTTGTCCGCCATCGAGAACGTGATGATTGGGCGCCACCTGCGCACCAAGGCAGGCGTCTTGGGCGCGGTGTTGCGCACGCGCGCCACGAGGGCGGAGGAAGCGGCCATCGAGGCGCGGGCGCAGGAACTGCTGGACTACGTGGGCATCGGCCATCGCGCCAACGACGTCGCGCGCTCCTTGCCATACGGCGATCAACGCCGCCTGGAAATTGCGCGCGCCCTGGCCACGGACCCGAAGCTGCTGGCGCTGGACGAACCCGCGGCCGGCATGAATGCATCGGAAACGGTGGTGCTGCGCAAGCTGGTCGAAAAGATCCGCGACGATGGCGTCACGGTGCTGCTCATCGAGCACGACATGAAGCTGGTGATGGGTCTGTGCGACCGGGTGCTGGTGCTGGAATACGGCAAGGTGCTGGCCATGGGCAAGCCCGCCCAGGTGCAGCGCGACCCGAAGGTTATCGAAGCGTATCTGGGCGCCGGCGCGGCGCAAGACCCGCTGATTCACAAGGAGAGCCCGGCATCATGACGGCATCCCAACCCTTATTGGAATTGCGCGGCCTGCAAGTGGCGTATGGCGGTATCCGTGCCGTGCGCGGCATCGACCTGCGCGTGGACGCGGGTGAACTCGTGTGCCTGATCGGCGCCAACGGCGCGGGCAAGAGCACGACGCTACGCGCCATTTGCGGCCTGGTGCCGCTGGCGGGCGGCGAAATCGTCTACGGCGGGCAGTCGATCGGTGGCACGAAATCGCATGAGCTGGTTCGCCGTGGCCTGGTCATGGTGCCTGAAGGTCGGGGCATCTTTGGCCAACTGACCATCGAAGAGAATCTGGCGATGGGTGCGTACATCCGCCGCGATGCCGCACAGATTCGCCAGGACACCGACCGCGTGTTCACGCTGTTTCCCCGGCTTGCCGAACGCCGCAAGCAGGCGGCCGGCACCTTGTCGGGCGGTGAGCAGCAGATGGTGGCGATGGGCCGCGCCATGATCGCGCGCCCCAAGCTGCTTTTGCTTGATGAGCCCTCCATGGGCTTGGCGCCGCTGATGGTCGAAAAAGTGTTCGAGGTGGTGCGCACCATAGCCAGCGAGGGCGTGACGATATTGCTGATCGAACAGAACGCGCGCCTGGCGCTGGAAAACAGCCATCGGGGCTATGTGATGGAATCGGGCGAGATCATCCTGTCCGGCCCCGCCAAGCAGATGCTGCATGACCCGAAGGTCAGGGCGGCGTATCTGGGCGAAGTCGAGGAAGCCTCGGCCTAGTACCCCCGTTGCGTTGCAAGGCAACATGCCCGGCATCCGGTTCAGTTCGGATGCCGGGCATTTTCATGCGCGCAAGGATCGCGTTCAGGCGGGCTGGGGCACCACGCGTTTTTTGCCGATCCGCAAGGCGATGACCGCGGCGATCAAGCCCGTGATGCCGGAAATGACGAAAGCCATCAGGTAGCTGCCTTGCGCTTCGCGGATGGCGCCCGCCATCCAGGCGGCGCTGGCGGCGCCCAACTGGTGGCCCGCGACGATCCAGCCGAACACGATGCCGGCGTCGCGCTCGCCGAAGGCTTCGGTGGTCAGGCGCAGGGTGGGCGGCACGGTGGCAATCCAGTCCAGCCCGAAGAAGATGGCGAAGATCGACAGGCTGTAGAACGAGAAATCGGAGTAGGGCAGGTAGATCAGCGACAGGCCGCGTAAGGCGTAGTAGACGAAGAGCAGCTTGCGCGGGTCGTAGCGGTCGGTCAGCCAGCCCGAGGCCGTGGTGCCGACCAAGTCAAAGATGCCCATCAATGCCAGCAGGCCCGCGGCTTGCACTTCCAGCATGCCGTGGTCGCCACACAGCGCGATCAGGTGCGTGCCGACCAGGCCATTGGTAGTGAAGCCGCAAATGAAGAATGTGGCGAACAGGAACCAGAAGGTGGGGGTCTTGGACGCGCGCGCCAGAGCGCCGAACGTGGCGGCCAACATGCCGGTGCGCGGCGCAACGGGAGCGGGCGGGGCGTGCGGGTCGCTACCGAAGGGCACTAGCCCGACGTTGGCCGGGCGGTCGGGCACCAGCCACCAGGCCAGCGGCACCATCGCCGCGGCGGCCGCCGCCACCGTCCAGACCACGCGCGTCCAGTCTCCGGAAGACGCCAAGGTGGCAAGAATGGGCAGGAATACCAGCGTGCCACTGGCAGTACTGGCAGTCAGCAAGCCCATCATCAAGCCGCGATGCTTGGTGAACCAGCGGTTTACGATCGTGGCGCCCAGCACGGAGGCGACGGCGCCGGAGCTCAAGCCCGAGAAAACGCCCCAGCTCATCAGCAGGTGCCAGGGCTCGGTCATGTACGCGCTGACCGCGCTGGAGGCGGACATCAGGACCAGCGCGGTGATCAGCACGCGGCGCAAGCCAAAGCGTTCCATCGCGGCGGCGGCGAAGGGGCCGACCAGTCCATAAAGAAAGATGCCCGCGGCGGCGGCGAATGAAATCGAACTGCGGCTCCAGCCAAAGGCTTCTTCCAGCGGTACCAGCAGTACGCTGGGCGTGGAGCGCAGCCCGGCAGACACGAGCAAGGCCAGGAATATCACCGCGACCACGACAAAAGCGTACTTTTGCCCGGCGCGGCGGAAGGGGATTGGGGGGTGGGTTATAATCATGTTACTGACCGGTACGTATCGGGTTTGCGAATTTGCGAATAGTACGTACCGGTCAGTAACATCGTCAAGCGCTTTTTGATGAATGTGTTTTTCGCGCCGTTTTCAGGAGTCCAGCATGGCCACCAAGCCTTCCCCCGCGTCCGATATCGCACCCGATATTTCGTCCACGACAGTGGCGCAACCCGCCGCCAAGCCGCTGCTTGCGGCCGACCGCATCCGCAAGACGGCGCGCGAAATGTTCTACCGCGATGGCATCCGCGCCGTGGGCGTGGACGCCATCGTCAATCAAGCCGGCGTGACCAAGCCCAGCCTATACCGCAGTTTTTCGTCCAAGGACGAATTGGCGGCGGCCTATCTGCGGGATTACGAGGGCGAATTCTGGGCACGTTTCGATGCTGCTTGCGCCGCACATCCGGGCGACCCGCGCGCGCAGTTGCTGGACTACCTGTCGGGTCTGAGCAAGCGCGCGGTGGTAAACGGCTATCGCGGTTGTGGGCTGACCAACGCGGCAGTCGAATACCCCGAACCCCACCATCCGGCCCGCGCGGTGGCCGTGGAGCACAAGCTAGAGCTGCGGCGCCGCTTGAACGAGATGGCGGCAGGCATGGGCGCGCACGACCCCGAGGCCTTGGCCGACGGCTTGCTGCTGTTGATTGAAGGCGCCTTTGTTTCCAGCCAGCTATTCGGCGAGGGCGGCCCGGCCGGGCGCGTGGCGGAGATGGCCGACAAGCTGATTCAGGCGTATCGAGTCGTCTGAATGGGGGACGGCGCTGCACAGAACTAGTGCTTAACGTGGTGCCACTTGCACCGCTTTGGTGGTGTTTGTACCCATTGCACAACGATTAAAAAAATGCTTGAAGTTTTTATTGCGACGCAACAAACGCGGATCTAACATGAAGTCGTGTTGTTCCACATCGCGCTTTCTCAAGGAGAGAATCATGAGCGATACCGCGTTGAAAAATGCCCGTATGTCGGATGCGCTGGAGCGGTCCTTGATCCGCGAGGCCGTCAAAGCGGAAACCCTGTCCGGTCCCTTCAACCGTGGCCTATGGCTGCGCCTGAAGGTGCGCGTGGCCTCCTTCGGCGGCGCTGTCGGCGAAGTTCTGCACGACATGGACGTGGGCCGAAAGCAGCATCCGGTCGTCTCCGCCTACCACTAAGGCGCGAGCCCGCCCGCCGCCACCACGGCGCAAGCGGCAAGCCAAAGAAACGCCAGCAGACGCTGGCGTTTTTTTTGGCCTAGACCATCATGTCGACAAGCAGGTAGCCGTCCAGGATCACGATGCCCACGGTGGCGCTGATGGCGGCCCAGGCCCAGGCGCCGCGCAACGCATAGTGGCCCATCACGCCCTTGCGGCAGGCCAACACCACCAGCGGGCCCAGCGCGAAGGGCAGGGCCAGGCTCAGGATGACCTGGCTCAGCACGAGCAATTCGTCGGGATCCTTGCCGCCCGTGAAGATCAGCAGACCGACGGCCGCCGCGCCCGCAATCAAGCGGGTGGCCAGTGCGCGGCGCCGATCCGACCAGTTGCTGCGAATCTGGAAACCCTTGGACAGGATGCGTCCGGCCAGCACCCCGGTGATCGTGGAGCTTTGCCCGGCGGCGTACAGCGCCACCGCGAAGACGACCGCGGCGCCGATGCCCAGGTTGTGGCCGATGACGGCGTGCGCGTCATCCAGGCTGGATACGATCAGGCCCGATCCTGACAGCGAGGCGGCCGCCACGATCATGATCGCCGAGTTGATCAGCATGGCCACGCCCAGCGACACGATGGTGTCGTTGCGGGCCACGCGCATCGCCATGCCGCGCGCGGACGACGGCAGCGACTGCGCGCGTTCCGCCAGCGAGCCGGAATGCAGATACAGGTTGTGCGGCATCAAGGTGGCGCCCAGGATGCCCAGCGCAATCAGGAAACCCTGGGGATTGCGCAATGCCTCACCGGTTTCCGTGACGCCGTGCGCCACGGCCGTCCAGTTGGGATTCGCCTTGAACAGCAGGAACACGAACGACGCGGCCACCACGCCCAGCAGCACCGCGATGACCCGTTCATGGCGGTCGGCGTTGCCGCGCGTCAAGGCCAGCACGGCGAACGTACCTACCCCGGTTACGGCCACACCCGCGATCAGGGGCAGGTCGAACAACAGCCGCAACGCAATGGCCCCGCCGATCAGTTCAGCCAGGGCGGTGGCCAGAATGGCGGCTTCGCCCGCCAGCCACGCGGCCTTGGACCAACGCGCGGGCAGATGGCGAGCGGTCAGCGTGGCCAGGTCTTGCCCGGTGGCCAGCGCCAGGCGCGACACCAAAATCTGGAAGCCCAGCGCCAGGAATGCCGAGGTGATGACGACCATCAGCAGGCCGTAGCCGAAGCCGCTGCCGCCCGCGATGTCTGTCGCCCAGTTGCCCGGATCGATGTAGCCCACGGCCACCAGAATGCCCGAGCCGACCATGCGGCGCAGGTTCGCCGACACTTGGGCGTCCTGGGCCAGGGCGGCTTTGCCGCCTGAGATCGCGTAGATGAAACTGGTCATGCGGCGCTCCTGAGAATGGTTCTCATTTTCTAGAAGCGCCTGGTGGCCGTCAAATTGATTTTGGAAAAGCTTGGGATAGGGCGGGCCAATCGGGTGGGTTGGCTCGGTGTCCAATCGGGTATCCCAATCGGATAGGCTAATGGCGCCGGCCAAGGCCAGCCCCATCAGCCGGTGTCGCGCTTAGGACTTGAGTTTCGCGTCCATGGTGATCTTGGCGTTCAGCACCTTCGAAACCGGGCAGCCGGTTTCTGCCTTGCGCGCGGCCTCTTCGAAGGCCTGGGCAGTGGCGCCCGGAATGACGGCTTCCACGGTCAAGTGCACGGCGGTAATGGAAAAGCCATCGTCCACCTTGTCCAGCGTGACTTCGGCCTTGGTATCCAGGCTGGTGGCGACCATGCCGGATTCGGACAGGATGTTCGATAGCGCCATCGTGAAGCAGCCGGCGTGCGCGGCACCCAGCAATTCTTCGGGGTTCGTGCCCGGCGTGTCGCCAAAGCGGGTGTTGAACCCGTAGGGCTGGGCCTTGAGTGCGCCGCTTTGGGTGGAGATCGTGCCCTTGCCAGTCTTCAGATCGCCCGACCAGGCGGCGGATGCGGTTTTCTTCATAGTGACTCCTTTAAGGGATGGGCGCGTGCGTCGCGGGCGCGCCCGGTGCAAAAAGACGACCGCCAGCGGGGCGGCGTGCCTTGCCGTGCAAGGCATGAACGATGATAAGACGAGGCCGGGGGGCGGGCGCGGAATCCACCGGTGCGCAACGGCAAGCCGATGTAACGGCAGCGGCTATCTTGGGCCGATCGTCCACGGTACGACGCGGTCCATCAGGCAAAATAGCGGCATCTGTTTAACCACCCCAAGAGCTGCTGTCATGCCTCGCAATTTTCTTCGCTATGCCTGCGCCGTCGCGCTGGTGCTGCCCACCTTGACGTCCCAAGCCGAAATCGTGATCGGTGTGGATGTGTCCACCACCGGCCCCGCCGCCGCCATTGGCATCCAGACCAACAACGCGATCCGCCTGTGGCCCGACACGCTGGGTGGGGAGCCGGCGCGCTATGTGGTGCTGGACGATGGCACCGACGTCAGCCGCGCGGTGAAGAACCTGCGCAAGCTGACGTCCGAAGACAAGGTCGACGCCATTGTCGGCCCCAACACCACGGCGGCCGCCCTGGCCGCGCTGGACGTGCTGGCCGAAACCAAGACGCCGATGATTGCGCTGGCGGCCTCCAGCGTCATCGTGGAACCCCTGTCCGATCCCAAGCGGGCCTGGGCGTTCAAGATGCCGCAGAACGATTCGCTGATGGCCACCGTGCTGGTCGAGGATATGAAGAAGAAGGGCCTGAAGAACGTGGCCTTCATCGGTTTCGCGGATTCCTATGGCGATAGCTGGTGGAAGGAGTTCAACGCCGCGGCCGGCAACGACCTGAAGATCGTGGCACAGGAACGCTTTCAGCGTACCGATGCATCGGTGGTGGGGCAGGTGCTGAAGGTGATCTCGGCCAAGCCGGACGCCGTGCTGATTGCCGGCGCGGGCACGCCCTCGGCCCTGCCGCAAAAGACCTTGCTGGAACGCGGCTACACCGGCGCCGTCTATCAGACCCATGGCATCGGCACGCTGGAATTCCTGCAAGTCGGCGGCAGGGATGTGGAAGGCACCCTGTTCCCGACCGGCCCGGGCGTGGTGGCGCGCGAGTTGCCCGACAGCAATCCGGTGAAGAAAGTGGCCGTAGAGTTTGCCGACAAGTACGAAGGCCAATACGGCGCCAATACGTTGACGCAGTTTGCGGGTGACGCCTATGGCGCCTGGATGCTGCTGGATTCGGCGGTGGGCCGCGCGCTGAAAACGGGCGCCAAGCCCGGTACGCCGGAGTTCCGCGCCGCGTTGCGCGATGCGCTGGAGAACACGCGCGATCTGGTCGTGCCCAATGGCGTGCTGAATATTTCGAAGGACAATCATCAAGGGTTTGACGAGCGCGCCCGGGTGATGGGCATCGTCAAAAACGGCCGCTTTTCGTACGCACAATAGCGCAGCCATGTTTTTCTACGTTTCGTAACGTCTGCTGACGCTCCATAGAGCATCGGCCCCCAAAAGCAGGCTTAGGCCTGCTTTTTTACGCCTATATGATTCGTGTCGAAATCATTTAATAGCGTATTATTTTTAGTGAAGCCATGCACCTAGAAATAAATTTGGGAGAAAAAATCCATGACCTTGCTTCAATCCAAACGCTTGCTGCTGGCCTTGGGCCTGGGCGTGTTGGCCGCGTGTTCCGACTCGGGGGGCGACAAGCCCACTGCGGCTGACGGGGCGCCCGCCAGCGCTACCAACACGCTGGAAGCCGCCAAGGCCGCAGGCAAAATCCGCATCGGTTACGCCAACGAGGCGCCGTTTGCGTACATGGACAGCAAGGAAGCCAAGGTCACGGGTGAATCCGTGGAAATTGCGCGCGTGGTGCTCAAGCGCATGGGCATCAACGAGGTGGAAGGGGTGCTGACCGAGTTCGGTTCATTGATTCCCGGTCTGGCCGCCAAGCGTTTCGACATCATCGCCGCCGGCATGTACGTGACGCCCGAGCGCTGCAAGCAGGTGGCGTTTTCGGACCCGACTTATGGGGTGGGAGAGGCCTTCCTGGTGAAAAAGGGCAATCCCAAGAACCTGCACAGCTATGAAGACGTGGTGAAAAATCCGGATGCCAAGCTGGGCGTGGTGGTGGGCGCCATCGAGGGCGAATACGCCGAAAAAGTGAAGATTCCGTCGGGCCAGATCGTGGTGTTTCCGGACGCTGTCAGCGCCTTGTCGGGCGTGCAGGCGGGCCGCGCCGATGCCTACGCCGCCACGGGCTTGACGGTCAACGACCTGATGGGCAAGACGCAGGCGGGCAGCGACCTGGAAAAGGCGGACCCGTTCACCGACCCGGTGATCGACGGCAAGGGCGTACGCGGCTACGGCGCCTATGCGTTCCGCACCGACGACAAGGAATTTGCCACGGCTTTCAACGCCGAACTGAAAAAATTCATCGGCACGGACGAGCACAAGAAACTGGTGGCGCCTTTTGGCTTTACCGAAGATGAACTGCCACAGGGCGTGACGGCCGCCAAGCTCTGCGCCGGCCAGTAAGGAGCGCCGATGCAACTTCTCTCGGAACATATCGCGGCGCTGGTGCCGCCCCTGCTTGAGGGTCTGGGGGTCACGCTCCAGATCATGGCGGGCGCCGTCGTGCTGGCGGTGCCCCTGGCGCTGGCCTCGGGCATCGGCCGCCTGTCAACGTTGCGGCCCGTGCGCTGGCTGTCATCGGTCTACGTCGAGGTTTTTCGGGGCACATCGGCCCTGGTGCAATTGTTTTGGTTCTATTTCGTGCTGCCGCTGTTCGGCGTCCAGTTGCCGGCCATGCTGGTGGGCATCGTGGTGCTGGCCTTGAATGCCGGGGCCTACGGCGCCGAGGTGGTGCGTGGCGCCATCCGGGCCGTGCCGCCGGGCCAGCGCGAAGCGGGCATCGCCTTGAATCTGACGCGCGCGCAGATCATGCGGCGCATCGTGGTGCCGCAGGCGATCCCGGCCATGCTGCCGCCCGCCGGCAACCTGCTGATCGAACTGATGAAGAACACGGCGTTGGTGTCGCTGATCACCATCACCGACCTGACCTTCCGTGGCCAACTGCTGCGCAGCGAAACCCTGCGTACCACCGAGATTTTCACCTTGATGCTGTTGATGTACTTCGCGGTGGCCCTGGTGATCACGGCCGGCGTGCGCATGCTTGAGCGGAGGGTCCGCGTCCGATGACACCGATATTTGATTGGTCTTTCGCGCTGGAGATCCTGCCGACGCTGGGTTCGGCGCTGGTCATCACGATTCAGGCGACGCTGTTGGGCATGCTGGTGGCGATTACGCTGGGTCTGGTCCTGGCCATGCTGCGGCGCTCGCGCTTGCACATTGTGTCGCTGCCCACGGCGTTCGTGATCGAGTTCATCCGCAGCACGCCGCTTCTGGTGCAGATGTACTTCCTGTTCTATGTGCTGCCGCTGACCGGCGTGCAGATGTCGCCGTTGGCGACCGGCATCGTCGCGCTGGGCGTGCATTACGCCACGTACTGCGCCGAGGTCTATCGCGCCGGCATTGAAGCAGTGCCGCGCGGGCAGTGGGAAGCCGCCACGGCGTTGAACATGTCGCGCTGGCGCACGGCGGTGGGTGTGGTGCTGCCGCAGGCGATTCCGCCGGTGGTGCCCGCGCTGGGCAACTATCTGGTTGCGATGTTCAAGGACACGCCGCTGCTGTCGGCCATCACGGTGGTTGAACTGCTGCAGCAAAGCAAGATGATCGGATCCGCGACGTTCCGGTACACCGAACCCCTGACGCTCGTGGGCGTGCTGTTCCTGGCCTTGAGCCTGGTGGCGGCGTGGGGTGTGCGCGGCCTGGAGGCCCGCCTGCAACGATATGGAGGAAAGCGATGAGCGCCAGCTTGACCATCAAGAATCTGCACAAGCGTTACGGAGATCTGGAGGTGCTGCGCGGCATCAATCTGGAAATCCCGGCGGGCCAGACGGTGGCCGTGATCGGGCCATCCGGGTCGGGCAAGTCCACCTTGCTGCGTGTACTGATGACGCTGGACCAGCCCACCAGCGGTGATATCGAGATCGATGGCCAAACGATGTGGACGGACGAACAGGGCCGGCCCGTGGGCGTCAATTCCGAATACCTGCGCCGCGTGCGCGGCAAGATCGGCATGGTGTTCCAGCACTTCAACCTGTTCCCGCACATGACCGCGCTGGGTAACGCCATGGAAGCGCCGATACACGTGCTGGGCATGTCCAAGGACCAGGCGCGCGAACGCGCCGTGGAATACCTGGACATGGTGGGGCTGGGCGACAAGCTCGATGTATACCCGGCGCAGTTGTCCGGCGGCCAGAAGCAGCGCGTGGGCATCGCGCGCGCGCTGGCCATGTGCCCGGAAATCATGTTGTTCGACGAAGTGACGTCGGCGCTTGATCCCGAGTTGGTCGGCGGCATTCTGGAAATCTTGCGCAAGCTGTCGGCCCGCCGCAGCATGACGATGATCATCGTGACCCACCAGATGAAATTCGCAGAACGCAGCTCCGACCGCACGCTGTTCTTCGATCAGGGCAATATCGTCGAGGACGCGGAATCTTCCGTGCTGTTCAGCCAGCCGAAAGAAGCGCGTACGCGGCAGTTCCTGGATTCGGTGATCGAAGGCCAATAGCCGGGGCGTTTAACCCTGACGGGGGCGATGGGATTGCGCTTTGCGTCAAGCGCGGGCGCTATGCTTTCGCATCCCATGCCCGGAGGCGTCCATGAGTCACCTGTTCAGTCCCACGTCGGTCGGTAACGTCCCACTGGCCAATCGCATCGTCATCGCACCCATGTGCGAATACTCGGCCGAAAACGGCTGTGCCACCGATTGGCACATGATCCATCTGGGCCATCTGGCCTTGTCTGGTGCGGCGCTGCTCTTCACGGAAGCCACCTCGGTGGAGCCCGATGGCCGCATATCGCCGGGAGACCTGGGGCTGTGGTCGGACGAGACCGAGGCGGCGTTGGGCCGCGTGGTGGCCGCGGTACGCCGCTATTCGCCTATCAAGCTGGGCATCCAGTTGGGCCATGCCGGCCGCAAGGCGTCCAGCGACGCACCCTGGAACGGTGGCCAACTGGTGCCGCCGTCCGAAGGCGGCTGGCAGGGTTGGGCGCCGTCGCCCATTGCGCACAAAGCATCCGAACCGCCGCCGCTGGCGCTGGATGAAGCCGGCCTGGCGCGTGTGCGCGATGCCTTCGTGGACAGCGCGCGCCGCGCCATCCGCCTGGGCTTTGACGCCATCGAGCTGCACGCCGCGCACGGCTACCTGCTGCACCAGTTCTTGTCGCCCGTGGCGAACCTGCGCACGGATGCCTATGGCGGCTCGCTTGAAAATCGCATGCGCTTTCCGCTTGAAGTGTTCCAGGCGCTGCGTGAAGCCACGCCGTCTTCGGTTGCACTGGGTGTGCGCGTGTCGGCCACGGATTGGGTGGAGGGCGGCTGGGATCTTGAGCAGACGCTGGTCTTTGCGCAGCAGTTGAAGGAGCGCGGCTGCGAGTTCATTGACGTGTCCAGCGGCGGTGTTTCGTCGCAGCAGAAAATTCCGGTGGGGCCGAACTACCAGGTGCCCTTTGCGGCCGAGATCAAGCGCCAGGTCGGTATGCCGACGATTACGGTAGGCTTGATCACCGAGGCGCAACAGGCCGAGGACATCCTGGCCGAGGGCCAGGCGGATATGGTCGCGCTGGCGCGCGGCATGCTGTATGACCCGCGCTGGCCCTGGCACGCGGCGGCGCAATTGGGCGGGCAAGTGTCGGCGCCGCACCAGTACTGGCGTTCGCAACCGCGCGAACTGAAGGAATTGTTTGGCGAGACACGCTTCGGCCAGCGCTGAAGCTGAATCGCCGTGCCTGCAATGAAAAATCGCCGCTTCAAGCGGCGATTTTTTTTAGACGAACGGGTTTGCCGTGGTCTTACAGGCGCGCGTAGGCCTGTTCCAGTTCGCGCGCCATCGCGTCGGCGAAATCCGCGCTGGTGGGATCCAGTTGCGTCAGCAGGCGAGCCAGCACGACGTTGTCTTCTTCGCCGTTCCAGATCTTGATGTAGGTGCCTTCCTTGTAGCCGTGCTGCTGGCGGAAGATGTTCAACACGTTCTTCGACACGTATTGCGTGTAGGCGTCGTTCCAGCTCATTTCGCACGCCGTCATGGTCTGTTCCAGCACCTTGTAGCTGGCGCGGCCGCAGACGGCCAGGCCGCCGATCAGTTCCAGCAGTTCTGGCACGGGCAGGGCGCCCAGCGAATAGGTCTTGCCGTCCAGCGTGACCGAGGCGGGCGTGGCCAGGTCGGCCATCAGCGCGCGCGCGGCATCGGCTTGCTGGCCGTGGGCTTGGACGATGGTGTGCGACAGGTAGAAGTGCAGGATGTCCACCAGTTCCATCTGCACCTGGGGCAGGTCGATGGTTTGCTTCTTCCACCATTTCCAGCCGTAGTGCTCGAGCGCTTCGGCGGACTCAACAAAAGCGGCGCGCAGGAAACGCGATCCGCCATTGACCCAGTCGGGATTGATCATGCTGTTCAAGTGGTCCTGCAGCTTCAGCATCGTGGCCGCTTGGGCTTGGTTCAATCCGACAACGTTATTCACTTTTACTCCGTAATTCTTGAGGGTCTTTGCGACGGCGGCGGAAATGTTAGCACCAATGCCGGGCGGCCCAGCGGCTTCAGTTGTCCTTGCGATAGGACGACGTTTTCAGCGGCGGCAATTTGCCCAGCGGCGTGCCGCGCGCCTTGCGCGCGCTGCCGGCGGCCTTCAG
The DNA here is from genome assembly GCF_002812705.1 of Achromobacter spanius. Lineage (NCBI taxonomy): Bacteria > Pseudomonadati > Pseudomonadota > Betaproteobacteria > Burkholderiales > Alcaligenaceae > Achromobacter > Achromobacter spanius. The sequence continues at coordinate 4,944,896 of NZ_CP025030.1, read as the reverse complement.
CAGCATGACCGCGAAGAACCCCAGGAATACCGCGGGCATCAACTCGTCCAGCTCGAAATGGGGGCTGCGCAGCACGCGGAAGGCAATGTTGGCGGCCGCCCAGCCCGCCAGCACGCCGCCCACGGTCAGGATGACGCCGAATTTGCGCTGGCGTGCGCGCTGGGCCATCGAGATTTCAGCCGCGTCGGAAGGCGCGGTGGCGCCAGGGGAGCCGGTGTTGCGCGCGGGCGGGGCCGTGTTGCCCCAGGGGGCGGTGGACAAGGAGTCGCCCGAGGCGGGGGCCGGTACGGGGACCGGCACGGCGACGCTAGCCTGGCGCGACGCGCGGCCCTTTTCGGGCACCTTGCCGGGCGTGACACCGCCCGCGCGCGACAGGTTTTCAATGTAGCGCGCGAAATCGCCGTCTTTCGGCTCCAGGTCAATCGCCATGCCATTCTCCAATCAGTTGCCGCGGCCTTGTCCCGCCCGTTGCCGAGCCGGTTGACGGCGCTTGCGCACCATGGCCAGCAGAAGCCCGCATCCTAGCAGCACTGACAGGCCCGCGCCGATCATCATGGCGATTTGCTGTGCGTTTTCCGCCGTGCCCAGGCTGCGCGCCGTGATGTAGCCCGGCGCCAGCATCAAGGGCATCCACAGCAGCGCCGACATGACATTGGCCAGTTGGAAGCGGTGGTGCGCCATGCCCATCACGCCGGCGACGGTGGGAATGGTTGAGCGGATGGGGCCCAGAAAGCGGCCGATCAGGACCGAGGCGAATCCATAGCGGTAAAAGAACAGCCGCGCGCGCGCCACGCCGGTGCGTTGCTGCTTGAGCGGCCAGCGGCGCAAAACGCCCGGGCCGGCCCAGCGGCCCAGCCAATACGACACCGCGTCACCCACAATGGCGCCGGCAATACCCCAGGCGACCACGCCCCAGGGGTCCAGCGTGCCCGCGCCGATCAGGCCGCCCGTCAGCAGCATCAGCGCCGTCGCGGGAATGAACAGGCCCAACAGCACCATCGATTCCCCCATGGTAAGCAGGAACGTGATGGGGCCTGCCCACACCTGGTTGGCCTCGATGAACAGGCCGATCTTGTCGATATATTGATCCATGGACGCAGAGTCTGAAAATTAGCTGAAAGCAATCGGGTATCTTAACGCCTGGCTTGATGGCCAAATGTTATCTAGGCTGTCTGATTGATGCGGCTGATGGAAAGTTCGACTGGGAAACTATGGATTCGGTAACACAAGCCGTGCTGGGCGCGGGCATACAAGGCGCGCTGCTGGGGCGCTTCCAGGGGCGCCGGGCGCTGATGTATGGGGCGGTGCTGGGCAGCCTGCCCGATCTGGACGTATTGGTGCGGTACCCCGATCCGGTATCGCTCATGACCTATCACCGGGGCTTCTCCCATTCCGTATTCGTGCTGACCGGCCTGGCCATGCTGCTTGCCTGGCTGATACGCAAATATTGGCCACAGGCACCCTATAGCGGGCGACGGCTATTTCTGACGATATGGCTGGTGCTGGTGACGCATCCGATACTGGATTCGTTCACCATCTACGGCACGCAGCTTTTCTGGCCGATGACCACCATTCCCGAAAGCTGGTCGGCCATTTTCATTATTGATCCGGTCTACACGGTGCCGATGTTGCTGGCGGTGTTCTACGCCATTGCTGTCGGGATGACGCAGCGCGCGCGCCGCTTCCTGGCGGGCGTGCTGGTCTTCAGCACCGCGTACCTGGGCTTTGGCCTGGCCAGCCGCATTGCCGCCGAGGACCGGGTGCGCGAGGCCATGCGTGAACAGGGCATCGCCGTGACCGAGCTGCGGGCCGTGTCGATGCCGTTCAATACCCTGGTATGGCGCGTGATTGCCAAGACGCCGGACGGTGACTACTACGAAGCCGTCAGCAGCCTGTTTGATCGCGGGCCGCCGGAATGGCTGCGCCAGCCGCTGCACCTGGACTTGGCGCGTGCACTGGACGACGCGCCGCTGCACCAGCGCCTGCAATGGTTCACGGACGATTGGCTGCGCTACGACGCCATCGGCGACGCCTTGGTGGTGAGCGATTTGCGCATGGGCATGGCGGGGCATTACACCTTCCGCTTCAAGATGGCGGAGCGCACGCCGGAGGGCGGCTGGAAGCCGGTGACGCCGTCCAGTTGGCCAAGCGAGCGGGGCGGTTGGGAAGAGTTGAAGCTGGTGCTGGCGCGCATCCTGCATGCCCAGCCGCCGTTGCCGCTGGCGCAGTGGTCCACGCTGGCCGACCGGTAGATCACGACGGCTGTATTCACTTAATCAACTTAAGGTTGTTCAAGCCCCCGATGAAACCGGGGGCTTTTTTTCGTCGGCACATTCCGTATTGACCGCGTTCCCGGCCCTGGATTATGCTTGTTCTCTATTAAGGAACTTTAGTTCCAATTTATGGAACAAATATGAGCATTCTAGACGGAGTCCAGCGCGTCCTGTCGCTCTACGCGGACGGCGCCATGGAACTGAGCTTCACCGATGTCGCGGCGCGCCTGGCCATGCCCAAAAGCACGGCATCGCGCGTGCTGAACCAGATGCAGCACTACGGCTTGCTGGACCAGGATCCGGCCACGCGCCGGTATCGCCCCGGCGCCTTGCTGGCCCAGGCGGTGCGCGCCGGCATGGCCGCCACGCCGCTGGACGAAGCCTGCCGCGACGTGCTGGCCCGGCTGTCCGAAGACAGCGGCCTGACCGCCTATCTATCCACCTTGAACCAGCGCGAAACCGTGGTGCTGCAGCGCTTGAACGGCTCGCATCCCGTGCAGGTGCTGTCGCCGCCCGGTTCGCGTCGCAATGCCTCGGGCACGGCGATGGGCCGTGTGCTGCTGTCGCGCTTGAGCGATACCGAATTCCAGGCGCTGTATGGCGCCGACCCCACGCAGCCCTTGCCCATGGAAGGCCGTGATTGCCCCGCCACCGTGGGCGACCTGGCGCGGCTGGTCGAGCAGACGCGCGCCGATCACTGCGGCGTCGCCATCGACCAGGCCATGCCCGGCATCGGCGCCGTGGCCGCCGCCGTGCGAGATCCCGCCACGGGTGAATTGCGCGGCCTGTGCCTGTCATTCGTGTCATTCCAGGCCGATGCCGAGCGCGTGGCGCGCCTGCGCGAAGCCGTGCTCACGCACGTGGCCGGGCTGGGGCGCCAATTGAACGATCCCTACTGGCTTACCTGAATTCTTCCCTTTTGCTTTTGTTGACGGAATCTCTTCCATGAACCTTTTGCTACTCAGCAATTCCAGCAGCGACGCCGGTTATCTGGTCCACGCCATGCCGGACATCCGCGAACTGATCAACACGCTGCCGCCCGGTGCGCCTGCCGTGTTCGTGCCGTTTGCCGGCGTCACGCGCGGCTGGGACGACTACACCGCGCTGGTGGCCTCGGCCCTGGCGGACACGGGCCTGTCCATTGAAGGCCTGCATCGTGCAGCAGACCCCGTGGCCGCGCTGGAAAATGCCGCCGTCATCATCGTGGGCGGTGGCAACACGTTCAACCTGTTGGGGCAATTGCGTCGCCAGGGCTTGCTGGACGTGGTCAAGCGCCGCGTTCGCGCGGGCGCGGCGTATCTGGGCTGGAGCGCTGGTTCCAACCTGACGTGCCCCACCATCTGCACCACCAACGACATGCCCATCACCGACCCGGGCGGTTTCGACGGCCTGGACTTGATCACGTTCCAGATCAACCCGCACTACACCAACGCGCATCCGCCCGGACACCGTGGCGAAACGCGCGCCCAGCGTCTGGCCGAGTTCTGCACGCTGAACCCGGCGATGCCGGTGCTTGGGCTGCCCGAAGGATCGGGCCTGCGCGTGCGCGGCCAGCAAGTCTCGCTGATCGGCCCGCACGACGCCCCGTTGTTCCTGGGCCGCGAAGAGCCGCGCGTCTTCCGTCCGGGTCCGCTGGAGATTCCGGCATGAAGCAGGTGATCGACACCATCGAACTGCTGTCCTCGGCGCACATTACCGGCGAGGCCGTGGCCAAGGTGCTGCGCGACGCCGGCGATTGCGACGTGGAAGTCACCCGCCTGGAACGCGACGGCGCGGCTACCGATTTCCTGTCCATCGTCATTCCCGGCCTTGATGCCGCCGCGCCGCAGTTGGGCATCGTCGGCCGTCTGGGCGGCATCGGCGCGCGACCCGCCGTGACGGGCCTGGTGTCCGATAGCGATGGGGCCGTGGTGGCCATTGCCGCCGCGCTCAAGCTGATGGCGATGGCGCGCCAGGGCGACGTGATGCCGGGCACAGTACGCATTCGCACGCACATCTGCCCGCGGGCCGGCACGCGCCCGCATCATCCCGTGCCGATGATGCGTTCGCCTTTTCCCATGCGCGAAATGATGTCGCACGAAGTGGACCCGCGCATGGACGCGATCCTGTCCGTGGACACCACGCGCGGCAACCGCCTGGTGAACAAGCGCGGCGTGGCGCTGACGCCGGTGGCCAAGCAGGGTTACCTGCTGCGCATTCCGGAAACGATGCTGGATGTGATGGGCTGGGTCAGCGGTGAACTTCCCGTGACCCTGCCGCTGACCACGCAAGACATCACGCCCTACGAAAACGGCCTGTGGCATGTGAATTCGCTGATGCAGCCGGCCACCGCGACCGACGCGCCCGTGATGGGCGTGGCGCTCACCGCGCAGACCACGGTGCCCGGCTGCGCCACGGGCGTAACAAACGCCGTGGACGCCGATGTCGCGATGCGCTTCTGCATAGAAGTTGCCAAGCTGTACGGCCAGCGCACGCTGACGTTCTACAACGAAGCAGAGTGGCACACGCTGCAAGCCCACTACGGCTCAATGGCGCGCTTACAGACCGTGCCACGTAGGATGGGTGAAGCGCGCGATAACAAAGACAAGAACCCCGCCACCGAAAGCGCGTAACCCATCGCGCGGTGCTGCGATTTTGGTTCTGTGTCTGAAGTTGTGCTGGTTCTGTGGCTGAAATTGTTTTGGTGCTGGCGTTGCCTGATGGGTTCCGCGCGTTCGCCGTTGTTTTTCTTGCCCAGGCTTTCTCGCGCTTCACCCATCCTACGTTGGAAAGCGTGCTGCGATTTCCGCGATCAGGCGGCGCGCGGCTTCCAGCTTGTCGCCCGCCGGCAGCGGATGCGCGCCTTGCTCGTCGAACAGGACCAGTTCGGTGGTGTCCGCGTCCATGACCTTGTGCGCCAGGTTACCCACCAGCAGCGGGATGCCCTTGCGCTGGCGCTTGGCTTCGGCGTGCTCGGCCAGTTTTTCGGTTTCGGCCGCGAAGCCGACGCACCACGGGCCGTTTTCCAGCTTGGCCACTTCGGCCAGGATGTCCGGATTCGGTTCGAATTCCATCAGCGGCGCGCCGCCGCCTTCGCTTGTCTTCTTCAGTTTTTGCGTGCTGACGTTCTTCACGCGCCAGTCGGCCACGGCGGCCACGGCAATGAAGATGTCGGCATCGGCCGCGCTGGCCATCACGGCGTCATGCATCTGGCGCGCGGTCATGACCGACAGCGCCGTCACGCCGCGTGGCACGGGCAGGAAGGTGGCGCCGGTGATCAAGGTCACGCGCGCACCGGCTTCGCGCGCGGCACGGGCCAGCGCGTAGCCGGTCTTGCCCGACGAGCGGTTGCTCAGCACGCGCACCGGGTCGACCGGTTCGGACGTGGGGCCCGCGGTCAGCAGCACGTGGCGTCCCGCCAGCAGCTTGGGCTGGAAAAACGCAATCAGGTCGCTCAGCAGCTCATGCGATTCCAGCATGCGGCCGTCGCCAGTCTCACCGCAAGCCTGCTCGCCCGCCGACGGGCCCAGCACGCTGATGCCGTCGGCCCGCAGTTGTTCAACATTGCGCTGGGTAGCCGGGTTGGCCCACATCTCGCGGTTCATGGCGGGCGCCACCAGCAAGGGGCAGGCGCGCGCCAGGCACAGCGTGGACAGCAGGTCGTCGGCCATGCCGTGCGCCAGCTTGGCCATGAAGTCGGCGCTGGCGGGCGCGATCAGCACCGCGTCTGCGCCGCGCGTCAGGTCGATGTGCGCCATGTTGTTGGGCACGCGCGCATCCCAGGCGTCCACGAATACCGGCCGGCCGGACAGGGCTTGCATCGTTACTGGCGTGATGAAGTGCGTGGCCGCCTCGGTCATTACCACGTCGACGGTGGCGCCTTGTTCGGTCATGCGCCGCACCAGCTCGGCGATTTTGTAGCAGGCGATGCCCCCGGTCAGACCGAGGACGATGCGTTTGCGGGCGAGATCGAGCATGAGGGCGTGGCGGCGGGTTCAGCGCCGTGAAAACGAGGAATGGAGGGTGATTTTATTCTGCATTGCGGCATTGCGCCGTTCGCCATGCATTCAGGGGGTATCAAACATGGCAAAAGCCAGGGGAGGGGGTGGCCGGGGCAGGACTGCCCCGGCGCGAAGTCGTCAAGCCTGCGGCTTCTTGCGGGCGCGCAAAAGTTCGTCCAGCACCAACAGCACGGCGCCGCAACTGATTCCCACGTCCGCCAGGTTGAAGGCGGGAAAGTAGGACTCGTTCCAGTAGAACAGCAGGAAGTCCACCACGTGGCCATAGGCCACGCGGTCGATGACGTTGCCGACGGCGCCGCCCAGAATCAGTGTCAGCGCCAAGCTGAAGCGCGGTTGGCCATGCGTGCGCCGCAGGATGATCGTGATGACCACGGCCGCCACGCAGCCCAGGCCCGTGAACAGCCAGCGCTGCCAGCCTTCCTCGGACGCCAGGAAGCTGAACGCGGCCCCCCGGTTGTACATCAGCGTGAAGTCGAACACCGGCAGCACGTTGACGCGTTCGCCATATTGGAACGAGGTGTTGAAGTACACCTTGGTCAATTGGTCCAGCACGATGATCAGCAAGGCCAGCGCCAGCCAGCCGCCCACGCGCGCCGGGGCGGCGCGGGCGGGCGCCGTGCCCGTCACTCCCGAATCGGAGGGGCGGGCCATGTTCACGCCTTGTCGCGGGCTTCGCCCGAGCCGAACAGGTTGGACACGCAGCGGCCGCAGATCTCGGGATGGTCCGCGTCCTGGCCCACGTCAAGGCGCCAGTGCCAGCAGCGTTCGCACTTCTTGTGCGTCGACGGCGTGACCTCGATGCGGGTGTCGCCTTCGCCCGCATGCACGGTGGCGCGCGACACGATCAGCACGAAGCGCAGGTCGTCGCCCAGGCTGGCCAGCAATTGCTGGTCGTCGCCGCTGGCGTAAAGATCCACTTCGGCTTGCAACGACGAACCGATGTCGCCCGCCGTGCGCACTGCTTCCAGCTTGCGCTGGACCTCGGCGCGGATGGCGCGCAGGCGCGTCCACTTTGCCGACAGCGCGTCGGCATCGGCAAACGGCGGCAGCGCGTGATAGACCTCGGTGAAGATCGTGGTGCGGGCAGCGTCGGCCTGGTGCTTGAGCGCCGAGCCCACCAGTTCCTTCCAGGCTTCTTCGGCCGTGAAGGACAGGATGGGCGCCATCAGCTTGAGCAGCGTCTGCGTGATGTCCAGCAGCGCGGTCTGCGCCGAGCGGCGCGCCACGCTATTGGGCGCCGACGTGTACAGGCGGTCTTTCAGGATATCCAGGTAGAAGGCGCCCAGGTCTTCCGAGCAGAACGTCTGCAAGCGCGAGACCGCCGGGTGGAAGTCGTAGCGTTCGTAGTTGGCCTGCACTTCCGACTGCATCTGCGCCGTCATCGCCAGCGCGTAGCGGTCGATTTCGAACAGATCGCCATACGGCACGGCCTGCGACACCGCGTCGAAGTCGGCCACGTTGGCCAACAGGAAACGCAGCGTGTTGCGGATACGGCGGTAGCCTTCGACCACGCGCTTCAGGATTTCGTCCGAGATGGACAGTTCGCCCGAGTAGTCGGTGGAGGCGACCCACAAGCGCAGGATTTCAGCGCCCAGCGAGTCCGACACCTTTTGGGGCGCAATCACGTTGCCCACCGACTTGCTCATCTTGCGGCCTTGGCCATCCACCACGAAGCCGTGCGTCAGCAGCGCTTTGTAGGGCGGTTGGCCGTACAGCATGCAGCCGGTCAGCAGCGACGAATGGAACCAGCCGCGATGCTGGTCCGAGCCTTCCAGGTACAGGTCGGCGGGCCAGCCGAGTTCAGCGCCGTGCGAACCGGCGAAGTCGCCATCCTTGCCGCCCAGCACCGTTGCGTGCGTGCTGCCGGAATCGAACCAGACGTCCAGCGTGTCGCGGTTCTTTTCGTATTGGTCGGCTTCGTCGCCGAGCAGGTCGCGCGGTTCCAGCGCTTGCCAGGCTTCAATGCCGCCTTGCTCGACGCGCTGCGCCACCTGCTCCAGCAGTTCGGACGTGCGCGGATGCAGCTCGCCGGTTTCCTTGTGCACGAAGAAGGCCATCGGCACGCCCCATTGGCGCTGACGCGACAGGGTCCAATCCGGGCGGTTGGCGATCATGGCGTGCAAGCGGGCACGGCCCCAGGACGGGTAGAAGGCCGTGGCGTCGATACCGGCCAAGGCCGATTCGCGCAGGGTCGGGCCGCCGTCCTTGGGGGCCACGTCCATGCCGGCGAACCATTGGCTGGTGGCGCGGTAGATGATCGGCGTCTTGTGGCGCCAGCAGTGCATGTAGCTGTGCTTGTGCTTTTCGACGTGCATCAGCGCGCCGGCTTCGGTCAGCGCTTCGACGATCTTCGGGTTGGCATCCCAGATGGACAGGCCGCCGAACAGCGCCAGGCTGTCCACGTACTTGCCGTCGCCCATGACGGGGCTGATGAAGTCGGTGTCTTTCATGCCGTGCGCCTTGCACGACACAAAGTCTTCAATGCCGTAGGCCGGGGCCGAGTGCACGACGCCCGTGCCCGAGTCTGCCGTGACGTAGTCGCCCAGGTAGATCGGTGCGCGGCGGTCGTAGGCGTCGTTGAACTGCGCCAGCGGATGGCGGAATTCGATTTCGGACAGCGCCTCGCCGGGGGCCGTGGCGATGATTTCGCCTTCCAGATTCCACGACTTCAGGCAGGCTTCGACGCGGTCTTTCGCGACGAGCAGCAGCGGGCCGAACTTGGGCGCCGGCGACACACGCACCAGCGCGTATTCGATTTCCGGATGCACGTTCAGCGCCTGGTTGGACGGGATGGTCCAGGGCGTGGTGGTCCAGATGACGATGGCGCCGTCATCCACCGAGTCCAGCCCGAAGGCGGCGGCCAGCTTGGCCGGTTCGGCGAACGGGAAGGCGACGTCAACGGCGGGGTCGACGCGGTCGGCGTATTCGACTTCGGCTTCGGCCAAGGCGGAACCACAGTCAAAGCACCAGTTCACGGGCTTCAGGCCGCGAAACACATAGCCCTTGTCCAGGATGCGGCCCAGCCCGCGGATTTCGTCGGCTTCATTGCTGAAGTTCATGGTCATGTACGGGCGATCCCATTCGCCCAGCACACCCAGTCGCTTGAAATCCTTGCGCTGGCGGTCGATCTGCTCAAGCGCGTAGGCGCGAGCTTTCGACTGCACTTCCGCCACGGGCAGATGCTTGCCGAATTTCTTTTCGATCTGGATTTCGATCGGCATGCCGTGGCAGTCCCAGCCCGGCACGTAATGCGCGTCATAGCCGGCCATGTTGCGGCTCTTGACGATGATGTCCTTCAGGATCTTGTTGACCGCGTGGCCGATGTGGATGTCGCCGTTCGCATAGGGCGGGCCGTCATGCAGCACGAAACGGGGCCGGCCGCGGCTGGCTGCTCGGATCGCCTGGTAGACGTGGTTTTCCTCCCATTGCGAAATCCAGGCGGGCTCGCGCTTGGCAAGGTCGCCCCGCATGGGGAAGGGGGTATCGGGCAGGTTGAGGGTCTTTTTATAGTCCATGAACGGCAAAATAAGCGCGCGCGTTTCGCGCGTCTTCGGCGATGGCGGCAGTCAGGGAAGGGAGGTCAGGAAATTTTTCTTCGTCCCGCAGCTTGTGCAGGAATTCGACGCGTACGAGTTTACCGTAAGCATTGATCGTGTCTTCGAGCAGGTGTGACTCAAGTAGCACTCTGCCACGGTCTTCGACGGTTGGGCGCACGCCCAGGCTGGCCACGGCGGGCAAGGGCCGGTCGGCCAGCCCATAGACCTGCACCACGTAAATGCCGGAGCGCGCGGCGCAGCGTTCGGCCACGCGCAGGTTCATGGTGGGGTAGCCCAGGGTGCGGCCCAGCTTCTGGCCGTGGATGACGTGGCCGCTGATATGGAAGGGGTGGCCCAGCAGGTGGCGGGCGCGGTCCAGGTCGCCCACGGCCAGCGCCGTGCGCACCTCGGAACTTGAAATGCGATGGCCTTGCTGGTCGGTCACGTCCGCCAGCGTCTGTACTTCAAAGCCGTGGAGCATGCCGGCTTCGCGCAGCAGATCGATGTCGCCGCTGCGCTTGTGGCCAAAGCGGAAGTCTTCGCCCACCAGCAGCCATTTGGTTTGCAGGCCCTGGACCAGCAGGTTTTCGATGAACGCATTGGCCGACATTTCAGCCAGCCGGGCGTTAAAGCGCTGCACCACCACCTGAGAGACGCCATAGCGCGCCAGCGCCGACAGCTTGTCGCGCAAGCCCGACACTCGGGTAGGCGCCAATTCGGGGCGTTGGTTCAGCGTGGCGAAATACTCCCGGGGATGCGGCTCGAACGTCATCACGGAAGGGGTAAGACCGCGCTCGCGGGCGGCCTGGCAGACGCGAGCCAGCATGGCTTGATGCCCGCGATGGACGCCGTCGAAATTGCCGATCGTCAGCGCGCAAGGAGCGCGCCGGTCGGGCGGAGGCAGGGATCGGTAGATACGCAGCGATGGTTTCACGAGCGAGAGTTTACAATTTTGGATTCCGGGTTTGTTCCAATCCCCCCCAATCATTCACGCGCCGACGGTTTTATCGTGCGTGGATGAAGGCGGACAAGCCCGTTGCGCCAAGCTAACCGCGTCCCTGCCGGGGCGCGTGGGGGTAATTATTGGATTCTTTATCTTGCCGGACACACAACTTTCCAAGCGCCGCCTTGTCATCCTGATTTCGGGGCGGGGCAGCAACATGCAGGCGCTGGCCGAAGCCTGCCGCAACCAGGGCTGGCCGGCCGATATCGCCGCCGTCATCGCCAGCCGGCCGGACGCCGGCGGCCTGGAGTGGGCCGCCGCCCAAGGCATTCCCACTGCGGCGCTGTATCACAAGGACTACCCCAGCCGCGAGGCCTTCGATGCCGCCCTGGCCGCCGAAATCGATCGCTATGCGCCTGATTACGTCATTCTGGCCGGTTTCATGCGCGTACTGACGCCTGGCTTCGTCAACCATTACGCCGGCCGCCTGGTCAATATCCACCCATCGCTGTTGCCGGCATTCCCTGGCCTGCATACGCACGCCCAAGCCTTGGCGACCGGCGTGCGCGTGCATGGCTGCACCGTGCATTTCGTGACCCCGGTCCTGGACCACGGCCCCATCATTGCCCAGGGCTGTGTGCCGGTTCTGGCGGGGGATACGCCGGAACTGCTGGCCAACCGCGTGCTGGCCGTGGAACATCAGGCTTTTCCGGCCGCCGTGCGTTGGTTGGCTGAAGGCCGGGTTACCCTGACAAACGACCACCGGGTGGACGTGCAGGGGGATCCCGCACGCCTTTTCACCTGGTCGCCGGCTGCCTGAGCGGCCCTGAATCGCTTTTATCGGGCGGAACTCCTCCGCCCCACTGGAACACACCATGACTAAACCCCAATCTCCGCGTTCTCGTCCGGCAGGCTCCCCGAGGGCCGCCTCCGAAGGGCGCGACGGTCGGTCCTTTTTTTCGCGTCCCAAGGGCGAAGCCCGCGAGGCACCGGTGCGCGAGCGCGCCGAACGGGGGCGTGAAGAGCGCCCCAGCCGCGATGCCGGCCGCCCGGCACCCCGTCCGTCGTTCGACGCCCCGCGCGGCGAAAGCCGTGGCGAACGCGGCGGCTTCGGCGGCGACCGCCGCGAAGGCCAAGGCCAGGGACGCCCCGCGCCCCGTCCGTCCTACGACGCCCCGCGCGGTGAAAGCCGTGGCGGCGAGCGTGGTTCCTACGGTTCGGAGCGCCGTGGCGGCCAGGTACAAGGCCAGGGTCAAGGTCAGGGCCGACCGGATTCGCGTCCGTCATACGGTAATGGCCCGCGTGGCGAGAACCGTGGCGGTGAACGTGCTTCCTATGGCTCAGAGCGCCGTGAAGGCTCGGGCCGCCCGGATTCGCGTCCGTCGTATGGCAACGCCCCGCGCGGCGAAAGCCGTGGCGGTGAACGCGGTTCCTACGGTTCGGAGCGCCGCGAAGGTGCCGGCCGTCCGGATTCGCGCCCGTCATACGGCAACGCCCCGCGTGGTGAAAACCGTGGCGGTGAGCGCGGTTCCTATGGTTCGGATCGCCGTGAAGGCGCAGGCCGTTCCGATTCGCGTCCGTCGTACGGCAACGCCCCGCGCGGTGAAAGCCGTGGCGGTGAGCGCGGCTCCTATGGTTCCGATCGCCGCGAAGGCGCCGGCCGTCCGGAATCGCGTCCGTCGTACGGCAACGCCCCGCGTGGCGAGAGCCGTGGCGGTGACCGTGGCTCCTATGGTTCGGAGCGCCGTGAAGGCGGGGGCCGTCCGGATTCGCGTCCGTCGTACGGCAACGCCCCGCGTGGTGAAAACCGTGGCGGTGAACGTGGTTCCTATGCTTCGGATCGCCGTGAAAGCCAGGACCGTTCGGATTCGCGTCCGTCCTATGACGGCCCGCGCGGCGACGACCGTGGCGAACGCGGCCAATATGCCGGCCAGCGTGGTGGCGACGCCTATCAGGGCAGTCGTGATCAGGGCAGCCGCGAACAAGGCGCGCCAAAGCCGCAGTTCAATCGTCCCCGCCAGTCCTATGCGGCCATCCGCATCGACCAGGTCCAGCGCGTCTTGGGCGAAATCCTGCAATGGACCTATCCGGCCGATGCCGCGTTGTCGCACTGGCTGCGTCACCACCCCAACCTGGGCGCGCGCGATCGCTCCGAGGTAGCCGAGGCCGTCTATGACGTGCTGCGCCATCTGCGCCGTTATCGCCAGTTCGGCGAAAGCGGCGTGGGTCCCGCATCGCGTCGCCTGGCCATTCTGGGCTTGAACGCGACGCTGGGCGCCGAGGCGCTGGAAGAGGGCATGGACGCCGCCGAAGCCGAATGGCTCAAACGCGTGTCGCAGATTGACCTGGCAACCTTGCCGCGTGCCATTCGCGGCAGCATTCCCGATTGGCTGGACGAGCGTCTGGCGCTGATGGACAGCCCGGACACCCTCGTCGAAGCGCTGAACCGTCAGGCCAGCCTGGACCTGCGCGTGAATCCCCTCAAGGTCGAACGCGACGCCATGTTGACCGAGCTGCAGCAAAGCGCCGGCCGCTACGAACCCGTGGCCATGCCGTATTCGCCGTGGGGCATCCGCATGGAAGGGCGCCCGGCCATCAACCGCTGGCCGCAATTCGAAAACGGCAGCATCGAAGTGCAGGACGAAGGCAGCCAGTTGCTGGCGCTGCTGGTCGCGCCGCGCCGTGGCGAAATGATCATCGATTTCTGCGCGGGCGCCGGTGGCAAGACCCTGCTGCTGGGCGCGCTGATGCGCTCCACCGGCCGCCTCTACGCCTTCGACGTCTCGGCCGCCCGCCTGGCGCGCGCCAAGCCCCGTTTCGCGCGTAGCGGCTTGTCAAACGTGGTGCCTGTCGTGATCGACAGCGAAAACGATTCCCGCGTGAAGCGCCTGGCCGGCAAGGCCCAGCGCGTGCTGGTCGATGCGCCGTGCAGCGGCATCGGCACCTTGCGCCGCAATCCTGACCTGAAGTGGCGCCAGCACCCGCAGGCGCTGGCCGAATTGGGGCAGTTGCAAGAGCGCATCCTGAACAGCGCCGCGCGCTGCGTGGCGCCGGGCGGACGTCTGGTCTATGCCACCTGCAGCCTGTTGGCGGAAGAAAACGAAGTGCAGGCCGAACGTTTCCTGGCCAACCACCCCGATTTCGAACGCCTGGATGCCGCCGAAATTCTGGCCTCGCGCTGCGAAACGCTGAAGCTGGAAGGCCCGTATCTGCAATTGCGTCCCGATGTGCATGGCACCGACGGCTTTTTCGCGGCGGTGTTCGAGCGCAAAAAGAAGGGCGCGGCATCGGAGCCGGCAGCGGAAGGCGTAGCGGCTGACGCTGACCTGGCGGAAGACGACGGCCAGGACGTGCTGGCGGAAACCGGGGTCGACGTCACGCCGGTCGACGCAGAAGCGGCTGAGGTCAAACCGGTGGCGGAACCCGTGGCCGCTGCAGAGGCCAACACCGAGGCTGCCACCGAGGCCGATACCGACGCGCCAGGCAAGCCGGCCTGATACCTCCCGGTGTGGCGCGCGCCGGCTATTTGGCCGGCGTGACGCCTATGGTGGCGCTGTAACGGCGGGTGCCCAAGGTCTTGTTCTGGTATTTCACCTGCCAGGCCAGGGTATCCGAGCCTGGCTGGTCGGCGATATAGACCACCTGGGATACGGCTACCGACTTATAGGCGCAGCGGCCGGAATCGCTGGATTGCCCGCGAGTCTGCACGATGCTGGCCTTGCCCAGGCGCGGCTTTTCCGTGATCACCACGTACGGTGCCCGCAGCGCCAGGCAGTCCGACCCTCGAATTTCGTAGTACGACGCCAACACGGCCACGTCGCCCGACTTCATCGACTGGGCGGATGCGGGGGCGTGTAGCGCCAGCGCAAGGAAGGCGAGGGCCGAAAACAATAAGGGACGGGTTTTTGTTCGTGACATCAGTGGGGCAAATGAGACAGTTCGTGGGCATTTTAGGGGTGAAATTTTGCCCGGTGCGTGTGTCTTGGGAAAAACAATCGCGGCAGAAGCCCCTTACTCCCCCAGCCCCCTCGCTGACAGGAACTTTAATTGCGGGATATGGCCAAAACCAGGTGTCTTTGCGAATACCCCCAACTACCAGGGGTAGCCGGCCCAAAGCGCCGCATGTCCGCAAGGCTAGCCTCGCGATCTGCCCGAAGTGATCGCGAGCGTGGCTTTTTTTTGCTCTAAAATCAGGGCTTAGTCCTTGATTTCGCTCAAAAACTATTTTGAAACTACCTTGTCATAAGACGGCAAAGGTAAGCTAAACTTCAGGCACTTAACAAGCGAGGCTCATAACAGCTTTATGGATTACATCCTCTCCTTCATTGCCGGCGGTCTGACCCAAGCCACTTGGTGGCAGATTGTCGTTTTCACCTTGGTCGTGACGCACATCACGATTGTTGCGGTCACCGTCTTCCTCCATCGCAGCCAAGCGCACCGCGGTCTGGATCTTCATCCAGCCGTCATGCATTTTTTCCGCTTCTGGCTCTGGATGACGACCGGCATGGTCACCAAGGAATGGGTTGCCATTCACCGCAAGCACCACGCCAAGTGCGAAAAGGAAGGCGATCCTCACTCGCCCATGCTGTTCGGCATCTGGAAGGTGCTGTTCCGCGGTGCGGAGCTGTACCGCGAAGAATCGAACAACAAGGAAACCATGGCCAAGTTCGGCCACGGCACGCCTGACGACTGGCTCGAACGCAACGTCTACAGCAAGCACAGCTTGTGGGGCGTGTTGTCCATGCTTGCCATCGACGTCGCCCTGTTCGGCGCTGTCGGCGTCACGGTGTGGGCGGTGCAGATGGCCTGGATTCCCTTTTGGGCAGCCGGCGTCGTCAACGGTATCGGCCACTACTGGGGCTACCGCAACTACAACAGTCCGGACACCAGCACCAACGTGTTCCCCTGGGGCATCGTGATTGGCGGCGAAGAACTGCATAACAACCACCACGCCCACGGCACGTCGGCCAAGTTTTCGGCCAAGTGGTACGAATTCGACATCGGTTGGGCCTACATCAACATCCTGAAGTTCTTTGGCCTGGCCAAGATCAAGAAGGTTGCGCCCAAGCTGAAGCTGGACGACACCCGCACCGGCATCGACCTGCGCACGCTGCAAGGCGTGATCACGCACCGCTACGAAGTCATGGCCCGCTATGCGGACGTGATCAAGAGCGCCGCTCGCGAAGAAATGAACAAGTTGAAGGCCTCGCGCCAGGAAGGCAACGCGGATTGCGGCTATAACAAGCTGCGTCAGGTGCGTAGTGCCCTCCACCGCAACGAGGACATCCTCCAGCCGGAAACCCTGGCTGCCGTGGACAGCGCCATTGCCCAGAACAAGTCGCTGTCGACGCTGGTGCAAATGCGTCGTGAACTCGGCCGCATCTGGGAAAGCTCCAGCGCCAGCAGCGAACAGCTTCTTCATGACCTGCAGGCCTGGTGCCAGCGCGCCCAGCAAAGCGGCATCGCCGGGCTCGAGCAATTCGCTCAACATCTGCGCCGCTACGCGGCATGATGCTAGAGAAGCTCAACCCTGAACAACGCGCCGCAGTAACGTTAGAACCGCAGCACGCCCTGGTCTTGGCCGGGGCGGGCAGCGGGAAGACCCGGGTACTCACTACCCGCATGGCCTGGCTGATTCAAACCGGCCAGGCCTCGCCTTTTGGGCTGCTGGCAGTCACGTTCACCAATAAGGCCGCCCGCGAAATGCTGGCGCGTATGTCGGCGATTTTGCCGATTGATACGCGCGGCTTGTGGATCGGCACTTTTCACGGCCTGTGCAACCGCATGCTGCGCGCGCATCACCGCGACGCCGGCTTGCCGCAGAGCTTCCAGATCCTGGATGTCACCGACCAGCTTGCCGCCATCAAGCGCCTGATGAAGGCCAATGGCGTCGACGACGAAAAGTATCCGCCGCGTGACGTGCAGCGCTTCATCAACGGCGCCAAGGAAGAAGGCCTTCGTCCGCAAGACGTCGAGGCCTACGACGCCCATCGCCGCCGCCTGATCGAGATCTATCAGCTTTACGAAGCTCAGTGCCAGCGCGAAGGCGTGGTCGACTTCGCCGAGCTGCTGCTGCGCGCCTATGAACTGCTGTCGCGCAATGCGCCGGTACGCGAGCATTACCAGCGCCGCTTCCGCCACATCCTGGTGGACGAGTTCCAGGACACCAACACGCTGCAATACAAGTGGCTGCGCCTGCTGGCCGGCGGTGGCGCGGCGATGTTCGCCGTGGGCGACGACGACCAGTCCATCTACGCCTTTCGCGGCGCGAACGTCGGCAACATGTCCGACTTCGAGCGCGACTACGCGCACGGCACCGTGATCCGCCTGGAACAGAACTACCGTTCGTTCGGCCACATTCTGGATTCCGCCAACGCACTCATCGGCCACAACAGCGGCCGCCTGGGCAAGAACCTGTGGACGGACCAGGGCGAAGGCGAACCGGTGCGTGTCATCGAACAGCCTTCCGACGGCATGGAAGCCCAATGGATCGTGGACGAAATCCGTTCGCTCATCCATGACGGCAGCCTGCGCCGCGAGATCGCCGTGCTCTACCGCAGTAACGCGCAATCCCGCGTGATCGAGCACGCCATCTTCTCGGCCGGCATTCCGTACAAGGTGTATGGCGGCCTGCGCTTCTTCGAACGCCAGGAAATCAAGCACGCGCTGGCATATTTGCGCTTGATGGCCAACCCGCACGACGACACCTCGTGGATGCGCGTCGTCAATTTCCCGACGCGCGGTATTGGTGCGCGTACGCTGGAGCAACTGGCCGACGCGGCCCGCGCGCACGACACCAGCCTGTACGGCGCGGTGGCGCTGGTGGGCGGCAAGGGCGGGTCCAACCTGGCCCAGTTTGCCCAACTGATCCATCGTCTGATCGAAGAAACGCGCGACCTTCCGCTGCCGGAAATGGTTGAGCACATGCTTGAGACCAGCGGCCTGAACGCCCATTACAAGGCGGAACGCGAAGGCGCCGAGCGGCTGGAAAACTTGAACGAACTGATCACGGCGGCTGCCGTGTTCGCGTCGGAAGAAAACTATGACGGCATGCCTGCCGGCGTGGTGCCCGAGCAGGCCGCCTCGTCGACGCTGATGCCCGGCGTGGTCGACGCGCCCATCGTGGCGTCCGACGGCTTGACCCCGCTTGCGGGCTTCCTGTCGCACGCCGCGCTGGAAGCCGGCGACAACCAGGCCCAGCAAGGCCAGGACGCCGTCCAGCTCATGACGGTGCATGCCGCCAAGGGGCTGGAATTTGACGCGGTCTTCATCACCGGCCTGGAAGAGGGGCTGTTCCCGCACGAGAACAGCATCCTGGAACAGTCTGGCTTGGAAGAAGAGCGCCGCCTGATGTATGTGGCGATCACGCGCGCCCGGCAGCGTCTGTACATCAGCCTGGCGCAAAGCCGGATGCTGCATGGCCAGACGCGCTACGCCATGCGCTCGCGCTTTCTGGACGAGATTCCCGAAGAGCATCTGAAGTGGCTGTCCCCCAAGGCTGGCCTGGCGCCGCTCAGCAGCACGGGCGCGGGTTGGGGCGGCGGCAATCGCGGCGACGCATTTGGCCGCAAGGCCACCAATACCATTGCGCCGCGTCAACCTCGTGGCATTGCAAGCGGTGTCACGGTGGGCGACAAGCAGTATCGTGTGGGTCAGGGCGTGCACCACGCGCGGTTTGGCGATGGCACGATTATTGGCTTGAGCGGCGCCGGTCAGGACGCCCAGGCAGAAATCCAGTTTCGCGATGTGGGCGCCAAGACCTTGGCGCTGGGCATCGCGAAGCTTGATATTGTTCAGGGTTAAACATGGCCACCAATGAGTCCCCAAAAGCCGAGCTGGCGTCGCTGCGTGCCGAGATCGATGAGATCGACCAGCAAATCATGCTGCTGCTCGGCGTGCGCTTTCGCTGCACGGACATGCTTGGCGAATTGAAGACCAACCACGGCATGGATCTGTTAGATCCCGTCAGGGAATCCCAGCAGGTCGAGCGCATCCGCCGTTTGGCCGAAGAAGCGGGCGTGCCGCCTGCCCTGGCCGAAACCATTCTGCGTGAAGTGATCGACACCGTGATCGATAACCACACCCGCCTGCGCGAGCGGCCGTACTCGTAACGGCAGGCCAGCGGCGTTCCCGAGCTTGCGTCGTGCAAGCGCCCGGGACGCCGCTTTCTCCTTCCCTACAAGACTTTCAAAAACGCCAAGAGGGCGTCGATGTCGTCCGCGCTGAGATCCAGCGGCCGGATGTGTTCGGACTTGCGCGGCGCGTAGGTGTCAGGCGCGTCGGCCAGCGCCGGGTCCCGACCCATGCCCGCGTTGTACATGCGCAGCAAGCCCTTCAAATCCGTGAACAGACCGTTGTGCATCCAAGGCCCGGCTTGCGAGACATTGCGAAGGCTGGGCGTGCGGAACGTGCCAAGATCGGCGGGGTTGCGCGTCACCTCGAATCGGCCCAGGTCCTGATTGCGGCGGCCATAGAACGACAGCCCGATGTTATGGAATTGATGGTCCGTCAGCAGTGGGCCGTTATGGCAATTCATGCATCGCGCCTGCGTGCGGAACAGATGCATGCCCAACAGTTCGCGGTCGTCCAGGGCATCGCGCTGGCCATTCAGAAACGCATCGAAGCGGGTGGTTTGCGGGCGGATCGTCGCGACGAAAGCGGCGAGCGCGCGGGCCAGCCGGTCGGTGTCGACCGCCGCGGTATCGACCGCCGCGGTGTCGACCGCCGCGGTATCGACCGCCGCGGTGTCTACTGCCATTCCCTCGATTCCGACAGCCGGTCCGAATGCCTTCAGAAACTGCGCGGGATATGGCGGCAGGTTCCGCAGGCGGGCAATGGCATCCCCCAGGTCATGATTCATCTCGCGGCTGTCCTGCACCGGCCCCAGCACCTGCGTTTTCAGGGATGTGGCGCGTCCATCCCAGAAGAGGCTCGGCGCGAAAGGCGCCGCCAACAGCGGCGGTGAACGTCGCCGGCCCATCAGGCGGTCTTCGCCGATTGCCAGCGGACGGCCATCCGTGAAGGCGCGTTGCGGTTGATGGCAGGAAGCACAAGACACCTGGCCTTTGCGGGACAGATGCGCGTCGAAGAACAGCATCTGCCCCAAGGCCACGACTTCCGGCTTTTGAATGTCTTGCGCCAACTGCGCTTGGTCTGCATTAGTTGCCAGCCATGATGTTGGCGGTGCGCTGGGCGGCGGCACGGTGGCCCATTCGGTCCACGTGATGCCGGCGTCAATGTCCGGCGCGGGCCAATCGCCGGGCGGGCCGGCGTATCGTGCGCGCAGGCAGGCGCCGTCCCATTCGCCATCGTTGACACAAACCGCAGCCGGCTCGGCCCGCGCGGCCGCGCCGCAGGCCATGACGAAAAGGAGCGCCGCGCCCAATAGGCCACGGCGAATAGGCACACCGCGCATCAGAAGCGGTAACTCGCTTGTACCCAGATCTCGCGGCCTACCTGGTAGGTGCTGCGGTTGGTCGACAGATTCGGGTTGCTGGCGGTAATGGCCGGGGTCTTGTTCAAGACGTTCAGCACGTCCACGGTGAAGGCGACGTTGCGCGCGAAAGTGGGTTCCCAAATCAGGCGCGTGTCCCAGGTCCAGTACGAGGCCAGCCGGGCGCTGCGGTAGCTTTGCAGCGATTCCGGGCGCGGGCCAAAGCCCACGTAAATCGATGACATCCGCGAGCTGCGCCACTGGACGCTGTTGTCCCACGTGAGCCCGGCCTTGGGCCAGATGCCGGTCAGGCTCAACGAGGCCTTCTGCGGCTGATGGAATGTCGTTGGCGGCAGGTCGATGGCGCGCATGCGCTCGCCGTCGTAAAGAATGTACTCATCCGGGTCTCGCGCGCCGCCCTCATAGCCTTCAACCAGGTCGGCGTTGACGCGGCGCTTCTGATAGCTCCAGTCGGCACGCGCCGTCCAGCGCGTGTCCATGAGACGCCACGGTTCCAGCGTGCGCAGCGTCAGGCTGATGGTGTCGGTGGTGGACTTGCCGTCGTTCAGGTAGCGATAGCCCTGGATGCTGTTGCCTGACTTGCTCACCTGGTCGCGTCCGTTGCGGTGTACGTAGGCGGCCACGCCTTCCATGCCGCCCATGCGCTGCCTGACCGACAGCGCCCATTCGTCGTCGTAGGGGGTACGCAATCCTTCATAAGACACGTAGTAGGGCTTGGAGCCATCGGCTACGGGCTTGCCGTTGCGGTCCAGCACCTGACGCCGCAGGGTGTTGATTCGTTCTTCCAGCGCAATGTTCAGCACGTCGGAACCGTAATAGCGGGCCCAGCCGCCGCTGATCACCGTATTGCCGTCGCCGAAAGCGTCCCAGTCCAGCCGCGTTCGCGGCGACAGGTTGGTGTTGTCCAGGAAGGTTTCACGGTCGGCGCGTAGCGCACCGGTGAAGGCGACGCGGCCCAGTTCGACACGGTCCGACACGTAGACGGATGCGGTGTTGTACTTCGTTGCGACGGTGCCTTGAAGGTAGTGCACCTTGCTTGTTTGACGTTCGCCGCCGTTGGACAGGTGGTTTGCAATATAGGAATACGAATCGCTGAACCGCTCGAAGTTCACCGCCACGCGTTGCACGTCCACACCCACATAGGGCGTGTGCGTGAAGGCGCCTGTGCGCATCGGGTCCAGGTCTATCCGGCCTTTCAAGGTCCAGGTGTCCTGTTCCTTTTGTTCCTTGCCGTAGCCGCCCGCGGTGAATTGGGGAATGGAGGGAAACTTGTGTGTGACCAGCTCGGTGGCCTCTGATGAGCGGTTGCTAAGCGCATTGTCCCAACCCGCCTGCACCGACGCGCGCCCGCCCTGGAAAGCGTGATCCAGGTTCCAGCCGATACCGCGCGCGGCGTGCGTGTTGTCCCATTGCGTGTTGCGGAACGTGTCGCTTGCCAGCGTTTCGCGGCGGTCGCTGTATTTCAGGGTCAGGTCGGATATGGTGTCCGCCGTGGCACGCACGGTGACCTTGCCCAGGAAGTTGTCGATGCGGTCGGTGTAGTTGTCTTCGCCTTGCGTGGGCTGGTCGGCGTCCACGCCCATGTTCCAGCGCCGGATGCTGGATTCGCGTCGCGACATGCTGAGCACCGCGCCGGTTTTGTCGTTGATGGCGATGTCGCCAATGGCGGTGTAAAAGCGCTTCTTCCATACCGGCGAAAAGCCCGGCTTACCCTGGCCCCAGCCTTTTTCATCGCCTTCGGCGATCTTCTGCTGCGTCATTTTTGACGTGTTCCAGCGGTAGTCCAGTTGCAGATGGTTTTCACCGGACGGCCGGCGCAGCCGCGCATCGACCACTCCGCCCGTGAAGCGGCCATACTCGACCGGCACGAAGCTGTCCATCACGCGCACTTCGCCCAGCAGGTTTGTGTCCACGAAGTACGACTGCGAATTGCTGGGAATATTGCCGATCTGAAGGTTCAGGTTTTTACTGGCGGGATCAACGCGGTTGGTGGCGTCCATGCCGTCGATCTGGAACAGGTTTTGATACGGGCTGGACCCGTGGAAGGAAATGTCTTCCACATTCATCGAGCCGCGGTTCGTTGAGCCATTGGCCGTCGCGTTCGTTCGCACGGCGGGGTGGGTGGCCACAAGCGAGCTCAAGTCCTGGTTAGCCGTAGGCGTGGTGGCGATTTCTTCCTGCGTGTAGACGCGCTCGTCGCTGTGTTCGCCATAGACCTTCACCGCGTCCAGCCGCAGCGCTGAAAACTGGTTGGTCTTGTCGACGTAGATCACGTAGCGGCCCGGGCCGTCATTGCGCAGGGCAAGTCCCGAGCCGCGCAGCAACTGGTCCAGCGCGTCCAGTGGCGACAAGGTGCCGTGCAATGCCGGCGCCGATTTACCCGCGACTGCCGCCGGCACGAATGACACTTCCAGGTTGGCCTGCTGGCCCAGCGCGAGCAGCGCTGAACCCAGGGCCTGGGCCGGAATGTCGAACGTGACAGCGGTGGCGCGCGTCTGCGCCAGCGCAGGGTGCACCAAGGTCAGCGCCATGCTCAAGGTGGCCGCGGCGGCCGTGCCCGAGGGCAGGCGGCAGAGGAAAAAGCGGGAAGCCATGCGTAAGTCCTAAGCAGTAATGTCAGCCGTAGGACGTCGGCACTGCCCAAACCCCTCATCAAAAACGTGATGAATAATTTATATCGATTCTCATTTACCGATTGTGTGCGGACGTGGACATGGACGCCGGTCCTGGGGCTGGTGCGGCTTCGGCTTCGGGCGCGCGGCCGGGGCGCCGTCAACGCAAGATCAGCAAGCCCGGCAAATCCGTCACGCGCACAGACGTCTGCGCCAACAGCAATTCCAGCGCGCGGCGGGCATTGGCCACATTGGCGGTGCCCGACACGCGCTGTGCCCGGGCGGCATCGCCCATCACCATGATGTGTTTGCCGCTGTAGCGGGCCAGCGCCTGCGCCGCGGTCTCCAAGGGGGCGTCGTCAAAGCTCAACAGCCCGCGCGTCCAGCCGGGCGATGCCGTACCCGCTTCGGCGCTGCGTTTGATACCCGCTTCGGATACGTCAACGGCTTCGCCCGCCGACAAGGTCACGCTTTGGTCTTCAAAGCAAGGCAGGCAATGCACCGCCACCTGATGCGCTTGCACCGCAACGCGGGTGCCGTCGTCTTGCAGATCCACAGTGAAGCGCGTGCCAAGCGCCGTGGCCGAGGCGTCGCGGGTGAGGACCGAGAACGAAGCCATGCCGTTTTGCCGTGGCGCGGGCTCGAACTGCGCGCGGCCCGCCAGCAAGCGAACCTGGCGCCGGCCGTCGGTGTAGTCCAGCGCCAGCGCGCTGTGCGCGTCCAGCACGACGCTTGAACCGTCCGGCAGCGTCAGCGCCAAGATGCCGGCGCCGGCCACATAATCGGCCTGCTGCGTCGGGCTGCTTGACCCGAACCAGCCCGCGAACGCCGCCGTCAGCAGCGCCAGCATTGCGGTTGCCCGCAGCTTGCGCGCGGGGCGCTTGCTGAGCTTGCCTCGATCAATTTCACCCATGCGCCGCCACAGCCGCGACAAGCGCTCATAGGCGGCCGCGTGCCGCGCATCCGCCCGATACCAAGCTTCAAACGCCGCATGCTCGGCATCGTCCAGGCGCTGGCCGCTTTGCCGGATGACCCAGCGTGACGCTTCTTCCACGGGGTCGGCGGGACGGATGCGGGACGTCGCCATCAGTCGGCCATCATCAGTCGGCCAACGCCACGTCGCAGGCCAGCAGGATGCGCATCATGTGCTTTTCCACCGCGCTGATCGATATCCCGAAACGCTCCGCAATGGCCCGATAAGTCAGCCCTTCGTGGCGATGCAGAACGAAGACGTCCAGGCTGCGGCGGGGCTGGGCGAGCAGGGCGGCTTCCAGGCGCCGCAAGATCTGATGGGCAGAGGCAACGTCGAAGGTGTCGGCGGCATAGGCGACGGGCAGGGCGGCGGCGTAGTCCGCGGTGGCCGTCAGTTCGCGTGTGCGGCGGCGGTGCCAGTCGGTGGCGATGTTGGCGGCGACCCGGAATACGTACGCGCGGTCATTGTCCGGGCGGGTGCGGTCGTTGAATTCCGCCAGCTTGATCCACGTGTCTTGTGCGCAGTCCTGGGCCACATCGCGCGAGCCTGTGCGCATCGACAGAAAGCCCAGCAGTTCGCGGTAGTGGCGGAGAAATACGTCCGTAAGGGTCGACATGTTGCTGGCGTCCGGCGCCAGTAGGAGTCAAATTCGGGACGAAGTATAAATGATAATGCTTATTATTAATAGTTGAAGCAGAGGGGCGTGGGCGGCGTGCAAAGCCGCCACCCAGGTGCATCTTCCAAGCCCCTCGTCAGGCTTCGCTTTGGTCGATTTCTTCCAGGGAACCCTGGATCTCAAGCCATTGCTCTTCGAGCTCGTCCATGCGCTTGCCGTGTTCACCGTGCTCGGCCATGACCTTCTGGCGTTCCGCGCGGCGCGCATCGGAATACAGGTCCGCGTCGGCGATGATGGCGTCCAGCGCGTGCAGCTTGGTGCGCAGTTTTTCCATCTCGGCCTCGACCTTGGCCAGCTTCGATTCCAGTGGCTTGCGCAGTGCTGACAGGCGTTGGCGTTGTTCGGCCTCGGCCCGGCGTTGCGCCTTGCGGTCTACAACGGGTTCGCTGCCTTCGGCGCTTTCGCGCGCGGCTTCCGCGCGTTCGCCGGCATTGCGCGCAGCCAGCCAATCCCGATAGTCTTCAAGGTCGCCATCGAACTCGCGCACCGCGCCGTCCGCGACGATCCAGAAGCTGTCCACGGTGGTGCGCAGCAGGTGCCGGTCGTGTGACACCAGCAGCATGCTGCCGCCGAAGTCGGCCAGCGCGGCAGCCAGGGCCTCGCGGGTTTCCACGTCCAAGTGGTTGCTGGGTTCGTCCAGCAGCAACAGGTTGGGCTTTTGCCAGACGATCAGGGACAACGCCAGGCGCGCCTTTTCGCCGCCTGACATCGGGCCGACCTTGCTGGTGACGGTGTCGCCGGAAAAGCCGAAACCGCCCAGGTAATTGCGTAGTTCCTGTTCGCGCGTTTCCGGCGCCAGGCGCGCCAGATGGGCGATAGGCGTGCTGTCCACGTCCAGCATGTCCAGCTGATGCTGGTGAAAGTAGCCGATGGCCAAGCCGCGCGAGGCGCGGCGTTCGCCAGCTTGCACGGGAATTTCTTCCGCCAGGGTCTTGATCAGCGTACTCTTGCCCGCGCCATTGGCGCCCAGCACGCCCACACGGCTGCCCGCGCGCACCATCAAGGTGACGTCGCGCAGGATGGGAATGGCATTGCCCGCCGCGTCGGTGTAGCCGGCGGACAGGTGCTCCAGGGTCAGCAGCGGGTCCGGCACTTGGTCGGGCGAGGGGATGCGGATGTCGATGCCCGCTTCCGCATGTAGCGGCGCCAGCACCTGCATGCGCGCCAGCGCCTTGACGCGGCTTTGCGCCTGCTTGGCCTTGGACGCCTTGGCCTTGAAGCGGTCGATGAATCCTTGCAGGCGCGCGGTTTCGCGGGTCTGGCGTTCGTAGGCAATGTTGGTCTGGCGCAGGCGCTCGGCGCGTTGCGTCAGGAAGTCGCCATAGCCGCCGCGATACCGCACCAGTTTGGCGTGGTCGAAATGCAGGATGGACTTGGCCACCGCGTCCAGGAACTCGGTGTCGTGCGAGATCAGCATGACGGTGCCCGGATAGGCGCCCAGCCATTTCTCCAGCCACAGCATTGCGTCCAGATCCAGGTGGTTGGTGGGTTCGTCCAGCAACAGCAATTCGGACGGCGCCATCAGAGCGCTGGCCAAGGCCAGGCGCATGCGCCAGCCGCCCGAGAAACTCTCGACCGGCAGCATCCATTCGCTGGGCTTGAAACCCAGGCCGGCCAGCAACTGCTCGGCACGCGAGGCGGCGCTCCAGGCGCCCGCTTCGATCAGCGCGGCTTCCACTTCGGCGATCTGCGTGCCTTGGTCGTCCGTGAGTTCAGCGCGGCGCGCCTGCAATTCGCGCAGGTGCGTGTCGCCGTCAATGACGAATTCGCGGGCAGGGCGGTCGTCGGCGTCCAGTTCCTGCTTGACGCTGGCGATACGCCATCCCGCGGGCAGGTTCACCGTGCCGGCGTCCAGGTCCAGCGCGCCGGTCAGCAGCGCGAACAGCGAGGACTTGCCCGCGCCGTTCTTGCCAACGATGCCAACGCGCTCGCCCGGGTGCACGACAAATTCAGCGCTATCCAGCAGCACTTTCGTGCCACGGCGCAGGGTCAATCCAGTAGCGCGTATCACAGGCTGAGTTGCTCTCGGGTAAGCAGCAGAAGCTGGTCCGACGCTTCTTCCGTATCCAGCCACACGGGCGACAACTGCGGAAAGGCGGCTTCGAAGAAGTCGCGCTCGTGGCCGATCTCCAGCACGATCACGCCGTCGGGCGTGAGGTACTGGGGGGCCGCCGCCAGAATGCGCCGCACGAGGTCCATGCCGTCCTCGCCGCCGGCCAGCGCCAGATGCGGTTCGTGGCGGTATTCCTGCGGCAGCACATCCATGGAGCCGCTGTTCACATAAGGTGGATTGCAGATGATGACGTCGTACTGGCGCGCGGGCAGGGCGTCGAACAGATTGCTTTCGTGCAGGTCCAGCCGGTCTTGCAGACCGTAGTCATCTACATTGCGGCGGGCCACTTGCAGCGCGTCGGCCGACACATCCACCGCATCCACATGGGCGTAGGGGAAGGCCATGGCCGACAGGATGGCCAGGCAGCCCGAACCGGTGCACATGTCCAGCACGTTTTCCACGGCGGTTGCGTCCTGCACCCAGGGCGAGAGCCCTTGGTCCAGCAGTTCGGCGATGGGCGAGCGCGGCACGATGACGCGCTTGTCCACATAAAAGCGGTGACCGCGCAGCCAAGCCTCGTTGGTGAGGTAGGCGGCGGGCACGCGCTCGGTGACGCGGCGTTCCAGCAGGTCCAGCACGCGGTCGCGTTCTTCTCGGACGACACGGGCATCCAGGAACGGTTCCAGCGTGTCCAGCGGCAGGTGCAGGGCGTGCAGCGTCAGGTAGACCGCCTCGTCCCAGGCGTTGTCGCTGCCGTGTCCCAGCGCCACCTGGGCGCCATTCAGGCGCGACACCCCGTAGCGGATGAGGTCGCGCAGGGTGTGCAATTCTTGGCGGGCGGATTGATACATAACAGGCCTTTTGTTCCCGATTCAGCGTGCCGAACCGGGAAAAAACACCCCCCTCTGAAGGGGGGCAGAGCGTCCGCGTAGCGGCGTTTTACTTGGGCAACAGCAGGTTTTCCAGCGTGCGCCGATAGATGTTCTTCAGCGGCTCCAGCGAGGCCACTTCAACGCGTTCGTTGACCTTGTGGATCGTGGCGTTGCCGGGACCGAACTCAATCACTTGCGGACAGATCTTGGCGATGAAGCGGCCGTCGGACGTGCCACCAGTGGTGGACAGTTCGGCGGTGACGCCGGTTTCAGCGTGAATCGCCTGCACCAGCGCATCCGTCAACGAGCCGCGCGGGGTCAGGAACGGCTCGCCGCCCAAATCCCAGTCCAGGTCATATTCCAGACCGTGCTTGTCCAGCACCGCATGCACGCGCGCCTTCAGGCTTTCCGGCGTGCTGGCCGTTGAAAAGCGGAAGTTGAACAGCGCAACGGCTTCACCCGGCACCACGTTGGTGGCGCCCGTGCCCGAGTTCAGGTTCGACACCTGGAACGTCGTGGGCGGGAAGTACTCGTTGCCCTGGTCCCATTCGATGTTGACGATCTCGGCCAGCGCCGGCGCCAACTGGTGCACCGGGTTGCGTGCCAGGTGCGGGTAGGCCACGTGGCCCTGGATGCCCTTTACCGTCAACTTGCCCGACAAGGAGCCACGGCGGCCGTTCTTGCAGGTGTCGCCCAGCACATCGCCGGAAGTCGGCTCGCCCACGATGCAGTAATCCAGCTTTTCGCCGCGCGCCTTCAGGGCGTCGCAAACGATGGCGGTACCGTCGATGGACGGACCTTCTTCGTCCGACGTGATCAACAGCGCGATCGAACCGTCATGCTGGGGGTGGGCCGCCACGAATTCCTCGGCCGCCACCACGAAGGCGGCAATCGAGCTTTTCATGTCGGCCGCCCCACGTCCGTACAGCCAGCCGTCGCGTTCGGTGGGTACGAACGGGTCGCTATCCCACTTTTCGCGCGGACCCGGAGGCACCACATCCGTGTGACCGGCAAACACGGTCAACGGCGCGGCGCTGCCGCGCCGGGCCCACAGATTGGTGACGCCGCCTTGTGCGATGGTTTCGCACGTGAAGCCGATGCGCTCCAGCCGGGCGGCAAGCGCCGCCTGGCAATCTTCATCCGCCGGCGTGACCGACGGACGGGCGATCAGGTCCTTGACCAGATCCAGTACGGCAGACGTGCTCATTACGCCCTCAGCAGATCATTGATGCTGGTCTTGGCGCGCGTTTGCGCGTCGACACGCTTGACGATGACGGCGCAAGCCAGGCTGTGCGAGCCATCGGCCGACGGCAGCGAGCCGGGAACAACGACCGAACCCGAGGGCACGCGGCCGTACATGATCTTGCCCGTGGCGCGGTCATAAATCTTGGTGCTTTGCGACAGGAACACGCCCATGGCCAGCACCGAGTTTTCTTCCACGACCACGCCTTCAACGACTTCCGAGCGGGCGCCGATGAAGCAGTTGTCTTCAATGATGGTGGGGTTGGCTTGCAGCGGCTCCAGCACGCCGCCGATGCCCACACCGCCCGACAGGTGGACGTTCTTGCCGATCTGGGCGCACGAACCGACGGTGGCCCAGGTGTCGACCATGGTGCCTTCGTCGACGTAGGCGCCGATGTTCACGTAGGACGGCATCAGCACCACGTTGCGGCCGATGAAGGCGCCGCGGCGTGCGACGGCGGGCGGCACCACGCGGTAGCCGCCTTGCTTGAAGGCGTTGTCGCCGTATTCCGAGAACTTGAGCGGCACCTTGTCGTAGAACTGCAGCGGGGCCTCGCCCATGATGGCGTTGTCGCTCAGGCGAAACGACAGCAGCACGGCCTTCTTGATCCACTGGTGCACAACCCAGTCGTCGTTGATTTTTTCAGCTACGCGCAGGCGGCCCAGATCCAGCCCGTCAATGGTGTGTTCCACCGCTTCGCGCACCTCGGCGCTGGCGTCGGCGGGCGTCAGGTTGGCCCGGTCGTCCCAGGCTTTTTCGATGGTGGTCTGCAGGTCGAGAGTCATAGCGGCTCAGCTTTTAAAGGTTGATCAAACAGAAGTGTGTACAAAATGGGCGATGCGCTCGGCTGCCTGCACGCAGTCAGCCAAGGGCGCCACCAACGCAATACGAATGCGGCCCTGGCCGGGATTCACTCCGTGTGCCTCCCGCGCCAGAAAACTGCCCGGCAGAACGGTAACACCCGTGCGGCCGTAAAGGTCGCGTGCGAACGCCGTATCCGAGCCCGGCGTGGCCGCCCACAGGTAAAAAGAGGCCTGCGGCCGTGACACATCCAGCACGTTTTCCAGAATGGGCACAACCGCGTCGAACTTTTCACGGTACAGGCGCCGGTTGTCTTTCACGTGCGCCTCGTCAGTCCAGGCGGCGACACTGGCGGCGGACACCAGCGGGCTCATGGCACTGCCATGATACGTGCGATACAGCAGGAAGCGGCCGATAAGCGCAGCGTCACCCGCCACGAAGCCGGAACGCAGGCCGGGCACGTTGGAGCGCTTGGACAAGCTGGAAAAGCACACCAGGTTGCGGTAGTCGTCCCTGCCCAGGCGGCGCGCGGCCTGCAAGCCGCCCAGCGGGGCGTCGCCCTCGTCCAGGTAGATCTCGGAATAGCATTCGTCCGACGCAATGACAAAACCGTGGCGGTCAGACAGCTTGAACAGCGTCTCCCATTCGTCCAGCGACATGACGTTGCCGGCCGGGTTGCCCGGCGAGCACACGAACACCAGCCGCGTTTTCTTCCAGATGGCGTCGGGCACCTGGTTCCAGTCGCTGGCGAAGTTGCGCAGCGGGTCGGCGTTGACGAAGTAGGGCGTCGCGCCCGCCAGCAGGGTGGCGCCTTCGTAGATCTGGTAGAACGGGTTGGGGCAGATCACCACCGAACCGGCCGACGGGTCGATCACGGTCTGGGTGAAGGCGAACAGCGCTTCGCGCGAACCCAGCGCCGGCAGCACCTGGGTGTCGGCGTCGGGCGCGGGGATGCTGTAGCGGCGCGCCAACCAGCTCGATATTGCCTGGCGCAAGGCTGGGTCGCCCTTGGTCGAGGGGTAGACGGACAAGCCGTCCATGTGACTGCGGATCGCCTCCGCCACGCGCTCGGGCGCGGCGTGCTTGGGCTCGCCAATCGACAAGTTGATGGGCGTCAGGCCGTCCGGCTGCGAGCTGGCAGAGGCCAGCAACGCGCGCAATTTTTCGAACGGGTAGGGGTGTAAAGCATCGAGGCGCGGATTCATGACGCAAGATTTTAACAAGCAAGCTACAATAGCGGGCTTGACCTTTAGCGAAGGTGGCGAAATTGGTAGACGCACCAGGTTTAGGTCCTGACGCCGTAACAGGTGTAGGGGTTCGAGTCCCCTCCTTCGCACCACGTATTAGCTCACATTGAGCTGACATTGTTTTAGCGTTACGCCAACAATGTCATACAACCCCCGAGCATTCGTATGCCTCGGGGGTTTTCTTTTGCCTGCAGCGTTGCGATCCCCATTAAATCGCCTGCTTTGCTACGCCAAATCCACGCCAGGATTTACGCCAAAGGGGGGGAGTGGGCACGTTTTGCCAGCGTCTAGACGTTGGTCGAGGTTCTGGAACCGTTCCCCGACGAGGTATCGCCCAAGAACAAGGGCCACCAATGGGAGTGGGTTCCACGGTCGGGTCATTTTGGCTGGCGTGACCTCCACGGCATATATCTTTCGATCCATCAGTGGCCTCCGACTTCGATCACGGCGTGCGCGCTAAGGACGAAAATCCCCATGACGATGGAACCGTGCATAACGGCCACAGCGATCTGTTGATAGATGTTCAGTCCGCTGAAAGAGCTGTACGAAACGTACAGGGCGAAGTTAGCGACAATGAAAATCACCAAGCCCGCAATCAGCGTGGCGTCAAGCCAGAACAAGAATGCTGCCTTACGCTCTGATGCGCCAGGCGTTATCGGGGCCTCTGTTTCCCTCATGCCACAACTGACCAACCCGGCCCAAGTAGCGCATGCGACGCAGATGAGTCCCACAAAAACAG
Organism: Achromobacter spanius; assembly: GCF_002812705.1. Lineage (NCBI taxonomy): Bacteria > Pseudomonadati > Pseudomonadota > Betaproteobacteria > Burkholderiales > Alcaligenaceae > Achromobacter > Achromobacter spanius. Next base: position 4,913,473 of record NZ_CP025030.1, on the reverse strand, counting down.
CGCCCCAGAAGCGTCCGCCCATGGACACCAGCCATAGAACGGTTGCCCATTCTTCAATTAGTTTTCCAGCCATGGCCAGCACCACGACGATCAAGGCCAGTCCTATTGCGACCTTCATCGCGGACGAAGCCATTAACGTGCTGTTTCGATGTTCATGAGTGGGCTGTTTCTGCTGCAAGATGTACTCCATTTTTCAAACGGCCAGCCATTCCCGATGAGGGAAGGCATAGCTGATGAAGATAAAGATGTCTGATCCTCGCTGCTACTGCTTCTCGGTCGCACCAATTTGCTGCTTACGTAGGGCTGCTTGCAGCAATCTTCCTTGGCTCAGGAGCAAAACTCGTACAGCCAGCGGTCGACGGTAAATACCGCGGCTGAGCAAATAATTTGGTGATTTTTCATTGAGTTTCCGAGCGAACCAGAATCCGCTTGGCGCGTTCATGCCGCGCGGGCTTGGTACCATTTTCGGCTTGCCAAAATGCCTTTCGTTAGCATGAGCATGCACACGGATATCGAGACAGCAGCCAAACAGGGCACCAACATTCCAAGTAGGCCGTTGTTAATGAAAAGCGAGTATGGGCTGCCGCCGGTAGGTTCAATCTTCAGTTCGGCCAATGGGACGATCGGTGCGCTAAGCGGCGCGGAACTAAATCGGCGAACCAGCAAAATCGCCAGGGACTCGACATACAACCAGACCCTGCTTGCGGCGGCTCCGTGCCCGTGCTTCAGTTCGCCGTGGCCATACTGTCTCTCGCTAGCCGTAGCGCCTTTTCTCCTTCGCTATGGGCAAACTCCGCGAATTCTTGCTGAGAGGCAGACGGAGTCGCTTGCTCGAAATTTGCAGACAGTCTTTGCTGTACGTCGTCCTCCGCAAGGATTTTCTTGCTAGCACTGAACAGAATCTCTACAACGTTTGGTGGCGTGTCTTTCGGGGCGAATAACCCCCACCAATTCGTGAGTTCATAGTTGGGAACCGTATCGGCAATTGGGGGGTAGGGCATCAAAGGTGATGCATGGGCGGAGGTCACTGCTATCGCTGTCACCTTACCCGACTCGATAACAGCTCTGGCCGATGAGGCGGTCGCAAATGAAATATCGGTGTCGCCAGCTGCGACCGACTGGACGGCTGCGGCACCGCCCTTGAACGGGATGTGCAAGAGTTTCACCCCTGCGAGTCGCATGAATTCGACGGCCGCCATATGAGTGACGATTCCGTTGCCGGAGGAAGCAACATTGAGAGCACCGGGTTGATTTTTCGCCCTGTCTATCAATTGACGTACGTTATTCAGACCGAGTCGAGAGTTCGAGATCAATACAAGCGGGCTAAGAGTGAGTTGCGCAACGGGGATGAAGTCGTCGGGCCTATAGTCAACCTTGTAGAGAACGCTGTCGCTGCCCATGACACTGGCGTTTCCCAGATACATCGTATAGCCATCCGCCTTTGCACGGGCGACGCTGCTGGCGGCGATCGTGGAGCCTGCACCCGGGCGGTTCTCCACTATCACCGGCGTCGCGAGCTCCTTCGAGAGCGCATTTGCATAGATGCGGGCAACTTGGTCTGCTCCCCCGCCTGGAGGAAAGCCCACAACCAGACTTACGGGTTTCGAAGGATACAGCGGTGCAGATTGGGCATCGGCCGATCCTGCCAAAATTGCCGTAGCAATGGTGACAGTACAAATTATAGTTTTCACCTGAAACTCCTTTAACCGGATTCGGTCGCCACAAATGGATGAGCACATCGCACGCGAATCTCAGCGATGTTTAAAATTCGGTATGCGCCGTTCCTTCCATGCGCAGAGGCCTTCGGCGAAATCTTCGGAGGCCTCCGAAAGCATCACTGCCTCTTCGATTGAGCGAATATCAAAGTCTCCTCGAGCAATGCGATTGAGCTGGGCCTTCATGCCCAAAAGCGGAATGGGTGCCATCGCGGCCATTCGCTCACTTATTTCGATCAACCGGCTCTCGAGCCTGCTTGCGTCAATAAGTTCGGTTAGAAACCCAATCCGCAGCATTTCGTCGGCACGCACGCGCTCACCCATCAAAAATAGCCGTTTCGCCTGGTTCAAACCCAGCCTGGAAACGTAGCGCGACAGGGCTCCTGGATAGAGGTGTAGGCCGAGGCTCGCCGCAGGCATAAGAGCTTCTGCCTGCGGTGTGCCTATGCGAAAGTCGCATGCCAGGCAGAGGTCGGTGCCTCCCCCATATATGCCTCCATGAATTGCGGCAATCGTGATGGGGCGCGCTGCTTCGATCAGATCTATGGTTTCACCAAAATAGAGCGCGCCAGGTGTGTATGCGGCGCCGAAGCACGAGATGTCATAACCACTGCAAAATGTCTTGCCCTCCGCCTCGAAGCGAAGCACGCGGATCGCTGTGTTTGAATTGACCGCGTCCAAGTGCATCCTGATCGCGGCCAAGTCAACTGGCCCCAGCCGATTTGAATGTTCGGGGCTTCGCAGGCGGATCGTCGCGGAATATCCGTCCACGGACAGGCTTGGGGAGTTGGGACAATTTTTCACCTGGACACCTGCGCCTGGTAAGCGATGCCCCGGGCCAGCAGGCCGTCTATCTCGATGCTTGAGAGCCCATATTGCGACAAGACTTGGCGTGTATCTTCGCCAAACGCCGGAGGCGGCGCATAGCTTTCGGCTTCGTCCGCACCAAATATCAGAGGGAGAGCAACTTGCTTCAGTTCGCCCAACACTGGATGCGATAAGGTGCGCAGCAAGCCAGATGTCGTCACCTGGTCGTCAGCGAATGCCTCGGCGAGAGTGTTGATGGGACCTGCCGGAATGCCGCCTTCTATCAATAGCGAGGTCCACTCCAGACGAGTTTTTCGCTTAAGGCTTTTTTCGAGTTCTTGCCGTAGTTCTTCCCGCTTCTCGAGGCGTGCAGCGTTAGTACTGAAGCGCTCATCCTCCACCAGATGCGGAACGTCGACGATGTCGCAAAGTCTGGCCCACATCGCTTGAGTCGCGGGGGCTAAGTTCAGAGGCCCATCTGATGCGTCAAAGCTGCCGTAGGGTGCAATAACCGGATGCATGTTTCCGCTCGGTTGGGGGACCTCATTCGTCGTCAGATAACGTTGACCTTGAACACCGAGCAATGACATCAGCCCTGCAAGTAAAGAGGTCTCGACGTGGCGCCCGATTCCAGTGGAGGCACGCTCGACAACCGCCGACAAAATGCCAATGGTCAGCCACATGCCAGCCGACAAATCAGCGATGGCCACCCCGGTACGCATGGGGCCGGATTCAGGTGTGCCAGTCAAACTCATGAAGCCCGAGTAACCCTGGATAACTTGATCGAAACCTGGCCAATGTCGAGCAGGGCCGACGGAGCCGAAACCTGAGATCGACGCCATTATCAGGTCGGGACGCTCTCTGGACAGCGACGAATAGCCCAGACCCATGGCATCCATCGTTCCGGGCTTGAAGTTCTCCACCACGATGTCCGAGGCGATGGACATGCTTCGCAAGAGCGCCAGACCCTCAGGCTCACGGAAGTCGATTGCTATGCCTTGCTTGTTTCGGTTGGCGCTGAGGTAGTAGAGGCTGAGATTATTCTCAAAAGGACCCCATTTCCTTGACATCTCGCCCGCTGGAAGCGGTTCAACTTTTATTATCTCTGCACCCAGATCGCCCAGGATCATGGTGGAAAAAGGGCCGGACAGCGCGCGTGTCAGATCAAGAACTTTCAAACCCTTGAGTGGGGAACTCATTTTAGGCATCCTCATATGGACGCCCATTCTAGGCATTGGTAAACCGAAGAAAAAAATACTATTTTCCGATCAACACATAAGATTTTCCTATTCGATGAACCTTCGTCAGCTCAAGTACTTTGTCCGTGTGGTGGAGCTAGGCAATATGACCCGTGCGGCAGAGAGCCTGCATGTAGCGCAACCAGCACTGAGTCAGCAAATGTCCCTGCTTGAGGCGAAGCTGGGAGTTCCGCTGCTCGTACGTGGAGTTAGGGGCGTACAGCCGTCGGCCGAAGGGCTGCTCTTACATAGACACGCGCAGACAATCTTGCGCCAGGTCGATAGCACGCGCAGCCTTCTTTCGAAGACCACGGATCAGATCACGGGCACGGTCTCCATTGGACTGGCCTCGAGCACAGCGCGGATGCTCGCGCTACCTTTGATGCGTCGGGCCAAGGCGGAGTTGCCGTCGGTTGTTCTGGAAATAGTCGATTTGCCCAGTGCGGATCTGACGAGGTTCGTGCTTCAGGGGCGCGTCGACTTTTCCCTCTCTCCGGACCAGGCACCCATTCAGGGAATGCTCACTACATCAATATTTCGTGAGAGTCTCTTTCTGCTGGCGCACTCTAGCGTCTCGTTGCCAGCACGGATCCTTCGAATCGCGGACTTTGCACATTTGCCGCTAATGCTTCCAAGTCTCCCGAATACGCTGCGCACGCGGGTGGATCATGCATTTCTAACCGCTGGGTGTGCATGCAATTTATTTGCGGAAGCCAGCACTTCAGCTATCCTGATCCCAGCCGTGCGAAGCGCTATGGCAGCGACAATTTTGCCGTTCTCGGCCGCCCATCCTGAAATTGCAGAAGGAACTATTAAGGCGCATGCCTTAGACCGCACGCTATCGCGGGATTTGGTTCTTTGTGTCAGCGAAAGTCAGCTACCCACCGAGGCCGTTGAATCGGTTATTTTCATGTGCAAACAGGAAATAGCGCGCTTGATAGCGGAGCGGGCGTGGTTGGGTTGCGCCGTAGTAAAGGCAGAGAGTCCCAAGTGAGCGATGGCGTTAATTCGACCTTTTGCGAATTTGGAAATGGTGCGTGATACGAAAACCTTAAAACAGGACTAAATCAAACCACGTTTATCCGACCCCTGGGATATGCGGATGATCGCTTCGCGACCGCCCGGCTCTCCTTGCTCGACCCGCGTACAACTGCTGATGGAAAAACGTTTGACAGGCTCCGCCTGACCACGCTCTTGCCCGCAAGGTATGCCCACTGGCATCCCACGCTTCTCCCACATACCCTCCCGCCGTCGTCAAGCACCAATAAGATACACAACCTCTCCATAGGCCCCGTAGGGTATTAGCCGGTGCACCTTAGATCGCCGTGACAATTTTCGATGTGATTGACGCTGTCACCCGCGCAAATAGCAAGATCAGTCTCACGGTGACCCTAACCCCGAATTAGTCCGGATCAGAACCCGAACCACCCGGCAAAGACCCTGGCCTACTGCTCCGGTAGGTCTGTTAAAGGAGTGAACTATGCAAGATTTTTTGCGTTTCGAAAAAGAGCTATTGGAAATTGTCGGAGATGGGCATGACCTTCGTCCGTTTATCTGTGAGGGCAGTCCTTTGCTGTGCGACGTGTTTATCGTGGGATATAACCCCGCTACGGCTACAGGACGGCAATTTCTAAGCTATTGGGAACCGGGGTACGGCATGAGACGTTCGGATGTGCTGGGGGAAATTCGGGCTATTCGAGCAACGCAGAAGACTAAAACTGGAAGGTCGAAGGCCGAGTTTTCGCATAGCCGTATGACGATTCACGCACTCATCGCTGCGGGCGAGGAGCTCGGAGAGTTCCGATGTTTGGAGACGAATATATATGCGGCCGAAGCTCCTGCCGCTGGCGACGTTAAAGCGCATCAGCGAGTCACCAGGCACTTTGACTTTTTGCTTGATTGGGTCAAGCCCAAAGTGATCATTTCTCACGGGAAGAAGGCCAACGCTTACCTCCGCGCCAAGGCGCTTGATGCCGAGTGGCTCGCAATCGAAACTCATTTTCGTTCAAGGCCATACGCAGCTGCACGGGCTGCGGCGCAAGATGCCCAAAGAATCGTTCGGTCCAGCCACGGCATATCGTGTTGATATAGAATGTAACCGTTTCTACAACACGGATGATTATTATGTTTGGCTGGTTTTTAAGCCTTATCTCGAGCCTCTTTGGGTTTTGGGAAAAGCTGCCTGACTCGACAAAGAAGAAGGTGGTAGATGCCACTGTCGATGCGTTCGACTATGTCTTCCGATCCTATTACAAATCTCAAAAGGGGCGTTCCCATGGCTGACGACAAGAATACCCAATTGAGCAGCCTCGTCCAGCGAAAGCCTGAGAGTCTGATCGACTTCCTCGCGCGTCCGGATAGCGCGCAAGTGCGCGAATCTTCGGCTCTAACGGTGCAGTCGCGCGTGGGAGGTGTCTTCGCGGGGGCGGTGATAGTCGGCACGGGGTGGAGAAGTGGCGAGAGCGAGGAAAGCAAGTTCGCCAAGGGCGTAGCACAACTGGTGATGAGCAAGGAGTTCACGCAAGAGTTGAGCCACGCGATTGCTCCACCACATGACACAGAAACTGAGGACGCCTTTGTGGCTCGAGCAAAAGCTAAGATGGCTGCGTTACTGAATAGCAAGCTGTTGAAGTGACGTTGGGGTAATAGTCGGGAGAAGGAATCTCACGACTCAAGCCATCGGATCCACCATCCCTGGCAGTAGCGCTTTCCAGCGATCTCTTCGAAACCGCGGGCCATCATGCCTCGGTCGGACGCAAACGTCAGCATTCCGGGCTGGAGTAGGTCGGGAATGGGACTTTTCTTCGTGGCGCCGAAAATTTTGCCCCAACAGTTGTTCGAAGCCGCACTAGTGGTGCGTTTACGAGTCCCTTGTCCGCACCACCAATATGACAAAACCCCCTGGCTGTTGAGCCAGGGGGTTTTTGCTTTTGAGCCAGTCGGGGCTGGTTCAGTCCGGGGGCCGTAGCCTGGGTGGATGCCGGGCGCCAGCTTGGCGCGAATCCTCTGGATTCAGCCGGTCAGTTCTTGAACTTCACGCGGTCGCGCCGCTTTTCCGTGCGCTGCTCAACATCGCGGCCCAGCTCCACGTCCGACTGGATCGCCGCGTGGACCTTGGCACGGGTGGCTTCAATGCGGTGGGCGCAGGCCCAGCCACGGCTGGCCGCCACCTCAAGCTTCTTATCCAGTTCCAAATGACGGCGACGCTTGTTCTCGGTCGACATATTGCTGAGTTCTTGATCGGTGATTAAGCGCATGGGAATCCTCTTTTGGCTTGTTGGGTGGAGTTTCAGAATGCGCGTAGTTTGCCTGCTTGCAAAATTAATGCAAGTCATTGAAAAATAAAGAAAAAAACATATAAATTAACCGTATTACTTATACTTTTTTGGATTTTTGGATACTTTTTCCAAGCCCAAAAAGTCTCGGGAAACAGGGTTTATCCCGATACGCCTTCTTCTTGACACCCCCTTGCGCAGCCCATAAAGTCACCGCACAGATTTAGATAAAAGACCATCTGTAGGGTGGTCTTTTATTGCGCGCAGTTTGCGTCGACCTCTTACAGAAATAATTCCAAGAGGAGACGACTGTGCAATCATCGACCGTAAAAATACGTGGCATCGACGATGTCATCGCTTATATCGATTCACGCCCCGGCATCACGGGCCGGGCCGGCCTCATCTGGTGGCTGGCGCTGGGCGGACTATTCCTGGATGCCTTCGCCAATTCCGCCCTGAGCGCGGCATTGGGCCCCATGACGCGCGACCTGGGCTTGACTGCCGGTCAAGTGGCGCTGATGACGTCGTTCGCAGCGTGGGTTGCCATCGCCTTCAACCCCATCGGCGGGTGGATGGCCGACCGCTGGGGCCGCATCCGGCCCTTGATCATTGCCAAGTTCCTGGCCGTCATCGGCGCGCTGCTGGTGATGTTTGCGCCCAGTTTCGAGGTCATTCTGGTGGGTCGCTTCTTTGTCGGCGCGGCTTACGGCATCGACTTCGCCATTGCGATGGCCGTGTTGGCCGAGTTCACGCCGCTGAAATTCAAAAGTCGGCTGAACACCTGGCAAGGCATGTGGTACACGGCCGTGTGCACGAACCTGCTGCTGGCCATGCTGTTTTTCTCATGGGACGTGGGCGATTCGATCTGGCGCTATTCGGTGGCGGCCACCGCCATCTTCGCTGTCGTCATCCTGGTGCTGCAACTGCGCTACATGATCGAAAGCCCGATCTGGCTGGCGCGCAAAGAGCGAGTCGAGCAGGCAGCGCGCGCCATGACCCGCATATACGGGCAAGCCTTCGTTGCCGCGCCGATGCATGAACGGGTGCCGGTGACCAACCAGGCCAAGCGTGGCATGGCCAACGTGTTGCTGATCTTTCGCGGCGTCTACCTGCCGCGCACCATCCTGGCGGCCACGGTCCAGATCGGCCAGTCCATCCAGTATTTCGCCGTGGGCTGGTACTTGCCTTTGATCAGCGCCGCCTTGTTCGGCAAGGACTTCATCTTCGCCACCATCGGCGCCCTGGTGTTCAACGTGTTCGGCATCTTCGGCGGCTTCCTGTCGCCGTACATCGGCCGCAAGCTGGGGTTGCGGCGCGCGTCGGCATTCGGTTTCGCCGCGGTATTCCTGATGCTGCTGATCCTGGGCACCTTCCACGGCAAGATGCCGCTGTGGGTGGCCGTCATCGTGCCCTCGCTGTTCATCCTCTTTCACTCGGGTGGGCCGGGCGCCAATGGCAAGAGCCTGTCGTCGCTGTCGTTTCGCAGCGAATTGCGGGCGGGCGCCAACGGCATCATCGGCGCGCTGGGTTCGACAGGCGCCGCGATCGGACTGCTGGTGTTTCCGCTCTTTCGCGAAAACTACGGGTTGGAAAAGACCTTCCTGATCCTGTCGATTGTGCCGCTTGTCGCCAGCATCATCTGCTTCGTGATCAAGTGGGATCCCACCCGTACCACCATCAACCCTGACAACGAAGCCGGCGCGCCGCAGTTCAAGGACGACGTCGTGCTGCCCGCCCTGGACCCCGCCATTGGGAAAGCCTCGCGATGACAAACAAGAATGTGATTCTGGCCATAGACGAAGGCACGTCCGGCACGCGCGCCGCCACCGTGTCCGCCGATGGGCAGGTGTCTTGCCTGCAGTACGCGGCCTTGCATGTGGACTCGCCCAGGCCGGGCGTCGTGGAGCAGGACGCCAACGACATCCTGGACCAAACCATCAAGGTCTGCCGCGCCACCATCGCGGATGCCCGGCGTGCCGACCAGGAGATCGTGGCGCTGGCGCTGGCCACGCAGCGCGCTACGGCGGTGCTGTGGGATACGCAAACGGGCCGCGCGCTGGTGCCCGCCATGGTCTGGCAAGACACGCGCTTTGTGGATGCATTGGACCTGCTCGCCCCCCAATGGGATGCGCGGCTGCGCGAGCGCGTCGGCCGGCCGGTGGGCGTGCGCTCGCTGTATCTGTGGGCCGCGCGCCATCTGCGAGATACACCGCAGGTAGCGGATGCGTGGCGCGACAAGCGGCTGGCGTTCGGCACTGTGGACACCTGGTTGCTGTGGCACTTTTCGCAACGGCGCGAGTGCGTGACCACGCCCACCAACGCCACGTCCGCCGGCGCCTACGTGCTGGCTGATTATCGCTACTACCTGGAATGGGTGCAGGAACTGGGCTTCCCGCACGAGTTGTTGCCCACGCTGCGTCAGGACGCGGATGACTTCGGGCGCACCCGCCAGGAAGTCCTTGGCATCGACGTGCCGATTCTGGCATCGGCCGGCGACCAGCACGCGGGCGCCATCGGACTGGGCTGCCTGGACCGGGGGCAGGCGATGTGCGTGCATGGCACCGGCAGCTTTGTCGACCTGATCATCGGCACGGAGCCGCCCGCGAATGCAGGCATGTCCGACGGCTCGCTGACGATGACGGCGCGCCGCCAGGGTGGGGTGTCGCACTTTGCGGTCGAGACCTTTGTGGCGACGACCGGGTCGGCGCTGAATTGGGTGTGCGAAAAGCTGAAGTGGTTCAAGGACGCGCACGAGATCAGCGCGCTGGCGCAAACCGTGGACTCGTCAAACGGCGTCACGTTCGTGCCGGCCCTGACCGGCCTGCGCGTGCCGCGCATGGAAGCCGCCGCGCGCGCCTCGCTGACCGGCGTGTCGATGGCCACCACGCAGGCCGAAGTGGCCTACGCCATTCTGGAAGGTATCGCGCACTCGGTCGCCAGCTGCATCGAGGCAGACGAGGAAGCGTCGGGCGTTCGGGTGTCGGAACTGGTGGTGGGCGGTGGCCTGTCGCGCAGCGATCCCTTGCTGCAGATCCAAGCCGATCTGATCGGCATTCCCATACGCCGCATGCAAGAGGCGGATCGCGCCAGCCTGCGCGGCATCGCCTATCTGGCGGGCGCGTCCGGCTTGCTATGGCCCTCGCTACACGACGCCCGCAAAACCATCGTGACCGACGCTGTGTTCGAACCCGCTGTCGATGCCGGTGAGCGCGCGCGCCGCCGTGCCCTGTGGCACGCCCGCGTCGGGTCGGAATTGGGGCACGTAAAACAGTTCAAGCAAGACAACCAAGAGGCATTGCAGAAATGATCGGGTGGCTATCCAGACAGCCCAGAAAGGATCGGGCCGACATGACCAGCACCGAGCCATTACGCCTGAACCGGCAGGAACATTTGGACCGGTTGGGCAGCGAACAATTCGACATGTTGATCGTGGGGGGCGGCATTACTGGCGCTTATGCGGCCTTGGATGCGGCCTTGCGCGGATACCGTGTCGCAGTCATCGAGAAAGACGACTTTGCCTCGGGCACCTCGTCCAAGTCATCGAAGATGGTGCATGGCGGCTTGCGCTACATCGAGCAGGGCAACCTGGGCCTCGTGCGCCATTCCCTGCACGAGCGCCAGCGCTTGCGGCGCAATGCGCGGCATCTGGTGCAGCGCTTGCCGTTCCTGTTTCCCATCCTGGAACGCGATGGGGTGTTCGACAAGCGCTTGTCCAAGGCGTTTGAAAGCCTGCTGTGGACCTACGACATCGCCGGCGGCTGGCGCGAAGGCATCCTGCACCAGAAGCTGACGGCGGCGGAGGTCCTGTCGCATTGTCCGACCTTCAAAGAGGACGGCCTGCTGGGCGGCTTTCTTTACTACGACGCGCGGGTGGACGACGCGCGCCTGACGCTGACGGTTGCGCGCACCGCCGCCTTTCACGGCGCAGCGGTGGCTAACCATGCCAAGGCGGTGGCGGTAACGCGCGATGCGCAAGGCAAGGTCGATGGCGTGATCGTGCACGCGGACGGGCGCGAAATCCGCGCGCGGGCCCGTGTGGTCATCATGGCCACGGGGGTGTGGCTGCGCGACTGGACCGGCGCGAAAAAAGGCGACGAGCCCGCCTTGCATGTGCGTCCGGCCAAGGGCGTGCACGTGGCCGTGCCGTGGATGAAAATCCGCAACGACTGCACCGTCACCATTCCGGTGCCCGGCCGCAGCCGCCGCGCCACCATCACGCGCTGGGGCGACGTGTCTTACCTGGGCACGACCGATGAAGACTACGACGGCAATCTGGATGACGTTTACTGCACGCGGCGCGAGCTCGACTTCCTGCTGGAAGGCGCGCGCTCGGCGTTGAAGACCGACCTGCAAGCCGAAGACGTGGTGGGCAGCATCGCGGGCTGCCGGCCGCTGGTGGCGCCGCCGGGCGGCAAGACGCTGGAGATCAAGCGCAACCACGAGATCCGCGTGTCGGCCGACGGCCTGGTCACGATCGTGGGCGGCAAGCTCACCACGTCGCGGCATATGGCGGAACAGACCATCGACGCCGCGCAGCAGGTGCTGGGGCAGCGCAACGCCTGCCAGACCAAGAAGGCTTATCTGCTGGGGGCGGCCGGCTACGACCCGCAAGCCATCGTGGCGTCTGGCGGCATGTCGGCGCATCTGGGCGAACGGTACGGCACCGAGGCGCGCTTTGTCAGCGACCTGATGCAGGCGTCGCCGGCCTTGCTGGCGCCCATTGTCCAGGGCCTGCCTTACACCGAAGCCGAAGTGCTTTACGCGGTGCGTCATGAAATGGCCGGCACGGTCGAAGACGTACTGGCCCGGCGCATGCGTACCCGCTTGATGGCGCGCGACGCCTCGGCGCAAGCGGCCGACCGGGTGGGACAGATCTTGCAGGCGGAACTCGGTTTGCCGCCTGCCACCATCACGCAGCAGGTCAGTGATTACCTGGCTGCCATCAAGCTCGAAAAATCCATACTCATGGGAGAGGAACAATGATCAGTAAAGAAGCCATCAAGCGCGGCTACAACCGGGGCAATTACGTGGTGGGCGCGCACACGCCGCCTGCCTATGCCGCCACCTTGGCAGGCACCAGCGCTGAAGCCGGCGCTGAAGCCGGCTTGCAGCGCGACCCCGTACGCGTCACCGACGCGCAGCTTGACGCCTTGCGCCACGTGGCTGACAACGTGTTGACCGCCACGGGCGACGTGGTGGCCTGGACCCGGGACTGGTGGGCCGGATCGATGGTGTCGGAGACGGGCGGCAAGCCCGCCACGCCGCTCGCGGTGATCGTGGCGGTGTCGTCGGTGGAGCAGGTGCAGGCGGTCATGCGCATTGCGCATGCCGGGGCGATTCCGGTCACCGTGTCCGCCGGCCGCAGCAACGTCACGGGCGCGGCCTTGCCCGTGCGCGGTGGCATCGTGCTGGATGTGTGCCAATTGAACAAGCTGATCGGTGTGGACCGCGACAGCCAGATCGTGGACGTGGAAGCCGGCATGTTTGGGGATGTGTTTGAAGAGACCATTCAGAAAGAATACGGATTGACGATGGGCCATTGGCCGTCGTCGTTCGGCATCAGCACCGTGGGCGGCTGGGCCGCCTGCCGTGGGGCGGGGCAACTGTCCACGCGCTACGGCAAGATCGAAGACATGGTGTTCGGCATGGACGTGGTGCTGGCGGACGGCAGTCTGGTCACGGTGGGCGGCTACTCGCGGGCGGCCGTGGGGCCGGACCTTCAGCAGTTGTTCATCGGGTCGGAAGGCACGCTGGGCGTGATCGTGCGCTTGCGGCTGAAGCTGCATCGTTTGCCCGACTATGGCCGCGCCATCGCCTACGGTTTCAAGACCTTTGCCATCGGCCTGGATGCCTGCCGCGAGATCATGCAGCGCGGCGCAAACCCCGCGGCGCTGCGCCTGTACGACGAATTGGAAAGCGGCGTGCAGTTCAACCGACCTGACCTGAACGTGTTGCTGGTGGCCGACGAGGGCGCGCGCCAGATGGTGGATGCCGTCATGCAGATCAGCGAAGGCGTCTGCGAGGAATTGGGCGAAAAGCTCGACGGCGAGGCCATCTTCGAACGCTGGCTGGAAACGCGCTACCTGACCGGCAAAAGCGCCGAAGGCTTCAAGCGCAGCCCGGGCTTCGTGGCCGATACGCTGGAAATGTCCGGGCGCTGGAGCGACCTGTCCGCCATCTACGACGAGGTGGTGGCGGCGGTGAACGCGGTGCCCGGCACGCTGGCAGGGTCCGCGCATCAGTCGCATGCCTACGTTGACGGCGCCTGCCTGTATTTTTCGTTGCGCGGCGAGGTCGCGGTGGAGCAGCGCGCCACGTGGTATCGCGCCGCGTGGGATGCCGCCAACGCCGTGCTGATTAAATATAATGCCGCGCTCAGCCATCATCATGGCGTGGGCCTTCTGCGGGCGCCTTACATGCAGGAATCGCTGGGCGGCGCGTTCAACCTGATGCTTGCCGTCAAGCGCCAGCTGGATCCACAGAACCTGCTGAATCCCGGCAAGCTGGGTTTGAGCGATCAGCGCTTTTACGGTCAGGAAGATCGATAACCATGGATAGGTCATTTGGGGCATGTCTGGCGCGTCACCCGGTCATTGCGACCCTGTACGGGCTTGAGCAGATCAACACCTTCGTGGGCAGCGTGGCCGAAATCGGTATCGTCGCCAACGTCGAACTGCGCAAGCTGGCGCCCGTCATCGCCACCTTGAACCGCGCGGGCAAATTCGCCATCGTCAATATCGACAGTTGCGAGGGCCTGTCGCAGGACAAGGGCGGGGTGGAGTACCTGGCCGATATCGGCGTGGCCAGCCTGGTATCCACCCGCGTGGCCACCATCCAGCGCGCCAACCGGGCGGGCATGGTCACCATGCAAAAGGTGTTCGTGACCGACCGCTCGACTTGGCCGCGCAGCGTCAAGGCGCTGGAACAAAGCGATCCTAACCTGGTTCAGCTGATGCCCGCGCCCATGTTGACGCATATGGCCAGGCAAGACTTGAACGCCCTGCCGCCCATCGTTGCCTCGGGGTTCGTCTGCAATCAGACGGACATCGGCATCGCCATCAAGCACGGCGCGGTGGGCGTATCCACAAGCGACCCGGCGTTGTGGGGCCTGGAGGCCAGGCAGCTCAAGGCGTGAGATATGCCCGGGGGACCGCCGCTGTCCGTGCGAGGGCGGTGTCCCCGGGCGTTACAGATCAGCGCCTACCCTCGCGATTACGGCACTTCATCCAATTCGGCAAGCTGGGTGTCTTCGGGAAAGCCGCGAGTGCGATACCGGACCGGGTACCCCGGTTCTTTGGTGAGCAGGGGCTCCAGCAGGTGCGCCGACTGTTCCCAGGACACCACCCGGACTTCGCCGAGCTCGTCGTCGGCCTCGGGGCGCACCAGGGCCAGTCGGTCCACTTTGGGCAGTGACGTGTCGACCCCGCGCGTCCATGACGCCAACGAGAACGACATGACCGGGTCGTCGTCCGCCGTGAACAGGTTGTAGTTGGCCACATAGATATCCATGCCCTGTTCTTCGTGGATATGGTCCAGCGTGGCCTTCTGCGCGTCGTAGTCGGACTTGTCGAGCAGGCGGGCAAGATGCGCCTGGCGTTGCGCAAGCGATGAATCCTTGGGCATATAGCGCAGCGCTTGCCGCTCTTCGTAGTGGTACATGTGCGCGCTGACCGAACGGCCTTGCGTCAGCGCCTGATGGCATAGTTCAACCATCATGGTCAGGCCATTGGGGTCGTTGTCACCGGTCACGAGCAACACGTCGCGCGTGGGCATCATGAAGACCGGCCGGCCGCGCACCGGCACGCGTTCGATCATGTCGGGCAGGAGGGCGCGGCTGATGTCGTAGCCGTCGCCCCATGCGCTACGGAACACGCCGGGCGCAAGTTCGGTGAAGTTGTCCGGCGCGTCGCGCAGGTTATCGATGGCAATGGCCAAGGCCTCGTCGTACGTCAACTGCCAGGCGGCCTCGGGGCCGTTGGTCAGGGTAGAGATCGCGTCGGGGTGGTCCAGCGCCAGCAGCACCACGCAATCGTCTCCAAACGGCTGAAAAGCAGGGTGAAAGGCGCTATCGTCGCCTTCGGTACGCACGTGATGCAGGCGCACGTCTTCCAACGCGGTACGGCTGCGGATCACGGCGCGAAGCATCGGCCTGATCACCGTGGCCTGCTGCGGCGTCGCCTGCTTGCTGCCGGCCAAGGCCGAGACAAAACCCTGCAAGGCGCGCTTTTGCTGCGCGCCCTGCGTGTTGCAGTAGGCATGGTAGGCATTGTGCAGGTTGAAGTACGAGCCTTCGCCCAGCAGCAGGCGGAATTCATCGGCCTTGTAGGACACGTCGCCCTCGAAGCCTTGCTTGCGCGCCGCCGCCACGAACAGCTTGGCGAACTGTTCCGGCGAGGGCGTGCGCCGGAACAGTGTGTCTAAGAAACCCATGAGCCCGCCTTTGATTCAAATGCTGGCCGGCGCAATGGCCGGGCCGCGACGGGTCATTGTGGACAGGGATATCCATCGCGTCCAGCGATAACGCCACGCATGGCTGGCAGGGCGATGACCCGCGCGGCACGGCCTGCTTGGGGCCGCAAGCGCGTTTTTCGGCTTGGGCTAGTTGTACATTACGCACTGTCACCCGCAAAATTCATACAGGATTCGCCCATCATGACCGCCCCAGAAGTCGTTATTTCCTCGTCGATCCACTGCGCCAATGATCGCCCCTTCGTGCTATTTGGCGGTATCAACGTACTGGAATCCCTGGATCTGGCATTGCGCGCGTGTGAAGAATACCAACGCGTCACCCGCAAGCTGGGCATTCCCTATGTGTTCAAGGCATCGTTCGACAAGGCCAACCGCTCTTCCATCCATTCCTACCGGGGGCCGGGCCTGGAAGAGGGCATGAAGATCTTCGAAGCGGTCAAAAAGGAATTCGGCGTTCCGGTCATTACCGACGTGCACGAACCCTGGCAGGCGGCGCCGGTCGCGGAAGTGGCCGACATCCTGCAGTTGCCGGCCTTCCTGGCCCGGCAGACTGACCTGGTGGTGGCGCTGGCGCAGACCCAGCGTGTGGTCAACATCAAGAAGCCGCAGTTCCTCAGCCCGACCCAGATGCTGAATATTGTTGAAAAGTTTACCGAGGCCGGTAACGACAAGCTGATCCTGTGCGATCGCGGCACCAGCTTTGGCTACGACAATCTGGTGGTCGACATGCTGGGGTTTGGCGTCATGAAGAAAGTGACGAACAACCGTCCGCTGATTTTCGACGTGACCCACGCCTTGCAGCAGCGCTCGGCGCTGGACGCGGCGTCCGGCGGCCGACGCGCACAGGTGGCTGAGCTGGCGCGGGCCGGCATGGCGGTTGGCCTGGCGGGCCTGTTCCTGGAAGCCCATCCCGACCCCAAGAACGCCAAGTGCGACGGCCCCAGCGCGTTGCCGCTGGACAAGCTTGAACCTTTCCTGACCCAGCTTAAGCAACTGGACGATCTGGTGAAATCCTTTGCGGCCATCGATATTGAACCCTGACGCGGGCGGGTATGCCATCACCGGCAACTTGCTATACGATCCTGGCCACACGACTTTAGGGAGGCCTGGATGTCTTTTTACGTGATCGTCGCCGTTCGAAAAGAGCCCGTCAGCGGGCACATCACCTATGTGCGCTGGGGCCAGGCCGAGCGCGGCGTACCGGGCTGGGTCACCGAACCCGGCACCGCGTCGGCCTCCGAGGTGATCGACGCGATCAAGGCCGGGGCGGATGTCGAAACCGCCATCAGCGTGGACGGCACCAGCGTTGCGCTGCGCCCCGTGCGGGTGCTGGTGACCGACGACGGACGCGAGCGGCTTGCGTCCGTGCCCGCGCCCAGCTCCACGCTGCACACGCTGTTTGATTTGCCCGAGTTCTAGGCGGGCTGGCGGCGGCCTTCGGCGAATTGCTTGAGCGCATCGTCCGTCAGGCGGTAACGCACCCATTCATCCAGCGGCCGCGCGCCGATCGATACATAGAAATCAATGGCCGGCTGGTTCCAGTCCAGCACGCTCCACTCCAGTCGGCCGCAATCGTTGGCCACGGCTTCCTGCGCCAGGTGGCGCAACAGGTTGCGTCCGGCGCCAATACCGCGGTGCTCGGGCGTGATGTACAGGTCTTCCAGGTAAATACCGTTCTTGCCTAGCCAGGTGGAATAGCTGTAGAAATAGACGGCATACCCAATGGGTTTGCCGTCCACCAGGCACATCAAGGCCTTGGCTGGCGCCCCGGGGGCGAACAGGGTGCGGGCGACGTCGTCGGCGCTTGCGATCACTTCATGCGCGGCGCGTTCGTAGACGGCCAGTTCAGTGATGAAGGCGTAGATCTGGGCCGCGTCCGTAGGGGTCGCGGGGCGGATGGCGATATTCACGTTGACTTCCTCCAAATAGGAGGGCCATGCTACCCGCTATTCCAGGCGCTTGCTGGCGGGCGATTGGGTCTGCTGCGTACACGAAGGAGATATCCTCGATGGCCGAGTCTGGTTCCGCAGCACCGACAATTCCGCCGCGCAAGGCGCGCCGCATATCGTGGATATGGCTGGTGCCCGTGATTGCCGTGATAGGCGGATTGCTGCTGGTGGTGCAAGCCTGGCTCA